>NZ_JBSGBZ010000089.1:0-19570 GCF_053601495.1 Streptomyces sp. NPDC004721
GCTGGAACGGTGTCCTGCCCGAGGTCACGCTGCTGGTCGAATGGCCCGAAGACGCCGAAGCACCCACCGACTACTGGCTGTCCAACCTGCCCGCCGCCACCTCGATGGCTGAACTGGTCCGCCTGGCCAAGATCCGCTGGCGCATCGAGCACGATTACCGGGAACTCAAGCAGCGCGCGGCAGAACCACGGCCAACGCGTGCATCGGCCGCTACCTGAGCACGAGCGCCGCCGACTTCCCCCTCCAGTGCCGCCCACCCGCCGACCGGCCAACCGGCCGCTGTATCCGTTCCTAGTGTGATGCGGGAGACCGTTGTTGCGGTGCCCCCGACATAGCCCGCAGCCGCCGCGAACAGCATGCCGTGGGGTGACGGCGCACCAATTCCCTGATTCGTTACCTGCCGGAGTGTGGGTCTGTCGTGGGTAGTTCCACAGTGACGCGGATCCCGCCGGCGGAGCGCGGAGTGAGGGTGAGTGTTCCGTGGTGTGCGTGGGTGATGGTTTTGGCGATTGCCAGGCCGAGGCCGACGCCCGCGTGGTCGGTGCGTATGCGTTCGGTGCCGCGCTGGAACGGTTCGGTGAGCGTCGAGACCATCGCTGGGGTGAGCTTCTCGCCGGTGTTTTCGACAGTGAGCACCACAGTCTTGAGGCGGACACTGGTATTGACCCACACGGTGCCCTGCGCAGGCAGGTTGTGGACGATCGCGTTGTGCACGAGGTTCGTGGTCAGCTGTAGGAGCAGCGCTTGCGATCCGATCGTGGGGGTGATGTCGCCGCAGGTCTCGATGGTGACGCGATGCTTTTCCGCGAGGGGGAGGAGTGTTTCGGTGGCTTCTTCCGCCATGAGGGACAGGTCGACGTGTTGTCGGGCGAAGGACCGCTGCTCAGCGCGGCTGAGTAGGAGCAGCGCCTCGGTAAGGTCGATCGCCCGGGTGTTGACGGCGTGGAGGCGGTCGATGACTTCGCCGGTGTCGCAGTTCGGATCGGTGCGGGCCACGTCGAGGAGTGCCTTCGAGATCGCCAGCGGGGTACGCAGTTCGTGAGAGGCGTTGGCTGCGAATCTCTGCTGTTCGGCGACGTGTGCTTCGAGCCGTGCCAGCATCGTGTCGAAGGCGTCGGCGAGTTCGCGGAACTCGTCCTTGCGGCCCGGTAGCCGGATTCGGTGAGAGAGCGATCCGGTCGAGGCCAGGCGGGTGGCGCCCGTGATGCGAGTCAGCGGGCCGAGCATCCGGCCGGCGAGGATCCACCCTCCCACGGCGCTGAACACCAGAAGGAACGCCAACACTGCGGCTGCCCTCGGGGCGAAAACGTGCAGGAGGTTGGACCGGATGGGAAAAACACCATGAGTGGAGGTGCCAGTGGAGCCGGGGACGATGAGCGCGCGCTCGGGGACGTAACGCAGGAGGAACACCCACACCGCCGCGAGCAGCAGGACGCCGGCAAGCATGAGGAATCCGGTGTAGCTGAGGGTGAGTTTGAGGCGAACGCTCAACCCAGGTGCTCTATCCACGCTCGCCTCCCTTGTGACCGGCCTCTGAGTGCGTGTCGATGCGGTAGCCGACGCCTGGCACGGTGGCGATGATCCAGGGTTCTCCGAGACGCTTGCGCAGTGCCGAGACGGTGATGCGTACGGCGTTCGTGAACGGGTCGGCGTTCTCGTCCCACGCGCGTTCCAGGAGTTCTTCGGCGCTGACGACACCGCCGTCGGCGGCGACGAGGACTTCGAGCACTGCGAACTGCTTCCTGGTCAGCGCGACGTAGCGGCCGCCCCGGTAGACCTCTCTGCGGAACGGGTCAAGGCGCACACCTGCGATCTCTCGCACGGGAGGCCTGCTGTGGGCGCGCCTGCGGTCGAGTGCTCTGAGCCTGAGCGCGAGCTCTCGCAGTTCGAACGGCTTGGTGAGGTAGTCGTCGGCGCCGAGTCCGAACCCGGAGGCCTTGTCGTCGAGACGGTCGGCCGCGGTGAGCATGAGGATCGGCATGCCGCTGCCGGAGGCGACGATGCGTGTGGCGATCTCGTCACCGGACGGTCCGGGGATGTCGCGGTCGAGGACGGCGATGTCGTAGGCGTTGACGCCCAGCAGTTCCAGAGCGGTGTCGCCGTCACCTGCGATGTCGGCCGCGATCGCTTCCAGGCGCAGGCCGTCGCGGATGGCTTCTGCCAGAAAGGGTTCGTCCTCGACGATCAACACGCGCATGCCCTCGATGCTACGAGCCGACGCATATCGTCGGCGTATCGAAAATCCCATACGTGCCGACAACACCACGCTGCGTTGACTGGCGGTATGACCCACACCCGCCGACCTCACCCAGGCCCCGAGGATGCAGCAGTGACCGGCAGTGAGCGCGGACAGACGATGACGCAGGTGCACACGGCGGAGCCCGCACAAGCCGGCGGCGGCCACCGGGATGCCGGCTCCACCACCTGGCGCGCGGGCATCCGCCGGGCGATCCGCATCGCCTCGCGGCCGGGCCCGTGGAAGCGGGGCCCGGTGGTCGCGGCGCTGGCGCTGCTGCTCGGCCTGGTCATGCTGCTGCACGCGCAGATCACGGACCGCGGGGGCCTCGGCAGCCTGGTGGAGACCTTCCTGCCGTGGTTCGGCCTGTTCATCCCGGTGCTGCTGGCCGGGGCGCTGTGGCGCCGCGCCGCCTCCGCGGTGGCCGCGCTGCTGCTGCCGGTCACGGTGTGGCTGAGCCTCTTCGGCGGGCTGCTCGGCGACAAGTCCCACCCGGGCAGCGACCTCACCGTGGCCAGCCACAACGTCGGCGCCGACAACCCCGACCCGGTCGGCACCGCGCGCGACCTGGCCGCCTCCGGGGCGGACGTACTGGCCCTGGAGGAGATCGCCCCGCAGGCGAAGCCGCTGTACGAGAAGGAGTTGGCGAAGGTGTACCCGTACCACACGGTGCAGGGCACGGTCGGGCTGTGGAGCAGGCTGCCGCTGTCGGACACCAAGCCGGTCGACATCAAGATGGACTACGGGCCGCTGGCGGACACCAAGCCAGTCGAGATCAAGATGGCCTACACCCGGGCGCTGCGCACCACGGTGGCCACGGACCACGGGCCGCTGACGGTGTATGTGGCCCACCTGGGGTCCGTACGGCTGTTGCCCAGGAATGGCTTTTGGACGGCCTCACGGGACAGAGGCGCACAGGCGCTCGGCGAGGCCATCGCCGCCGATCCGAGTGAGCGGGTGGTGCTGCTCGGCGACCTGAACGGCACCGTGGACGACCGCGCGTTCGCCGACATCACCTCGCAGCTGCACTCGGTCCAGGACGCGGCCGGGGACGGCTTCGGCTTCAGCTGGCCGGCGAAGTTCCCGGTGGCGCGGATCGACCAGATCCTGGTCCGCGACGTGAAGCCGGAGAGCTCGTGGGTGCTGCCGGCCACCGGCAGCGACCACCTGCCGGTGGCGGCCGGAATCAGCTGGTGAACAGCGCGCCCAGGCTCCGCCTGACCGTCCCGTGGCGCTCCGGCCAACACATCAGCCAACGCCCCCCAATAGGTCACTGACCTGCGACAACTCCAGCTTTAGTTCAGTCAACACACCCCGTACCTTCGCAACACTCGCGTGCACGATCGTGCGTTCGTCCTCGCTCAGGGTGCAGTCCGGCAGACCGGAGACGGTGCGGTTGGCGGCCGCGACGCAGGCGTGGCAGGAGGTGACCAGGTCCAGGAACTCCACCGTCCGGTCGATGTGACGGACGGCCGGGGCCATGGGGCTGGTACGGTCGGCGACCTCATCCTCGCGGGCCTGCCGGCTGCGTTCGTTCTGGGCCTGGTTGACCTGGAAGCGGGCGGCATCGTCGGCCATCGCCTTGAACGCGACGTCCGGGCGCCGCAGCAGACCCGTGACCGCCGTGGTCGCCACCGACTCATCCCGGGTGAGCTCCTCCACCACCCGGACCTTCTCCTGTTCCGACACCTTCGCTGCGACCGTCGGTCGCTTCAGGAAGTCCGAGGTCACCGCCGCGGCGACCTCTTCGGCCCGAGCCAGCGAGTGGATCGCGGTGATCTTCTCCTCCGGCGAGACGGGGTTGGCGACCTGACGTCCGACCCTCCGCCTGGCGTCGTCGACCGTCCACCGGCTCTTGCCCACGGGCAAGGTCTTGATCGCGGCGAACCGCTCTGCCTCATCAGGAATGCTGCCCAGGACCCGGTGAACGGTGAAGGACACCCCCGCCCGACGATATTTCTTCGGCCACCGCGCCGCTGTCCAGCGGACGTTCACCACCGTACTGTGGCACAGGCCGATGTCCTCCGCGAGCCGGGCCAGGGTCTGGCGGACGCTGAACAGGTCCCGGCCAGGCGGGGCCGCCCCGTCGTCGGGCAGACGCATCGGCTCGATCTCCAGCGCACGGTCACCGATGGTGAACTGCCCCTGCGCCTGCTGTTCGAGTACCTGACGGAGCTCGGTCACAATCTCGTCATAACGGAACCGGCTGACAGCTCCGACCCTCTCGGACTCCTCGGACACGGTTTTCACCCCCCAAGCGCGGGCCGGGCACGGCATTTCAAGCCGTGACAGGACGGGGCCCGCTTCCATCATCCAGAGTCAGACCGAAACTCCAAAGAATGGAGTAAATGACCATAATTGGCCAATCCATGATCGAAGTTGGATTCCAGGCATGTTCAGCCAGTGGCCATTGTGAATGTTTGGCGCACGATTCCTTCCGGCGTCTCCAGGCCCCGACCACACATCACACCGGCTACCGTGCCCTCATCCTTTGTCAGCCGGACAGCGTCTTGTGCAGGGCGTCGAGGCCGTCGCGATAGATCCCGGTGAACAGGTCGACCACCTCGTCATCGCTGACGCCGTCGGGGGCGAAGCGTCCGGACCACTGCACCTCGGCGAGGTCCTCACGGCCGGGAACCGCGTGGACCCTGATGGTGGAGACGTAACCGGTAACGGGGAAGGGTGCTTCGACAATGGCGTAGCTGTAGTGGCGTTCGGTCTCGTTGAAGTCCACCAGGCGCTCGACGATGACCTCGCCGTCCGGGTTCTTCAACTGACGGACCCGGCCGCCTTCGAGCGCGGTGCTCTCAAGGATGTACGGGAGCCAGTCGGGCAGGGCGTCGAAGCCGCCGACGAGGCTCCACACCTTCGCGGGCGAGGCCGGCACTACGCGGCTGACCGAGGTCGATGCCATGGTCGTTCTCCTGATTCTGGGGTGTGAGGTTGGGACGGTCAGGCGCCGTTGGGGAGCGGGGCAGCGGGGTTGACCAGGCCGCCGGCGCGCAGGTCGTGCCAGAACGCGGCCGGGACGGTCTCGTTCAGGGCAGCGACGTCCTCGGCGATGCGGCTGGGCCGGGTGGCGCCGGGGACGGCGGCGGCGGCCACGGGGTGGGCGAGGGAGAACTGCAGGGCGGCGGCCTTGATGCCGACGCCGTGCTTCTCGGCGAGGGCCTGGAGCTTGCGGACGCGCTCGATGATCTCCGGCGGTGCCTGCTGGTACTCGAAGTGGGCGCCGCCGGCGAGGATGCCGGAACTGTAGGGGCCGCCGACGACCATGCCGACGTTCTGCTCTTGGGCCATGGGCAGCAGCCGCTGCAGGGCGTGGTCGTGGTCGAGGAGGGTGTAGCGGCCGGCGAGGAGGAAGCCGTCGGGGCGGGGCTCGTCCAGGGCCAGGGTCAGCTCGATCGGCTCGGTGCGGTTGACACCCAGGCCCCAGGCCTTGATGACGCCCTGGTCGCGCAGCCGTGACAGCACCCGGAAGGCTCCGGTGCGGGCCTCTTCGAACTTCTGAAGCCACAGGTCGCCGTGGAAGTCCTGGGAGACGTCGTGGACCCAGACGATGTCGAGCCGGTCGACGCCCAGGCGCTTGAGACTGTCCTCGATGGAGCGCTCGGTGGCCTCGGCGGTCCACTCGTGGAGCATCTTGTTGGGGTTGCCGTGCTCGAAGATCCCGCCCTTCTCGCCGAGTTCGCGGACGGCGGTCTCCGGCTCGTCGAGGATGACGCGGCCGACCTTGGTGGACAGCACGTAGGAGTCGCGGGGCTTGACCGAGAGCACCTTGCCCAGGCGCTCCTCGGCGAGGCCGGCTCCGTAGAAGGGGGCGGTGTCGTAGTAGCGGATGCCCTGGTCCCAGGCAGCCTCCACGGTGGCGAGGGCCTCCTCGTCGGGGATCGCGCGGAACATGTTGCCGAGCGGGGCAGTGCCGAAGCCGAGACGGCCAGGGAGGATTTCCTTGAGGGACATGATGATGCCTTCTCGATCGATGTCCCCGCGTCGGGGACATCCCTGACGCAGGGAACGAGGCATGTGAGCACTCAACCAGCGGAGCCGTGGCACTGGGTGCACAGCGGTACCCGCCAGAGCCCGAGGCGTACCACAGGCCGCCGCCGTGCGATTCCAGCAGATTCGGGTACAGGCGGACGCCGGGGCCCACGAGAAGAGCGGCCTTCCCTGCTACCAGCCTCGCTGCGGTACGCACGGCCTCGCAAGTCGGGCTGAACCGGAACCAATATGACGTCAACGGCCGTTTTCACCCTGAGGTGTCGCGGGCATCATTCCTCCAGAGTTCCATCTCAGCTACGCCGGCGTGGCGCAGGGCCCGCTGAGCGGTGCGGATGACACGGCGGATGATGATGGCGGCGATCTGCGGCCGTCTGGTGGAGGCGCGGAGCAAGGAGTAGGCCCACGCCGAGACCGGCGGTGCCAGGCCGGGCATGTCCAGGATGCGGGCAGTGGAAGTGAGCAGCCTGGGAGGTGTGCCATGCACCGTCGCGAGGTATTCGATCAGGCGGCCGGGATACGCGCCGGTGGTCGTCTGTGGCCGGACGAATTGCTGGTGGCCGGAGTGCGGGTGGATGCCCTGGGCCGCATCGCTTACTGGGATGCGGGGGCTGAGGCCCTGCTCGGTTACCCGGCGGAGGAGGTGCTGGGCAGCCGCGGGGAGCGGCTCGTCCCGGCGGAGTGCCGTCCCGGGGCCCGGTCGCTGCTGGAGCGGCTCACCCTAGGTCGTGCATCGACGAGGCCGTGCAGGGTGCGGCACCGGGACGGGCACCTGGTGGACCTCGCAGTGTGCGCTCACCGGGTCCCTGAACCGCCCGGCGCCGACGGTCACGTGCTCGCATTCCTCGTGGACGTTTCCGCAGCGCTGGAGATGCGGGTGTCCCGCGCCATCATGGAAGGCCTGTGCGGCCAGTCGCCGGTCGGGCTGTCCGCCCTCGACAGCGAGCTGCGCTTTCTGCGGGTCAACAGCGCCCTGCAAGCGATCAACGGCGTGCCCGAGGCCGAGCACCTCGGCCGGCGGGTATCCGACCTGCTGCCCGATATAGACACCGCTGAGGTGGAGACTGTGATGCAGCGGGTGCTGGACACCGGCGAGCCCGTGGTCGACCTCCGTGTGACGGGCCGCACCCCGGCGGCCCCGCATAAGGACCGGGTGTGGTCCTGCTCCTACTTCCGCCTGGAAGACACCCGGGGACGTTCGTTCGGCGTCGGCGCCTCGGTGATCGACGTCACCGCACAGGACCGGGCCGAGCGCGCGGCCGCGGAGAGCCACCGGCGGCTCGACCTGCTCAACGAGGCCGGCACCCGCATCGGCACCATCCTGGACATGCGGCAGACCGCGCAGGAACTGGCCGACGTGGCGCTGCGCGGACTTGCCGACACCGCCACCGTGGACCTGTTGGCGGCGGTCGCCGACGACGCCGCGGAGCCCGGCAGCGACCTGACCGACGGCATCGCGGTACGGCGGCTCGGCAAGTCCGCGGCCCCGGGCTCGCCGGCAGCCGAGGTCCTCGCCCCGCTGGGCGCGACCCTGCACTTCCCGCTGGACGCACCGTATGTGCAGGCCATAGCACGTCGGGAACCGTTCGTGGTCGTGGAGGTGGACGAGCGAGCCATCGGCGCCTCCTCCTGCCACACCGACGTCGTCCGGCGGCTGCGCGAGCTGGGGGTGCACTCCCTGCTGATGGTCCCGCTGCTCGCCCGCGGCAGGGTGCTGGGGGCGGCCGGCTTCTTCCGGTCGGGCCCCTCCCTGCCTTTCTCGCCCGACGACGTGACGCTCGCCCGCGACATGGCCTCCCGCGCGGCGGTCTACCTCGACAACGCCCGCCTGTACACCCGCGAGCACGACACCGCCGTAACGCTGCAACGCACTCTGCTGCCGCACCGGCTGACGTCCCCGCCCGGCATCGAGGTCGCCCACTGCTACCGGCCTGCGAGCGACGTCAACGAGGTCGGTGGTGACTGGTACGACGTCGTGGAGATGCCCGGCGGACGGGCCGCCCTGGTGGTCGGGGACGTTATGGGGCACGGCATCGAGGCCGCTGCCGCCATGGGGCAGCTGCGCGGCACCATGCGCGCGCTCACCCGCCTGGCGCTGCCTCCGGAACAGCTGCTTCGGCAACTCGACACCAGCCTGCTCGACACCAGTCTGACGGACCTTCCTGACGCACTCCTGGCCACCTGCGTCTACGCGGTCTGCGACCCAGTGGCCGGCCGCTGCTCGATCACCCGGGCAGGCCATCCCCCGCCTGCCGTCGTCCACCCCGACGGCACCGCCGAACTGCTGGAACTGCCCGCCGGTGCGCCGCTGGGAGTCGACGGCACCGACTTCGTACCGACCGAGCTGCCGCTGCCCCCAGGCAGCATTCTCACCCTCTACACCGACGGCCTCGTCGAGACCCGCTACACGGACCTCGACCAGCGCCTGACCCAGCTTTGCGACGTACTGACCGCCAACCCCACGCTGCCGCTGGACGCCCTCAGCCGAACCGTAATGAACCAACTCGCCCCCCACCCCGACGACGACGTCGCCCTCCTACTCGCCCGGATCAACCGTCCGAAGCCGTAGGGTCAGCCGGGCTGCCGCTGGGGTGGGCTTTCGGCCGGTGCGGCGAGAGTGCGTGCCGGGCGTCGCGACGGGGCGAAGGTTGCCTGTTGGGGCAACTAGCTAGTTAGACGACTTCGAAGTTGGCCATCATCGCCATGTCCTCGTGCTCCAGGTTGTGACAGTGGAAGACGAAACGCCCCCGGTAGCCGGTGAATCTGGTGATGATCGAGACCGCTTCGCCCGGGCTCAGGTCGATGGTGTCCTTCCAGCCCGCGTCGTAGGGGCCGGGGGCCTCGCCGTTGCGGGAGAGCACCTGGAAGTGCACCAGGTGCAGGTGGACCGGGTGGTGGAAGTCGCTGGTGAACCGCCAGACCTCCAGCGCTCCCAGCCGGGGGGTGGCGTCGGCCCGCATCGGGTCGAAGGGCCGGCCGTTGATCGTCCAGCCCTCGTCGCCCTGGTCACGGAAGGCGAAGGTACGGGTCGCCGTCGCGCGCGCCGGGTCCAGGCGCTCGATGCCCGACAGCCGCGCGGGCACGGTGCTGTCGTCGGTGGCGCGCCGGGCGATCCGGAAGCGCATGACCGTGGCGGTGGTGCCGCTGCCGAGCCGGTTGACCAGGGTGACCTCCTCGCCGACCCGGTAGCGGGAGAAGTCGACGACGACGTCGAAGCGTTCCGCGGGCGCCAGTACGATCGCGTCGTGCGCTCTCGGGGCCGCCAGCAGGCCGCCGTCGGAGCCGATCTGCACCAGGGCGCCGCCGCCCGCGGGCTGGGGGTCCAGCTCCAGCCGGTAGCGGCGTGCGTTGGAGGCGTTGAGGATGCGCAGCCGGTAGCGGGCGGCGTCGACTTCCAGGACGGGCCACGGCGCGCCGTTGACCAGGATCACGTCACCCAGGACCCCTTCGACGTAGTCCGGCTGCACGCCTGGGGTGTGCAGCAGGGTCGGGTCGGTCGCGGGGTAGCGGAAGGAGCCGTCGGCGTCGAAGGCCCGGTCGGTGATCATGAGGGGGATGTCCCGGTCCCCGCGCGGCAGGGGCAGGGCCTCCTCCTCGTCGTCGTGTATGAGATGAAACCCGGCCAGTCCGCGCCAGACGGCGGCGCCGGTGAAGTCCATGCGGTGGTCGTGATACCAGAGCGTGGCGGCCCGCTGCTGGAGCGGGTACTCGTAGACGCGTGAGCCGTGGGCCAGGCTGGCCCGGTGGTCGTGGTGCGGGAGGGGGCCGGTGAACCCGTCCGGCACGATCAGGTCGGTGGGGTAGCCGTCGCTGGCCGACGGGGTGTGGCCGCCGTGCAGGTGCACGACGGCGGGCACAGGAAGCGCGTTGTGGTGGCGGACGACGGTCCGCCGGCCGCTGCGGGAGACGAGGGTGGGCCCGGGGAAGGTCCCCTCGTACCCCCAGATCGCGGTGGTGTGGCCGGGCAGTATCTCCTGGGTGGCGGCCTTCTGCGTCACCTCGTAGTAGTCGGTGGTGGCGTCCTGGCGCGGGGTCAGCACCGACGGGACCGGCAGCGGCACCTGGTACGGGGCGGGCAGGGGCAGCAGGCTGCGGAGCAGTTCTCCGGTCTGGACGCCGGCGGCCAGTCGCGGGATCTGTGTGCCCACCGCCGCCAGGGCGGCCGCGCCGCCCAGGACGCCGAGGAGGCGGCGGCGCGGTATCGCGGGCCTCACGAGACCTCCCGCGCGGAGCGCGACGTCTCCGGGGACGATCCGGGCGGCGGCACCCTCCCGGACACTGACCCGGTGTCACCGGGCGCGGTCGTAGGGCCTGGGGGCAGGGGGCGCCACACCTGGACCAGGAGCAGCAGCCCGGCGGCGATGAGCGCCACGCCGAGCGGGACGTGGACCCCCAGGGTCCGCTGGTAGCCGAGGACGGCCTGCCCGGCCTCGGCCACGAGCAGCACGGCACTGACTGCGCCCGGCCAGCCCGGACCGCGGCCCGGCCGCCAGTACAGCACCGCCACCACGACCTGCACGAGGCCGACGGCGACGATGACGTTGGCATTGACCGCGTGCGCGGTGAGCATGTCGTAGTCGCCGGACAGGAACCGCCCGGCGAGGACGGCCTGGGTGAACAGGGTCGCCGCGTGCACCGTCGTCACCGCGCGCAGTGCACCGCGGGCCCACGCGGGGTGCCGTCGCGGGTCTGGCGACTCACGTGTGCCGGAGCCGCCCGGCTCGTCGGCGGCCAACGACGGCTGCATGGACGTCCCCCTCGCCAGTGGATGATCAGCACGCAACCGTAATCCGCCCCCTCATGCGCGTCTACACCTGGGCACAAAGGACCGAGCCACCCGCCCCCGGACCGGCCCCTACGGGGCACACGGCTGGCACGAGCGGTGACTGCGTGACCGCCGAATCCGTCCATCGGTAAGGCCGCGACTTGTGGAGATGAGGGAGCGGGGCCAGAAGCCGGTCAATGAACACCACCCTCAGCGGCAAAAGGAGCGCCCCTCGCCTGCGGGGCCCTTTCACCCCATCGCAGCTTGCGTTGAATCGTAGATCGGGAAAACTTGGTCCAAGCTCGTAACGGTGAAGATCTGCCGGATGTTCGGGTTCACGATGACCAGCCTCAGGGCGCCGGCACGTGTACGGATCCGCTTGTGGATGCCGACGAGGAGCCCAAGGCCGGTCGAGTCCATGAATGTCGTCCCTGTCAGGTCGACGATGAGGCGGTGCCGGCCCGCCTGAATCCTTTTGCCCAAGTGTTCGCGGATGCGGGGCACGGTGTACACGTCGACCTCTCCGCGGATCTCGACGACGGTCCAGCCGTTCTCGTCATGGTGACAGATGTGGAGCTCGGGATGCATACCTCACCTAACGGCGCAACCTTGGGGAGAGGTTGCGGGTAGTGCCAGACGCACGTCCGTTCTGCATATGCAGCCCCGGTGAGAGGCGGATGGCCTTGAGGCCAGGCCAGGGGAACGCGGACGACATCCGTCGCCGTATGACCCTTCGGATACGGGTTCGGGTGACCATCCCGAAAGGCGCCCACGAGGGCCAGGTAAGCCTGTGAAGAGACCTGGTAATGAGATAGGAACCGAAGGGCAGGTGGGGCACAGGCGCCCTCCACGAGAATTTCGCCCCGAGCATGTGAAGTCGCGATGACGCGAGGCCCCTCACAGCCTGCACGCCATCGCTGTCGACCCCGTTCCTCCCGTGCTCCCGGAGCACAGTTTCCCCTTCGCGCAAGAATCCGGGCTCCGAAGCCACGCGATGCTAGAAAAGAAGGATGGTGGGACTTTCGAGGCGATTGCCGGTCTCATGGTCACTGCGCCGGCGGCACGCATGTGCCTCAGCCCCCGGCCCTGAGCTCGCCCATCACGAGTGCCCCCATGAGTCTCCCCGCCGCGCCCCGTCCCGGTGGTCGCGTCTCCGGGGGCTTGGGTGCAGCGTCGCCGGTCAGGTGTTCGTGCTGCAGGCGGCGGTCGTGGCCGCCCTGGTCATTGCCGCCGTCGTAGCCTTGGTGCTCCAGGCCCGGCGCGACAGCCTGCAGGACGCTCGTGCTCGCACCTTGGCGGTGGCCCACACGTTCGCGAGTGCACCAGGAACGGCGCAGGCGCTGACCAGCCGCAATCCCACCGCGATCCTGCAGCCGCGTGCCGAGCAGGTCCGTAAGCAGACCGGCGTCGCCTTCGTCGTCGTCTTCGACCGCGACGGGATCCGTCTCACCCACCCCGATCCCTCCCTGATCGGGAAACGCGTCATCGGCCCGTACCAGCAGCAAACGGTCCAGGGCCTCACCGTCACGAGAACCTTCGCCACCTCCCGCGGCCCGGCCGTGGACTCGGGCGTGCCCGTCATCCTGGCAGACGGGAAGATCGTCGGTGCGGTGTCCGTCGCGATCACCGTCCAGCACGTGAACGCGGTGGTGAACCGGCAGGTGCCGGTGGTACTGGGGGCGGCCGCCGTCGCGCTCGCCCTGGGCACGGGCGGATCGGCGCTGGTGAGCCGACGACTGCGTCGGCAGACTCACGGCCTCGGCCCGACGGAGGTGACTCGCATGTACGAGCACCACGACGCCGTGCTGCACGCCGTCCGGGAAGGCGTGCTGATCACCGCCGGAGACGGGCGGCTGATGCTGGCCAACGACGAGGCCCGGCGGCTGCTGGATCTGCCCCCGGACGTGGAGCGGCGCCCCATCGCCGCCCTGGGCCTGGATACGGGGATGGTCGACCTGCTGACGGCGGACCGTCCGGTCACCGACCAGATGCACTTCGCGGGGGAACGACTGCTGGCCGTCAACGTAAGGCCCACCGCTCCCTACGGCGGACAGCCGGGCTGTGCGGTGACGCTTCGGGACGCCACCGAGTTGCGGACGCTCGCGGGCAGGGCCGAGCGGGCCCAGCAGCGGCTGCGGCTGCTGTACGAAGCGGGCATGCGGATAGGCACCACCCTGGATGTGACGCGCACCGCGGAGGAGGTCGCCGAGGTCGCGACGTCCCGCTTCGCCGACTACGCCACCGTCGAGTTGCTGGAACCCGTGCTGCACGGGGCCGAGCCCGAGGACACCGCGGGTCTGCTCCGCATCGCCTGCCGCGGCGTGAGGCAGGGTCCTCCGTTGCCCGCAGCCGGCGGGCACGTCGTCGGGGACGCGGCCACCCCGATGGCGATGGCCCTGGCGGGCGGGCACGCGGTGCTGGAGCGAGATCTGACCGTCTCTCCCAGTTGGCTTGCGCGGGTACCGGAGCTTGCCCGCCTGGTGCCCGACCTGGGGCTCCGTTCGCTGATCAGCGTGCCGCTCAAGGCTCGCGGCGTGGTGCTGGGCCTGGCCACCTTCTGGCGCTCGGAGCACAGCGGCCCGTTCGAGGAAGAGGATCTCCCGGTCACCGAGGAACTGGCCGCCCGCGCCGCGGTGTGCATCGACAACGCCCGCCGCTACACCCAAGAGCACACCGTGGCCGTCGCCTTGCAGCGCAGCCTGCTCCCCCGCGTTCTGCCCCTGCAGAACGCGCTGGAGGTCGCCCACCGCTACCTGCCCGCCCAGGCCGGGGTGGGCGGCGACTGGTTCGACGTCATCCCCCTGTCCGGAGCCCGCGTAGCCCTGGTGGTCGGTGACGTCGTCGGCCACGGCCTGCACGCCGCCGCCACCATGGGGCGCCTGCGCACCGCGGTGCACAACTTCTCGGCCCTCGACCTGCCGCCCGACGAACTGCTCGGCCGTCTCGACGAACTGGTCACCCGGATCGACGAGGACGGACCAGAGGGTGAGCAGGACGTCACCGGGGCTACGTGTCTCTACGCCATCTACGACCCGGTGGCCGAACAGGTCACCCTGGCCAGGGCCGGCCATCTGGGACCCGCCCTGGTCCATCCGGACGGCACGGTCGTCCTCCCCGACATACCCGGCTCCCCACCCCTGGGCCTGGGCGGCGGCCTGCCCATCGAAACCTGCGATCTGCAACTGCCGGAAGGGTCCAGCATGGTGCTGTTCACCGACGGCCTGATCGAGACACGTGAACGGGACATCGACACCGGCCTCGCCCTGCTACGGCAGGCACTCACCGAACCCCCGCACACCCCGGCCCGCGATCCGGAGCACACCTGCCAGGCAGTCTTCGACGCCCTGCAACCGGACCACCCCCGCGACGACGTCGCCCTGCTGGTGGCCCGCACCCGCTTGCTCGACCCCACCCAGGTCGCGGCCTGGGACGTACCACGGCACCCCGCGGCCGTCCGCCGTATCCGCGCCGGTGCCAGCCGCCAGCTTGAGGTGTGGGGCCTGGAGGAGATGGCCTTCACCACCGAGCTGATCATCAGCGAACTGATCACCAACGCGATCCGCTACGGAACCGAGCCCATCCGCCTGCGCCTGCTGCGCGACCGCACCCTGATCTGCGAGGTTGCCGACGGCAGCAGCACCTCCCCTCGCCTGTGCAGGGCCACCACCACCGACGAGGGCGGACGCGGCCTGTTCCTTGTGGCCCAACTCGCCCAGCGCTGGGGAACCCGCTACACCCACCGCGGCAAGATCATCTGGACCGAACAGGCCCTCTCCGGCGCGCCGGACGGCGCCGGCCCCCTCCTGGTCGACGCAGCACCCGTGCCGTGAGACGGGCACGATGCCCGGCCCAGCCACCATGAGGACTACGAGCAGCTGACCGAGTCAACGCCCGGGCGAGCATGTGCCGGACTGGCTCGACGCCGTCCGGCAGCCAGTCGCTCCGCAAGCGTGTACTGCTCGCCTGAGCCAGGTGGAGAAGCTCCTTCAAGAGCCGGAAGCCGGGCTGTTGGGCCCATGCTCGGAGGAATTCTGCCGAGCCGTACGCGGCGGGCCACGGATCGGTCATCGTTGTGACAATGCCGGGGAGGCCGGCCACGATGGGCACCTGGTCCTTCCGGAGTTCGGCATTGGCGACGCCGCCGATCACATCGATGACGGCGGCGGTCAGCAGGGCCGTGACGACGTGGTCGACAGAGGCGTTGCAGAGGGCGATGACGTCGACGGTGCAGGTCGGGCTTCGCTGTCGGAGCGGCGGGCGGGACCGCCCTCAGAGACGGTGTAACAGTCGCAGGAACGCCGTCCGGGGCCACGGTGGAAGCCAAGTCTCGGACGATTCCCTTCCATGGCTATTACCAGGCGGGTATCGCCACTCCTCCCCAACAGGACGCTGTTTTCGTTTCGCTGGACGTCACCGCGGCCAACCGCAGGGACCTCACCGAGTTGTTCCGCACGCTGACCGCACGAGCCCGCTTCCTCACCGCGGGGGGGGGTAGGCCGCCGAAGACGCCTTCGACCACGGCACCGTCAAGCACCAGCATCCTGGGACGACCGTCGGGGTGGGCGCCCCTCTCTTCGACGACCGCTACGGTCTGCGTGCCCGGAAGACGGGCCCTTCGACGTGGCCATCGGCCCGGACGGCCGCTACGCGTACTCCGCCGATCTCGGACCCGGCAACGTCTCAGTGATCGACACCGGAAGCAAGCACGTCTCAGCGACCATCGCCCTAGGCCCGCCCGCACCGACCCGTTCAATCTGGAGGTCACCGATCACGCGATCTACGTCACCAACCAGGGAGCGGGCGCCCTTACCGTCATCGATCCCGCGTCCCTCAAGGTCATCTCGACGGTTACCGCCGGTGCTCAGCCGTACGGCGTGGCGGTGAACTGAGGCAGTCGCCCCTCGATCGGGGTCGCCGTTCGTTTCCGCTTGCCGAGTTCCTGAGCTGACAAGGACCCGACGTCCGCTGTCGCGCCACTGCTGGGCAATGAGCCTCGTCAACCGGGCAGCCATCGCTTGCCGAGCAGCAGCGCATCATCTGCGTCAAGGTGTCGGGGTTCACGAAGCGCCGCTGGCCGATCCGATGGCCTGCGGCATCGACAGCGACTGCGGTATGAGAGAAGAGAAACGCGATGCAGCAGCGTCGGCGGATGTGCGAGCCTTCTTCTCTCAGATGCCGACCGACAAGACTCCGATGACCCAGACCCGCGATGACGCGCTCAAGCAGCACAGCCAAGTCGCGCGCGAGCGGGCCTTCGGTGGCCACCGCGACCGACATCCGGCCTTCCTTGGGTACCGACACGTCAGCCACCCAGGCAGCAGTCGCCCTTGGCCCGCTGGTCCATACGCGGCACCGAGGCGAACACATCCGCCACCGCCAGATCACCCCCTCGAACTGCTCACGGAACCCGCTCCGGGTACGGGCCGAACCTGCCCAACGGCAGAAGCGGCCCGATGTACTCCCGCTGACCGCCCGGGAGTTGCACACGTGTCAGACCACAGCCCTACCGAACGTGGCGACCTGGCTGTGACCTGCGCCGGCGCCGCGTGTGCTGGGCGGTTCTCGCACGCATGGGGGAATTCGGCGTGAGCGGGTCGGCGGGGTGAGGGGGCGTCATGGGGCCCCGGCCTCAAGCCCTCACCGCGTGGTTACGAGACGGTGGCGTGGTCCACGCCGGGTGGCGGCCGGCTTGGGCACAGGGCCCGGGCAGGGCGGGGTTGCCGTGGTCCGGTCTGTGGCCCTCCCATCCCTGCATCTCTGAGCCCTTCGTGGCGGCTTTTCCAGGCGACCCGCTGCCGCATGGGTGATCAGGCGTCAGAGATCACCTTGAAGGCCTAATGCCTCATCAATCTTGCCGTCATTTGAAGATGATTGACGTCCCGTCAGCAGTCCGACGGCCGGGTCTGCGGGTGCTCTGGGTACCCCGTTCGGCTCCCCCGCACCAGCACTTCCGATACGCCCGAAATGACAGCTCTGGGGGTGGTCATTACGTTCAATCACACGTCGGCTGTTCACAGCCGGCCCCTCAGAGAGAGGAGCAAGGCATCATGATCATGACCCGTTCCACCGCCGTCACCGCGGCCATCGCCGCCGCTTCCGCACTCGCCGCGACCGGCATCACCTACGCCGCCGCCACTCCCGCATCGATGCCCGAGACGGTCCCGGCCGTCGCCCAGCAGGCGCCCGCTCCGGCCTACGCCCCGATGGGCGGCGAGGGCGGACAGGGCAAGGGCAACGAGGGCGGCGGTCGCGGCGGCGAAGGCGGCGAGCGCGGCGAAGGCGGCGAGCGTGGCGAGCACGGCAAGCGCCGCCACCACGAGATCGGCAGAATCCACATCAACGAGCGGACGTACTCCGCCGTCCCGGACGGCTGCATCACGATCGTGAGCGGCCTCGGCTCCAAGAGCCTCAACATCCGCAACGACAGCCGCAGGGGCGTCGAGGTCTTCCGCGGCGCGACCTGCGACAACGGCGCCCCCGTCGCCACGGTCGGCCCCCGCAGCGAAGCCAACGGCATCAAGCCCGGCCACGCCAGGGGCGTGTTCGTCAAGGACGGAGTAGTGGCCAGCTTCCGGGTGGTCGGTCACCACAAGGGCGACTTCGACTTCGACTTCGACGACTTCGGTTTCGACGGCTTCTAAGCCCAGACGCAACATTCGAACCATGTAGAACCCCGGCCCGCCGCAATCGGGCCGGGGTTCTGGTCTCAGCCCCCGAGCGCCGGTACGTGGCGCTCACACATGACCAGTGCTTCATGGTCCACGCGCCTCGCACGCCACACTAAACCCGGCCAGAAGGCGCCGCCCGGCTGCCCGCGCCGACGTCCTCCTGCTCCACCGGTTCACCGCCGAGCAGATTCCCGCTGAAACACCCCCAGTTGGCGGTGTTCCCCAGCAGCGGCCGCTGCTCTCCCCCGCGGCAGCCGGGCGAGCCCGAACGGGTGACGAAAGCGAAAAGCCGCACACCCGGTGCCCCTCCCCCGGCCCGCCCGCGCGGGCGACGACAACCACGTCATGGACATCCTCGACATCACGTTGGCTTTTGCATGCCGCCGCCGACGGGGAGCCGGCCCGGGACGGTCGTGATCCAGCGGACCACATGGCGAGGCCGCGGGACGCGCCGGGGCGGCGCGGCTGCGGCCCTACCGCTCGAGGAACTCGATCCGCGTGATATGCCCCCTGCCCGTCCCGAACCACAGGGGCCGGACGCCCTCACACCAGCCCCATACGAAGACCGAGCCCCGAAGCATGACTGGCCATCAACTTTTCTATGCAGCTACGCTGTTTGCTCTAGCGGGGCGGGTAGGCGATCTGTAGGTTCAGGCCCGGAAGACGCAGGATGCGGCGCGGGCGATCAGCGAGTTCAGTGACCACCTCGGCCTGGCCGACCTGGAGGTCCACCAGGCCTTCGATACCCGTGGCGCCCACCGTCGGCCCCGGCTGGCGGCTCCTCCACCGGCAACACCCACGCCCTCGCGAGAGTCGGTACTCAAACTGGCCTTCTGGCGGCTGTGGCATCCCATCAGCCCCAGCCGCTCCAGCGCGGCCCTGGCCGACATGACGACCCCCGCCCCGCACACCGCGCCCTCACCACCCCGGCCCGGAGCCGCTCCGGGGAAGGAGTTTGCAGCAGGTCTGCGCAGCTGCCCCACCAACCGGGCCCGCTGCTGATGCCGGCCCACCCTGCGGCCCGAGCACTGGCAGACCCTGACGACCCTCGCCCCGGCCGTTGAACGCCGCCGACCCCAGGGTGCCCGCGAGGTGCGGTCCAGCCCAAGGCCTCGCAACCCTCGGCTGCGGCCATGACGCAATGTCGGACCCCTACCGGCGGACCTGCCGAACGCCGACGCCCGCCGGGTGAGGGGTCGTCACAGACCTGCCCTCGCGCCCTCACCCCCTTGACCACAGCACGGCGGCCCGGTCCACACCGGACGGCGGACGGCGGACGGCGGACGGCGGACGGCACGAGCACAAGGTCCCGGCGGGCGGGGTCTACGTGATCAGACCTGAGACCCGCCCGTCCTGGAATCTGGTGAGCCTCTCGCGGCGACATTTCCAGGCGACTCGCTGCCGCACGGGTGATCAGGCATCAGAGATCACCTTGAAGGCCTAATCCCTCATCAATCTGCCCAGGAATTGCGAAAGATTGACGTGCCGTCAGGCGCTGGAGAGACGGGCCTGCGGGAGCTCTGGGTACCCCATTCGGCCCCCCACACCAGCCATTCCGATATGCCCAAAATGACAGCTTTGCGGGCGATCAGTACCTTCAATCACACGCCGGCCGCAAAAGCCGG
This sequence comes from Streptomyces sp. NPDC004721, assembly GCF_053601495.1. NCBI lineage: Bacteria > Bacillati > Actinomycetota > Actinomycetes > Kitasatosporales > Streptomycetaceae > Streptomyces > Streptomyces sp. NPDC004721. The sequence continues at coordinate 19,294 of NZ_JBSGBZ010000089.1, forward strand.
CCTCTCTGAGACAGGAGCAAGGCATCATGATCATGAACCGTTCCAAGGTCGTCACCGCGGCCGTCTCCGCCGCTGCCGCACTCGCCGTGACCGGCATCACTTACGCCACTGCCGCCCCCGCGTCGGCCCCCCAGGCGGCCCCGGTCGCCCCGGCCGTCGCCCAGCAGGCGCCCGCCCCGGCCCAGGCGCCGATGGGCGGCGAGGGCGGGCAGGGCAAGGGCAACGAGGGCGGCGGCCGCGGCGGCGAGCAGGGCGAGCAGGGCGAGCGCGGCGAGCA
>NZ_JBSGBZ010000090.1:0-19428 GCF_053601495.1 Streptomyces sp. NPDC004721
GACGCCGTACTGTGCGATCCGCTCGCCGCCGAACTGCGCGTGTGCAACGTCTTCGTACCGGCCCCAGTAGGTGACGTCGGCGAGCCCGTCGGCGCGCCCCCCACCCGTTCACCGGTCCAGTCGAGTCGTTCCTAGCCGAACTGCTGCTCCAGGTCCTTGAGCTTGCGCTCCAGGGAGTCGAGCCGCGGCAGGGCCATTGTGTCGTCCTCCGCGGTGAGGTCGAGGGTGGAGCTCTCGGACCCCTTGCGGACGGGCTGGAGGGACGGACGCGCACGCACGGGAAGCTCCGCCGCCGCTATGGCAGGCTCCGCGGTGACCTGCGTGGAGCCGCGCTCCAGGGCCTGCTGCTCGACCTGCCGGCCGCCCCGGCCGATGAAGCCGCGGTGGCCCCGGCTGAGCGCCTTCAACTGCGCCCGCTCCATGCGCTCCTGATCGCGACGCAGCCGCCGGCTCTCCGCCTTCTGGCGCTCGTCCTCGCGCACCTCGTCGACCGCCTCGTCCAGGCTCCGCACGCCCTCCAGGAGCATCAGCGACCAGGCCTTGTAGGTCTCGCGCGGCGCCCGCACCCAGCGGACTATGCGGATCTGCGGCAGCGGGCGCGGCACGAGACCCTGCTCGCGCAGGGCGGCCCGGCGGGTCTGCTTCAGCGCGCGGTCGAACAGGACCGCGGCGGAGAGGGACATGCCCGCGAAGAAGTGCGGCGCACCCGCGTGGTCGATGCCCCTGGGCGCGTGCACCCAGTTGAACCAGGCCGCGGCGGCGGCGAACAGCCACACGAGTATCCGGGAGCCGAGCGCCGCGTCACCGTGGCTGGCTTCGCGCACCGCGAGCACGGAGCAGAACATCGCCGCGCCGTCCAGGCCGAACGGCACCAGGTACTGCCAGCCGTCGGAGAGGCCGAGGTTCTGCTCGCCGAAGCCGACCAGGCCGTGGAAGGAGAGTGCGGCGGCGACCGCCGCACAGCAGAACAGCAGCGCGTAGGAGGCCGTGCCGTAGATGGCCTCCTTGCGCCTGCGGCGCTCCTCGCTGCGCTCCCACGAGTCGTCCGTGCTCGCGTTCTCCCCGGAGGAGCGCTTGCCGCGCGCGATCATCGCCACCGCCGCCAGCACGCCCAGGAGCAGCACGGCGCCCGGGAGCAGCCAGTTCAGCGATATGTCGGTCAGTCTCATCTGGGGTCCCTTGCATTGGGATAGGGCGTAACGCCCGCCATGGTGGCCCAATCCCGTCGGCCCTCAGGGGGTTTCGGGGCAAGAGGCCGCCAAGGAGGTGCAAGGGGATGCCCGGGGCGGCGTTCTGCTCGAACTGCCGCTTGAGGGGCGGGAGTTGAGTTCGAATAAGACTACCCATACTGGTGGTTCCGCGGAAAGTTCCCGCGACAGGTGAGGGATTTGTGAATCACCTGTGACCTTGTGAGTGTCCCAGTCGCGAGTGATCTTACGCGACCGCGGGGGGTGCGACGGACCGCCGGGACGGGTTCGGCCCGGTGTGACGGTGGCTCAGCCCGCCGCCGTGGCGGTCAGTTTGACGATCCGGTCCGCGTCGGGGGTGCGCGGGCAGGTGACGCAGAGGTCCTCGGGGCGGACGGTGTAGAACATGCAGCAGCTGGCCCGGTCGCGGGTGGGCAGGGACTCGCCGTCGGGCCCCGTCAGTTCCCGGAAGGCCGCGGAGCCGACGTACGGCCGGGTCGCCCCCGGCAGCAGCAGCTCCAGTTCGCACACCGCCCGCTCCTTTTCGCCGAGCAGATGGGCGACGTACCAGAGTCCCTCGACGACCTCGTCGGTCGCCATGCCCCACAGGGCGCGCCCGCGCCGCCGCATACGGGGGCCGAATCCGGCCAGTACCGGCTCCAGGTGCTCGGCGACGGCCGAGCGGAGTTCGGCCCGCAGCGCCTCCTCGTCGCGTACGACGCGCGCGCCGGGCAGTGCGGCCGCCAGGTCGCCCGGCAGGCAGGCGAAGGCGGCGGGGCGTACGGCCATGCGGCCGGCGGCGCGGTCGTAGGAGACGTGGGTCACGGGGAGGCGGGGCACCCGGCGGTGCAGGAACCAGGGCACGGTGAACAGCAGGCAGGCGGGCCAGGCGTAGCGGTGCAGTCCGAAGCTCGCCACGACGTCCGGGCGTGCGGACGTGCCGTAGTCCCGCAGAACCTGGGCGTCGTCCCAGGCCAGGAACGCGTCCAGGCCGCTGCCGCCCGCCGCGAGGGAGGCGGCCGAGGTCCAGCCGCCGCCGTCCGGGACGCTCTCGCCGGGGCCCGCCTCCGTCACCGTGAGTCCGGGGAAGGCCTCGGTGAGGCGGGCGTACGCGTCCGCTACGGCCGAAGAGGGCACAGGCATGCCGGACCACCGTTTTCACGTTCGATTGTAGGTAAGGCTTACCTTACTTCAGTTGATCGGAATGTGAAGCCTTGGCCTACAGCGCCTAAGGTGCTTGACGGCAGAGCGACAAGCCGCCGTAATGACCCCAAGCACCCCAAGCACCGCGAGCCTGGAGGAGAACCGTGAAGCAGGGCGCACAGGACTCCACCGGCACCCGGACCCCCGGGGCCGGCCGGGGTGCCGTGCCTCGCGTGCCGCTCCAGCCGCAGGCCGCGGACCTGCGGCGGGAGCAGGAAGCCGGGGAGCCGCGGCGGGACCAGGAGGCCCCCGCCGCCGCGGACCTCCCCCGGACGGGCGTCCGCGGCGAGCACACGCACGGCGAACCGCCCGTCCCGCGCCCCCGGCCCCTCGTGCGGCGCTCCTCCGTGCGCGGCCAGATCCTGCAGGCTCTGCGTACCGCCCTGGTGGCGGGGGAGCTGAAACCCGGCGAGGTCTACTCGGCGCCCGCGCTCGGCGAGCGGTTCGGGGTCTCCGCGACCCCCGTGCGCGAGGCGATGCAGCAGCTCACGCTGGAGGGCGCCGTGGAGGTCGTGCCCAACCGCGGCTTCCGGGTGATCGAGCGCGGCGACCGCGAGCTCGCCGAACTGGCCGAGGTGCGGGCCCTGCTGGAGGTGCCGGTAATGCTGCGGCTGGCCCGCCGCGTGCCCGTCGAGCGCTGGGCCGAACTGCGCCCGCTTGCCGACGCCACCGTGCGGGCCGCTGCCTCCGGGTGCCGGGCGACCTACGCCGAGGCCGACCGCGCCTTCCACCGCGCGGTGCTGTCCCTCTCCGGGAACGACCAGCTCGTCCAGATCGCCGAGGACCTGCACCGCCGCGCCCAGTGGCCGCTCGTCGGCGGCTCCGCGCGCCCCGCCCGCGCCGACCTCGTCGCCGACGCGGCCGAGCACACGGCGCTCCTGGACGCCCTCATCGCCCGGGACGTCGACGTGGTACGCGCCCTGGTCGCCGAACACTTCGCAGGCGCGGACTGAGCGGGCGGTCATGCGGTGCGGGCCGGGTCGGGCCGGCGCGCGGTGACACGTGGTGGCGGCGTTCCGCCCGTCAGTCGTCGCCGCCCGACTGCGTGGCCGTCTTCGAGTAGGCGTCGTGCCAGGCGGCCTTCGCGCCCGAGTCGCCGATCCGGTACACGTCGACGACCGCACCCGCGGCCACCACCACGGACAGGACGACCGCGGCGACCCGGAGCACCGAGCCCGCGCGCGTTTTTCCGTGCGGTGCGGGCGTCCGGCGGGATATCCACCAGACGCCGGCCGCCAGCACGAACAGGCCGAGAGCCCACGGGAGCAGTCCGTCACCCAGCTCCGCGTGCCGGCGCACCAGCGCGTCGCCGCTCACATGGCGTTCCAGCCACTCCCCGGCCTGAGTGGTCAGCGGCACGCTCACCAGCGTGACCAGGGCGAGCAGTGGCAGCACGAGACCGAGGCGCCGGGCGGCCTGCGGCCACAGGGCGCAGAGCACGAGCGCCAGGGCGCTGAGGGGAACCAGGACGACGACTGCGTGGACCAGCAGCACATGCGCGGGAAGTCCGTTGACCAGGCTCATCGGGCGATCCTCCAGAGCGACCGTGGGGGGTGCGCGCGGACACCGTCGGACGTCCGCGCGTTGGGGCCGGTCAGCCTGGCACAGCAACCTCTCAGGTTCCTCTGAGAAGCAGTCGCCTCATGGGCCTCTCAGGCCGTGGCCGCGCCCGGTGCCGGTGGTGCCGGGGTCAACTGCTGTGCCAGCCAGGTCGGCACGCCCCCCAGCAGCCGGAACAGCCGGCGTGCCTCCTCGCGCAGGCGGGACGCCTCCGGTTCGGTCTCCGCGTCGGCCAGGGAGACCAGGGCCGGCGCGGTGCCGACGAGGTAGCCCAGTTCCTCGCGGATCCGCAGCGACTCGGCGAAGCCGTTCCGGGCCTCGGCCAACTCGCCGTCCCGCATCGCCAGTCCGGCCAGATGGCGCCAGGTGAAGGAGAGCAGCAGCGGATCGGCGTGGGCGATCGCGCCCGCGTGCGCGCGCCGGTACGCGGCGTGTGCGGCCTGCGGGGAGCGGGTGAGGTTCTCGGCGATCAGACCGCGCCGGAAGTCCAGCAGGGCCCGCCCCGGCACCCCGGGCGGGATCAGTGCCGCGGCCCGGCCGAGCGCCGACCGCGCCTCGTCCGCCCGGTCCCGTACGCCGTGCAGCGTGGCCGCGTAGGCAAGGTACCCGCGTTCACAAGCGGCGGCACCCCGCTCCTCGTCGGTGTGGGCGAGCGCCTCGGCGGTGCGCAGCGCGTCCTCGGCCTCCTCCCAGCCGGCCTCGGTGTAGAGGCAGCGTTCGACCAGCAGCGCGGTTCTCTGCAGCGCCGCGGCCGCGGTGGCCGACTGGAGCAGCGCTGCCGCGTCGGCCCAGCACGCGCGTGAGCGCAGCCGCCATACCGCGGTCTGGAGTGGATCGTCACCAGGGGTCGTTCCGTTACCAGACATGGCGGTATGCGCCACGTTGCCCTCCCCGAGCACGCCATCGAGCCTTGAGTGGTTGCGGCATCTCAGCACGAAATCCGTGGCCCGGCCAAGAGGATGGGTGAAAAATTTCACAAAGTCGTGGGACGGAGGAGGTCGCAGGTGGCGCGCCTTGATCGTCCGCCACGGCCTCAACTCATGCGCAACGCCAGGAAGAAGTCCAGCTTGTCCTCGAGGCGGGACAGGTCACGGCCCGTCAACTGCTCGATACGCCCGACCCGGTAGCGCAGCGTGTTGACGTGCAGGTGGAGCCGGGTGGCGCAGCGGGTCCAGGAGCCGTCGCAGTCGAGGAAGGCCTCCAGAGTGGGGATCAGCTCGGCGCGGTGCCGGCGGTCGTAGTCCCGCAGCGGGTCCAGCAGCCGCGCGGTGAAGGCGCGGCGCACGTCGTCCGGGACGAAGGGCAGCAGCAGGACGTGGGAGGCCAGCTCCTGGTGTCCTGCCGCGCAGACGCGTCCGGAGCGCGCCGCCGCGACCCGCCGGGCGTGCCGGGCCTCCTCCAGTGCCCCGCGCAGCCCCTCGGCCGAGTGCACGGCCGCGCTGACGCCCAGGGTGAGCCGCCCGTCGCCGTCGAGACCGGCCGACAGCGGGTCGCGTACGGCCTCCAGCAGCGCGTCGGCGAGCATCTCGGTCTCGGAACCGTCGTGCTCGGCCGAGACGGCCGGGAGCGGCACCAGCGCGACCGCCTCGTCGCCCGTGTGGGCGACTGCTATCCGGTCGGAGGGCTCGGGACCGGTGCTGTGGGGGTCGACGAGGATCTCCTCCAGCAGCGACTGGGCGATCGGCCCGCCCTCGCTCCGCCCGTCGTCCCACTCGACGCGGGCCACGATCACCTGCCAGTGCGGGGCCGCCCCGAGGCCGGGCAGCAGCACCGGCGCGGCGACCCTCAGCCGCGCGGCGATCTCCGTGGGCGGCGCGCCGCTCTGCACCAGCTCCAGCACCTCCTGGGCCAGCCGCCTGCGCACCGTGCGGGCCGCGTCCCGGCGGTCCCGTTCGACCGCGATCAGCTGGGTGACGCCCTGGAGCAGATCCAGCCGCTCCTCGGGCCACTCGCCCGCGTCCGCCTCCACGGCCAGCAGCCAGTCCGACAGCACCGTCTCGCGCGCGTCCCGCGCGTCCCGCGGGGAGCGGCCGCCGCCGCGGATGGGGAACAGGGAGTACGTCGTCGGGCCCAGCGCCACCCGGTGCGGGCCGCGTCGGCCGGTGCGGGCGGCCGCCAGGTGCTCGGCGGCGAGCCGGGCGCACGCGTCGGCGGGCAGCGCCGGGCCCCCCACCTTGGGCCCGGCGATCAGCCGGCCGGTGGGGGAGAGCAGCCAGGCCCGCAGGTCCAGGTCGGAGCCCAGCAGGTCCAGCACCACGTCCGGGCCCCCGCCCGCCGGGCCGGCCGTCATCATCCTGCGGTGCCGCTCCACGACGGCCGCCAGGTCACCGGCGCGCTCGCCGGACACCTGCCGCACCACGTGCTCGGTGATCGTCGCGAACGCCACCGACTCGTTCACCGCGAACAGCGGCAGCCGGTGCCGGGCGCAGGCCGCCACGAGGTCGTCGGGCACGGGCCCCAGCTCGGCCTCACCGGCCGCCAGGGCGGCCACCCCGGCCCGCACCAGGATCCGTACGAACGGCTCGGAGTCGGCGGCGTCCCGGCGCCAGGCGAGCCCCGACAGCACCAGCTCACCGCCGGAGAGGTAGCGGCTGGGGTCGCGCAGGTCGGTGGTCATGACACCCCGGACGGTGCGGTCCAGTTCGTCCTCCCCGCCGAGCAGCTTCAGGCCCAGCGCATCGGTGTCCAGCAGTGCGCGCAGCCGCATTCTCGTCGCCGCCGTTCTGTGTCTCGAAAACTACGATGGATCAAGTGGCGAGGGTCCGGCCGCGCGGCCGGGCAGCAGCTCCGCCAAGAGGTGAGTCCGCGTCCCCTCAGTCGCCTCTGTTTCCAGGGGAACCGAAGAGGTTCCTGATGACCTCGGTTCATACGAATCTACAAGATGCCCGCGCCGACCAGCCAAACCCTTCATGTTTTCGGTGACTGACCGAGCCGGAGCGGTCAGCGGTGTACTGACTCCACTCCGCGTAAAAGGGACAGGAACGAGCCGGGCCCGCCGCACACGGATTGGCTCAATCTGTACGACTCACGAGACGGAAGAAGAGAGCCGGTCATGGACTTCCTTCGCCCCGCCAGCTGGGAGGAGGCGCTCGCCGCGAAGGCCGAGCACCCCTCCGCTGTGCCGATTGCGGGTGGCACCGACGTGATGGTCGAGATCAACTTCGACCACCGACGGCCCGAGTACCTCCTCGATCTGACCCGCGTCCCAGACCTCTACGAGTGGGAGGTCGGTGAGGACGCCGTGCGGCTCGGCGCCTCCGTTCCGTACTCGAAGATCATGGAGAACCTGCGGGCCGAGCTGCCGGGCCTGGCCCTTGCCTCGCACACGGTGGCCTCCCCGCAGATCCGCAACCGCGGCGGCGTCGGCGGCAACCTCGGCACCGCCTCCCCGGCCGGCGACGCCCACCCCGCCCTGCTGGCGGCCGGCGCGGAGGTCGAGGTGGAGTCGGTCCGCGGCTCCCGCCGCATCCCGATCGACGCCTTCTACACCGGCGTCAAGCGCAACGCCCTGGAGCCCGACGAGCTGATCCGCGCCGTCCATGTCGAGAAGGCCGACGGACCGCAGCAGTTCTCCAAGGTCGGCACCCGCAACGCCATGGTCATCGCCGTGTGCGCCTTCGGCCTCGCCCTGCACCCGGAGACCCGTACGGTGCGCACCGGCATCGGCTCGGCCGCGCCCACGCCCATCCGGGCCAGGGCCGCCGAGGAGTTCCTGAACGCGGCACTCGACGAGGGCGGCTTCTGGGACAGCGGGGAGATCATCACCCCCTCCGTCGCCCAGCAGTTCGCGCAGCTGTGCTCCGCCGCCTGCAACCCGATCGACGACGTCCGGGGCACCGCGAGCTACCGCCGCCATGCGGTGGGCGTCATGGCCCGCCGGACGCTCACCTGGACCTGGGAGTCGTACCGCGGCGCCCGCCGAACGAACGAGGGAGCCGCGTGATGCGCGTCAACTTCACCGTCAACGGACGCCCCCAGCAGGCCGACGACGTCTGGGAGGGCGAGTCCCTGCTGTACGTCCTGCGCGAGCGCCTGGGGCTGCCCGGCTCCAAGAACGCCTGCGAGCAGGGCGAGTGCGGCTCCTGCACGGTGCGCCTGGACGGCGTGCCGGTGTGCTCCTGCCTGGTCGCCGCCGGGCAGGTCGAGGGGCGCGAGGTCGTGACCGTCGAGGGCCTGGCGGACTACGCCAGGCAGCGGTCCTGCGGCTCGGGCGCCTGCGGTACGGCGCTGGAGGACGCCCAGCGGTGGCAGCCGCGGGGCCCCGGAGCGCAGACCGGCGTGGAGGGCGAACTCTCGCCGGTCCAGCAGGCGTTCATCGACGCGGGCGCCGTCCAGTGCGGATTCTGCACCCCGGGCCTGCTGGTCGCCGCCGACGAGATGCTGGAGCGCAACCCCAACCCGACCGACGCGGACATCCGCGAGGCCCTGTCGGGCAACCTGTGCCGCTGCACGGGCTACGAGAAGATCATGGACGCGGTCCGCCTGGCGGCCGCCCGGCAGTCCGAGGGAGTCTGAGCATGACGGCCCCCAAGCTCTCCACTACGTTCGTGCAGGGTGGTACCCCCACCGGCGCTCCCACCAAAGTCACCCAGGGCTCGCAGACCAGGGGCGGCATCGGCGAGTCCACCCTCCGCCCCGACGGCATCCTCAAGGTCACCGGCGAGTTCGCGTACTCCTCCGACATGTGGCACGAGGACATGCTCTGGGGCCAGATCCTGCGCTCCACGGTCGCGCACGCCGAGATCGTCTCGATCGACACCGCCGAGGCCCTCGCCACACCGGGCGTGTACGCCGTGATGACGTACGACGACCTGCCCACCGAGGTGAAGAACTACGGCCTGGAGATCCAGGACACCCCGGTCCTGGCCCACGGCAAGGTCCGCCACCACGGCGAGCCCGTCGCCGTCGTCGCCGCCGACCACCCCGAGACCGCCCGCCGCGCCGCCGCCAAGATCAAGGTGGAGTACCGGGAACTGCCGGTGATCACCGACGAGGCCTCCGCGACCGCACCGGACGCCGTCCTCGTCCACGAGAACCGCACCGACCACCACGCCGGCCACGTCCCGCACCCCAACATCGTCCACCGCCAGCCGATTGTCCGCGGCGACGCCGAACAGGCCGCGAGGAGAGCCGACTTCGTCGTCAGGGGCGATTACCACTTCGGCATGCAGGACCAGGCCTTCCTCGGCCCCGAGTCCGGGCTCGCCGTGCCCGAGGAGGACGGCGGCGTCCATCTCTACATCGCCACCCAGTGGCTGCACAGCGACCTGCGCCAGATCGCGCCGGTGCTCGGCCTGCCGCCGGAGAAGGTCCGGATGACGCTGGCCGGCGTCGGCGGTGCCTTCGGCGGGCGCGAGGACCTGTCGATGCAGATCCACGCCTGCCTGCTGGCGCTGCGCACCGGCAAGCCCGTCAAGATCGTCTACAACCGGTTCGAGTCCTTCTTCGGACACGTCCACCGCCACCCGGCCAAGCTGTACTACGAGCACGGGGCCACCAAGGACGGCAAACTCACCCACGTCAGGTGCCGGATCGTGCTGGACGGCGGCGCGTACGCCTCCGCCTCCCCGGCGGTCGTCGGCAACGCCGCCTCGCTCGGCATCGGCCCCTACGAGGTCGACGACGTCGACATCGAGGCCGTCGCCCTCTACACCAACAACCCGCCCTGCGGCGCCATGCGCGGCTTCGGCGCGGTCCAGGCGTGCTTCGCCTACGAGGCGCAGATGGACAAGCTCGCCGACGCCGTCGGCATGGACCGGGTGGAGTTCCGGCAGCTGAACGCCATGTCCCAGGGCACGATCATGCCGACCGGGCAGCCGGTCGACTCCCCGGCCCCGGTCGCCGAACTCCTGCGCCGCGTCAAGGCGATGCCGATGCCGCCGGAGCGCCAGTGGGAGAGCTCCGAGGGCGCCGACGTCCGGCAGCTGCCCGGTGGCCTGTCCAACACCACGCACGGCGAGGGCGTCGTACGCGGGGTGGGCTACGCGGTCGGCATCAAGAACGTCGGCTTCTCCGAGGGCTTCGACGACTACTCCACCGCCAAGGTCCGCATGGAGGTCGTCGGCGGCGAGCCGGTCGCCACCGTGCACACCGCGATGGCGGAGGTCGGCCAGGGCGGCGTCACCGTCCACGCGCAGATCGCCCGCACCGAGCTGGGCGTCACCCAGGTGACCATCCACCCGGCCGACACCCAGGTGGGCAGCGCCGGTTCGACGTCCGCCTCCCGGCAGACGTACGTCACCGGCGGCGCCGTCAAGAACGCCTGCGAGCTCGTGCGCGAGAAGGTCCTGGAGATCGGGCGCCGCAAGTTCGGCTCCTTCCACCCCGCCTGGGCCACCGCCGAACTCCTCCTGGAGGGCGGCAAGGTCGTCACCGACGGCGGCGAGGCGCTCGCCGACCTGGTGGACGTCCTCGAGGACGAGGCCGTCGAGGTGGAGGAGGAGTGGCGGCACCGGCCGACCGAACCCTTCGACCTGCGCACCGGCCAGGGCAACGGCCATGTGCAGTACTCCTTCGCCGCGCACCGCGCGGTCGTCGAGGTGGACACCGATCTCGGCCTGGTGAAGGTGATCGAGCTGGCCTGCGCCCAGGACGTCGGCAAGGCGCTCAACCCGCTGTCCGTCGTCGGCCAGATCCAGGGCGGCACCACCCAGGGCCTGGGCGTGGCGGTCATGGAGGAGATCGTCGTCGACCCGAAGACGGCGAAGGTGCGCAACCCGTCCTTCACGGACTACCTCATCCCCACCATCCTCGACACGCCGACCATCCCCGTCGACGTGCTCGAACTCGCCGACGACCACGCGCCGTACGGGCTGCGCGGCGTCGGCGAGGCCCCCACCCTGTCGTCCACGCCCGCCGTCCTGGCGGCGATCCGCAACGCGACGGGGCTGGAGCTGAACCGCACGCCGGTCCGGCCGGAACACCTCACCGGCATGTGAGCCCACGGCGTCCGAACCGATGAACCCCCGGGGGGAGTTCGCCCCCCGGGGACCCCAACTGTTCGTCTCGGGCCGTCCCCCGGGTCGTCCATTCCCAGATCCCGCATGCCGCCGAAGGCATCGGGTGTCCCTGTGAACCTTGGGAGATGGCCCCATGACCCAGCAGTCAGTGGAGCCGAGGACCACCGCCGAGGACGCGGGCGCGGGCAGCCGCGTCCCGGCGGGCCGGTCCTGGCTCGACCGCTACTTCCACATATCCCGGCGGGGATCCACGGTCGCGCGTGAAGTGCGCGGCGGCGTCACCACCTTCATGGCGATGGCGTACATCCTGCTCCTCAACCCCCTGATCCTGTCCGGCAAGGACGCCGCCGGCGACACCCTCGGCCAGAAGGCCCTGATCACCGCGACCGCGTTCGCCGCGGCCCTCACCACCCTGCTGATGGGCTTCGTCGGCAGGGTGCCGCTCGCCCTCGCCGCCGGCCTGTCCGTCTCCGGCGTCCTGTCCTCGCAGGTCGCGCCGCAGATGACCTGGCCCCAGGCGATGGGCATGTGCGTGGTCTACGGCGTGGTCATCATGCTGCTGGTCGTCACCGGCCTACGCGAGATGATCATGAACGCCATCCCGCAGGCGCTCAAGCACGGGATCACCATCGGCATCGGCCTGTTCATCGCGCTCATCGGCTTCTACAAGTCCGGTTTCGTGCACCAGGGCAAGACCACCCCGGTCACCCTCGGTCCGGCCGGCGAACTCGCCGGCTGGCCGGTGCTGCTCTTCGCCTGCACCCTGCTGCTGATCTTCGTGCTCCAGGCCCGCAACGTCCCCGGCGCCATCCTCGTCGGCATCGTCGGCGGCACGGTGGCGGCGGCCGTCCTGAACGGCGCGGGCGTCATCAAGGCCGACGCCTGGGCGGGTGGCGCGCCCGTACTGCACGGCAGCGCGGTCTCGATGCCCGACTTCTCGCTCTTCGGGCACGTCGAGTTCGGCGGCTGGGGCCAGGTCGGCGCGATGACGGTCGGCATGATCGTCTTCACTCTGGTCCTGGCCGGCTTCTTCGACGCGATGGCCACCATCATCGGCGTCGGCACCGAGGCGAAGCTGGCCGACGCCGAGGGCCGCATGCCCGGCCTGTCCAAGGCGCTGTTCATCGACGGCGCGGGCGGAGCGATCGGCGGTGTGGCCGGCGGATCCGGGCAGACCGTGTTCATCGAGTCGGCGACCGGTGTCGGCGAGGGCGCCCGCACGGGCCTCGCCTCGGTCGTCACCGGCCTGTTCTTCGCGGCCTGCCTGTTCTTCACCCCGCTCACCGCGATCGTCCCGCAGGAGGTCGCCGCCGCCGCGCTGGTGGTCATCGGGGCCATGATGCTGATGAACGCCCGGCACGTGGACTGGGCCGACCGGTCCACCGCGATCCCGGTCTTCCTCACCGTGGTCCTGATGCCGTTCACGTACACCATCACCACGGGTGTCGCGGCCGGCGTCATCTCGTACACCGCCATCAAGGCCGCCCAGGGCAGGGCCCGGGAGATCGGCGCCTTCATGTGGGGCCTGACCGCGGTCTTCCTCGTGTACTTCGCGCTCAACCCCATAGAAAGCTGGCTGGGCGTGCGCTAGCCGTGCCGCCACCCGCCGCCGACGCGCCCTCCCCACGACCGTCGCAAGGAGACCGACAGATGCTGGACATCGCCGAGGAACTGGACCGGTGGGTCGCGCAGGGACGCGACTTCGCCGTGGCCACCGTGGTGGCCGTCGGCGGCAGCGCACCGCGCCGGCCGGGTGCCGCCCTCGCGGTCGACGCCGACGGCACGGCCATCGGCTCCGTCTCCGGCGGCTGTGTGGAGGGCGCCGTGTACGAGCTGTGCCGGCAGGCGCTGGAGGACGGCGAAACCGTCCTGGAGCGCTTCGGCTACAGCGACGAGGACGCCTTCGCCGTCGGCCTGACCTGCGGCGGCGTCATCGACATCCTCGTCACACCGGTACGGGCCGCCGATTCGGCCCGTACCGTGGCCGCGTCCGCGCTGGCCGCCGTCGCGCGGGGAGAGGCGGCGGCCCTGGCCCGGATCGTGTCCGGTCCGGCCCGACTGCTGGGCAGGGCACTGCTGGTCCGCCCCGACGGCTCCTGGGAGGGCGGCCTCGGCGGCCACCCGGAACTGGACCGCACGGTCGTCGGCGAGGCGTCCGCCTTCCTGGACGCCGGGCGCACCGGCACCCTGGAGATCGGCGAGCGGGGCTCGCGCTGCGGCGCCCCGCTCACGGTCCTCGTCGAGTCCGCGGTGCCGCCGCCCCGGATGATCGTCTTCGGGGCGATCGACTTCGCCTCGGCGTTGGTGCGCGTCGGCAAGTTCCTCGGCTTCCACGTCACCGTGTGCGACGCCCGGCCCGTCTTCGCCACCCGGGCGCGCTTCCCGGAGGCTGACGAGATCGTCGTCGAGTGGCCGCACGAGTACCTCGCCCGCACCGGGGTCGACGCCCGCACGGTGCTGTGCGTCCTGACCCACGACGCCAAGTTCGACATTCCCCTGCTGAAGCTGGCGCTGCGCCTTCCGGTGGCCTACGTCGGCGCCATGGGCTCCCGCCGCACCCACCTCGACCGCAACCGCCGGCTGCGCGAAGTCGGCGTGACGGAACTGGAGTTGGCGCGGCTGCGGTCCCCGATCGGCCTCGACCTCGGCGCCCGTACGCCCGAGGAGACAGCCCTGTCGATCGCCTCCGAGATCGTCGCCGACCGGCGCGGCGGCAGCGGCGTGTCCCTCACCGGCGCGCACACCCCGATCCACCACGACGGCGTGCCCGTGGCCACCGAGCGGATCGGCGCGGTCTCCTGACGGTACGTCAGAGCGCTCAAGGCTGCCTGAGCAGCCGGTTCAGTGCGCGTCCGAACACCGACCGGGCCGCGCCGCGCAGGGGTTCGTCGAACAGGCCCGGCAGGAAGCGGACCCGCAGTTCCTCCCGCCAGACCACCCGCGTACGGCCCCCGGGGCCGGGCCGCACCTCGAACTCGGCCCAGCCCAGCACCACTCGGCCGCGCTTCTCCACCCGGCACAGCCCCGGCTCGCCGTCGGCCGGCGGACGCCAGACGGTGACCTCCATCGGATCGTCGAAGCCGAGGGGACCGATCCCCGAACGGGCCACGAACACCGTGCCCTCCCGGGTCGGCGCGGACGTGACCACGTTGATACGGGTCAGCGGCACCGCGTCGGCATGCCGCGACCACCGCGTGATCCGCCGCCACGCCTCGTCGAGGGGGAGCGGCGCGGTGCGTTCGAGCGAGAAGTTCACCACGCCACGATCGTAGGCAATGGGTGGCCTCACCTTGCGAGTTCGCCCCCGGCTCACACGGTTGGCTCATCGCCCGGTCCTTCCGCGTATGCTCCCAATCATGGTGATGCTGGAACGGCTGCGCCCCGACCACGCGGGGGCGCTGCTGGCCTTCGAGCGGGAGAACCGTCGCTACTTCGCCCGCACCGTGCCGGACCGGGGGGACGCGTACTTCACCGGATTCGCCGCCCGCCACCGCGCTCTCCTCGCCGAACAGGACGCCGGCATCTGCCACTTCCACGTCGTCGTGGACGAACAGGGCGAACTGGTGGGCCGCGTCAACCTCGTCGACGTCGCCGACGGGTGCGCCGAACTCGGGTACCGGATCTGCGAGCGCGCCGCGGGCCGGGGCGTGGCGACGGCCGCCGTGCGGGAGGTGAGCCGGCTCGCCGTCGTGACGTACCGGCTCACCGAGCTCACCGCGGTCACCACCCTCGACAACGCGGCTTCCATGACCGTGCTCGCACGCACCGGGTTCAGGGCGGTGGGCGAGGAGATCGTCGGTGGGCGGCCGGGGAGGCGCTACCGGCTCCGCCTTGCCGACGGCGGCTGAACCGGGCCGCGCGCCTGGAGAGCGCGGCCCGGTGGGAAGCCATTCCGTGGGTCGTCCTACGGCCGGTAGACCTTGCCCGGCTCCGCCCTGCCCGGTGCCAGCAACTGCGGCACGGTGACGAAGACGTACCCCCGCTCCTTCAGCGCGTCGATGATCCCGGGCACCGCGGGCACCGTACCCGCGTAGATGTCGTGCAGCAGGATGATCCCGTCCCGGGAGGTCTGGTCGAGCACGCGCCGGGTGATCAGCTCGGAGTCGGTCGTGGTGTAGTCCTTGGCGGTCACGCTCCACAGGACCTCGGACATGCCCAGCTCCTTGCAGATCCGGTGCACGGTGTCGTCGGTGCGGCCCTGCGGCGGGCGCATCAGAGTCGGCTTCCGCCCGGTCAGCCGCTCTATCTCCTCGTTCGGGCGCTGTATCTCCTCGCGTACGCGCTCCGCCGGTATCCGGGTCAGGATCTGGTGGTCCCAGGTGTGGTTCGCCACCTCGTGGCCCTCGGCGGCCATGCGGACGACCAGCTCCGGGTACTTCTCGATGTGCCGGGCGCCGAGCAGGAAGAAGGTCGCCGGGACCTGTTCCTCCTTGAGGATGTCGAGCAGCCGGGCGGAGTTCTCGCTCGGCCCCGCGTCGAAGGTCAGCGCGACGCACTTGGCGTGACGGCAGTCCACCGTGCCGAAGGCGGCGGGCGCACCCGTCGCGGGGTGCGCGCGGGCCGCGCTCGGCGCCGTGCCGTCGCGTGCGCAGCCGGTCAGTGTGAGACACGCGGCCGCCAATGCCGTCAGTGCCGTCAATGCCCGGAACCGGGCCCCCGTTTTCGTCGTCTTCCTGGTCACACAAGGCATGCCGGGACTATATGCAGCGTGTATAGACGCAGTGTATAGCGGGGTCGAATAACTGATCGAAGTGCAGGCCTAGGCCGGTCGAAGGGACACCACGGCGGCCACGGCGGGGATCCGGGCCTGTCGGTGGCGCGTCAGGACTCGGCCCGGCGGCACAGCAGCCGCAGTACGGAGAACAGCGCCACCGGCCACACCGCCGCGAACGCCCAGATCACGCCCGGCTCCGAGGTGACCGCACCGGCTGTCAGGAGGGCGACGGAGAGCGCCACCAGCAGCACCACGGTCCACAGTCGAGGAGCGTAGGACGCCACCCGGGAGAGGGTCGGTGGTCTGCGCGCCGACCGCAGCCGCCGGACCAGACGGCGGTCACGGCTGAGGGCGCGTTCTATCTCGTTCAGGATCCGCTGTTCGCGATCGGGGAGTCGGCCTGTCGACACTGTTGCTCCTACGGGGGAACCGGTCTGCCGTGAGTCCTCTCCGACTGCCCCTCACACCTCGGCCTAACCGGCCGGGCCGACGGCGCCGGCGGAATGTGATCGGCCGGGCCCCGCGGGGTACCCGGCAACCAGGGCGGAAGGAGGGACGCCCATGAGGTTCCGCGACCGTGCGCAGGCCGGCCGGCAACTGGCCGAACGGCTGCGCTCCCGGTACGAGGCGGGCGCACTGCCCGACCCCGTGGTGCTGGCGCTGCCCCGCGGCGGCGTCGCGGTGGCCCGGGAGGTCGCGCGGGCGCTGGACGCCCCGCTGGACGTGGTCGTGGTCCGCAAGATCGGCGCCCCCTCGCAGGAGGAGTACGGCCTCGGCGCGATCGCCGGGGACGACCCGCCACTGTTCGACAAGGCGGCCCTGGACCTGCTCGGCCTGACCGAGGAGGACCTCGCCCCGGCGGTGGAGCGCGAACGCGCCGAACTGCGCCGCCGCGCACGGCGCTACCGCCACGGCCGTCCCGCCCCGGACCTGCGCGGACGTACCGCGATCGTCGTCGACGACGGCCTGGCCACCGGTTCCACCGCCCGCGCCGCGCTGCGGCACGTCCGGCGCGGCGCACCCGCGCAGACCGTCCTCGCCGTCCCCGTCGGCGCACCCGACGCCGTCCGCGCGCTGAGCGGCGAGGCCGACGAGCTGATCTGCCTCCACCAGCCGCCCACCTTCACCGCCGTGGGCGTCTGGTACGACGACTTCGAGCAGTTGACGGACGAGGAGGTGCTGCGGGCCCTGACAGACGGCTGAACGGACGGCTGGGAGGAGGCCACGCCCGTGCCCCGCATGGACCCCGGCGAGGCGCGCCGCCGGTTCCTCGCCGCCCGGGTGGCGAGGCTGGCCACGGTGGACGCGGCCGGCCGCCCGCACCTGGTGCCCACGGTGTTCGCCGCCCTCGGCGAGGACGGCGTCGTGACGGCCGTCGACCGCAAGCCGAAGACCACGACCCGGCTCAGGCGCCTGCGAAACATCGAGGCCACCGGGTCCGTGTCCCTGCTGGCCGACGACTACGACGAGGACTGGAACCGCCTGTGGTGGGCCCGCGCCGACGGCGACGCCCGGATCGTGCCGCCCGACGCGGAGGACGAACGGAGCGTGGTGCAGTACGGGACCGCGCTCGCCCGGCTGCTGCGCAAGTACCCGCAGTACCGCGAGAACCCGCCGGACGGACCGGTGATCGCGATCACCGTCCGCCACTGGACGGGTTGGTACGCCACCGAACCGCCCGCCGCCGGCCGCGGCGGCCAGGGCCCCGGTGACGGACGGCCGGGACCCTGACGAGAGACGAAAGAGGACAGAAACTGTCCTCAAGGGCCGCTACCGTGCGGACATGACGAAGACGACGACCACCGTCTCGGCCCCCGTGCTGGGCGTGCGCGCCCTCAACCGGGCGACTCTCGACCGGCAGTTGCTGCTGCGCCGCGCGCCGCTGCCGGCCAAGGCGGCCGTGGAGCACCTGGTGGGCCTTCAGGCGCAGAACGTCAAGCCGCCGTACTACGCCCTCGCCGCCCGCCTCGACGGTTTCGCACCGGAGCGGCTGTCGGAGCTGATGGCCGGCCGCGAGGTGGTCCGCATCGTCACCCTGCGCTCGACCATCCACACCCACACCGCCGACGACTGCCTCACCCTGCGACCGCTCGTCCAGGGCGCCCGCGAGCGCGAACTCAACCAGTTCCGCAAGGGCCTGGACGGCGTCGACCTCGACCGGCTCACCGCGCTCGTCCGCGACCTCGTCGAGGCCGAGCCGCGCACGATGGCGCAACTGCGCGCCGCCCTCGGCGCCCAGTGGCCCGACGCCGACCCCCAGGCCCTCGGCATCGCGGCCCGCTGCCGGCTCCCGTTGGTGCAGGTCACCCCGCGCGGACTGTGGGACAGAAGCGGACAGGTCGCCCTCACCACCGCCGAGCACTGGCTCGGCCGGCCCATGGGCTCCTCTCCAGGGCTCTCGGAAGGGGACGGCCCCGCCGCCCTGGAAGCCACGGTCCTGCGCTATCTCGCGGCCTTCGGTCCGGCCTCCGTCCGGGACATGCAGACCTGGGCGGGCCTGACCCGGCTGCGCCCCGCCTTCGAACGCCTCCGCCCCCGGCTCGTCACCTTCCGGGACGACGCCGGCGCCGAGCTGTTCGACCTTCCCGACGCTCCCCGCCCCGACCCGGACACCCCGGCACCGCCCCGCTTCCTGCCCGAGTTCGACAACGTGCTCCTCGCCCACGCCGACCGCGTCCGCGTGGTGCCCGAGCGGTACCGGGGTCGCAACGCGCAGGGCAACCAGGCCCATCGCGCCCTCCTCGTCGACGGCTTCCTGGCGGGGCTGTGGAAACCGGAGGGCGACACGCTGGTGGTCGAGCCCTTCGGCCGGCTGACCAGGGCCCAGCGGCAGGACGTGACCGCCGAGGCCGAGCGCATGCTCGCCACCCTGCACCCGGGCGCGTCGTACGACATGCGGTTCGGGACCGTCGTAGGGCGCTGAGACTCCGGCGGTGGGGGTGCCGGCACCACGGAGGTCATGGGGGCCATGGGGCCATGAGGGACATGGAAAGGGGGCGTTGCGGGCCGCTCGTGGTGGCTCGCAACGCCCCCTGGCTTTCACCGGGGCACGGCTCAGGTCAGGACCTGCTCGGTCACGAGGCTGGAGAAGGAGGCCAGCCGGGTGTAGACACCCGGCTGGCCCGCCTCGGCACAGCCGTTGCCCCAGGAAGTGATCCCTGCCAGGACGCCCCCGATGAGCAGGGGACCGCCGCTGTCGCCCTGGCAGGTGTCGACGCCGCCGGACGGGTATCCGGCGCAAACCATGTCGCTCGCGACGAAGTCGGAGCCGTAGGAGTCGCGGCATTCGGTGTCGGACACGACGGGCGCCGTCGCCATCCGCAACTGGTCGGAGGAGCCGCCGTTCTTGCCCGTGGTGCCCCAGCCCAGGATGCGGCCCGTCATGCCGGGCGCGTACACGCCGGTGCCGGTGGGGGAGACGTACGCCGCCGTGGCGTACGGCATCGGCTTGGCCAGGGTGAGCACGGCCACGTCGCCGCCGTTGACCGCGTCCGTGTAGCCGGGGTCGAACCAGATCCGGCTGACCTCGCCGACCGTGCCGTCGGTACCGCTGAGATGGGTACGCCCGCCCACCACCCGCACGTTGCCCGCGGTCTCGCCGACCACGCAGTGTGCGGCGGTGACCACCTTCGTGGGTGCGACCAGGGTGCCGCCGCAGAACTGGCCGCCGGTCGCGTCCGTGATCTGCATGACGAACGGGTACTCCGCCGTCGTGGGGGGGGGGGGGGGGGCCCCCCGCCCCCCCCCCCCGCGGGGGGGCGGGGGGGGGGGGGGGGGGGGGGGGGGGGGGGGGGGTGGAGGAGGT
>NZ_JBSGBZ010000091.1:0-19010 GCF_053601495.1 Streptomyces sp. NPDC004721
GCCGCAGACCGCGTCGCCGGCCTCGCTGCCGATCCGGTTCGTCGACTGGGACCCACAGCCCCCCCGCTCCTGGCCGGGGGCGGACCGGACGTACGCGGACGGTCCTCCGGACGGGCGCCGGACCCGGGCCGACCGTCTTCCGGACGGGCGCCGGACCCGGGCCGACCGTCTTCCGGACGTGCGCCGGACCCGGGCGGACGGTCCTCCGGACGGGCGCCGGACCCGGGCCGACCGTCTTCCGGACGGGCGCCGGACCCGGGCCGACCGTCTTCCGGACGTGCGCCGGGCCTGGGCGGGCGGTCCTCCGGGCGTGCGCCGGGCGGCGGCTGCTGCGGTGGGCGCCGGTCGGGCCGGGGCCCGCTCATGGTGAGGGCTCCTCACGCTCCTCCAGACCCATCGCGCTGCCGGCCTCAGCGGTGCCGCCAACCCCGGTGGTGCCACCAACCCCGGTGGTGCCGCCGACCCCCACGGCACTGCCGGCCTCAGCGGTCCGGTGGGCGTCGGGTGGCGGAGCCACCTCGCGGCGCCGCCAGTCCTCCGGCAGCGTCGCCTCCAGGACGTCGTCGACCGTGATCACGCCGAGCAGGACCCCTTCGTCGTCCACGACCGGCAGGGTGATCAGGTTGTAGTCCGTCATCAGCAGGGCCACGTCCACCAGGTCCGTGTCCGGGCCGACGCGCACGGGATCGGCCTCGCTCACCTCGGCCAGCCGGACCGCGGGATCGCTCTGCAGGATGGTGACCAGCCGGACCCAGCCGAGCAGCCGCCCGTCCTCGTCGGCGGTGTAGACGCTGGTCAGCGCCTCCGGCTGGAGCCGGCTCGCCCGCCGGACCGCCGCCTCGGCCTCACTCACCGGCGCGTCCGGGGGCAGGGCCAGGAAGTCCATCCCCATCAGGCCCCCGGCGCTGTCGGGGTTGAAGCCCATCAGGGTCAGCACCTTGGCGCGCTGTCCGGCGGGCAGCAGTTCCAGCACGGTACGGCGACGGCCCTGCCGTAGATCGTCGATGGCGTCGGCCGCGTCGTCCGCCCGCATCCGCGCCAGTACGGCGGCGATCTCCACGTCGGTGCGGGCGTTGAGCAGCCGGGAGGCCCGGTCCTCCTCCAACTCCTCGAAGACGTCCGCCTCCAGCTCCGGGTCCTGCCGGACGTCGCCGAGGATCTCGCGTTCCTCGTCCCGGGAGGCGTCCTCGAGCAGGTCGGCGATCTCCGCCGGCCGCAGGCGCCGGATCCGGGCCGTGGGGCGACGGACCAGCGCGCTGCGGCTGTGCCCGATCAGCGGCTCGAACGCCTTCCAGTCCCGGCACGCGTGCCCCGTCGAACGGTCCCCGAAGATCCCCAGTAGCCGGTGCGGGCGGTGCGTGTCCACGCCCGACAGCAGCCATTGGCCGTCCCGTTCGGCCAGTTCCACGTCCTGCGCGCGGACCAGGCGCGCCTCGCCGACGTCGATCAGCCGGTGGCCCAGCACGTCCGCCCGCAGCAGCACCTCGCCCTCGCGGCGTTCGAACGGCCGCAGGTCCAGCCGTGCGCTCTCGAGCTCCACCAGGCCCTCGGCGTCGAGCGCGGCCACCTGCTCGACCGGGACGAACAGCTCACGGCCGCCCACGCCGACCACGAGCCCGGACACCACCGGGTAGTCGGCACCGCGCAGCCGGACGATCACGTCGGAGAGCCGGCCGAGCGACCGGTCGCCCCGGTCCACCACGGGGCGCTTCACCAGCGACGACAGATGGACGGGCGCCCGCTCCCGGTGTGCGGTCGGCCGTGGCGAAGACGGACTGACGGTCATCGCTCTGCCCTGCCCGAAGGTCGGTTGCCCCCGCGACCAACGGTATTGAATGACAACAAACGCGCGCAAACGTCCCACCTGGGGTGGACTGGTGTCCCAGCGGGAGCCGGGCTTCCACGACGTGCGGCGGGCATACGGAGAACCGACACTGGTGGTAAGCCGAACTGGCCGGGGCGGGCCAGGACCTTGGCTCTCTCCGTGCCGGCCACCGAAGCTCGAAGGAGACGGCCATGACCACCGCACGGGAGATCATGCACACCGGTGCCACATGCGTCCAGGAGAGCGAGACGCTGGAGGACGCGGCGCGCCGGATGAGGGAGTTGGACGTCGGAGCCCTGCCGATCTGCGGGCCCGACGACCGCCTCCACGGGATCATCACGGACCGCGACATCGTGGTGCAGTGCCTCGCCAAGGGGAAGGACCCCCGGACCATGACGGCGGGGGAGCTGGAGCAGGGCAAGCCGATCACGATCGACGCGAACGCCGACAGCGGCACTGTCCTGCGGACCATGGAGGAACACCGGATCCGCAGGCTGCCCGTCATCGAGAACCACCGCCTGGTCGGCATGATCTGCGAGTCGGACCTCTCACGCGCTCTGCCGGAGACGCAGGTGGGCCACTTCGTCGAGGCCGTCTGCACGACCGCCTGACACCGAGGGGCACCCACCAGGACGAAAGGGCACCCAGAAGGCCGAGCGAGGGCTCCGACCGGATTCCGGTGGGAGCCCTCGTCGTATCAGACCGCGGTCCCGCCGTCGTCCAACTGACCGAGATTTTCGGCAAGTTGGAAGAGGGCGGGCAGGGCGGCGGCGACGGCGGCCCGATCGGCGTCGTCCAGGGCGGCCAGCGCGGCGTCCATCCGGCGTTCGTGGGCGGTGGTCCACGCGGCGAGCTGGTCCCGTCCGGCGTCGGTGAGAGTGACGACGGAGGCGCGGCGGTCGGCGGAGTCGACCTCGCGCGCGACCAGGCCCGTGTTGATCATCTGGCCGATCAGTCCGCTGACGGTGCTCGGCGCGAGTCGCTGGCGGGCCGCGAGATCGCTGATCCGGGCGGGCGAGTGCTCACCGAGCACCTGGAGCAGCTCGACCTGGGCCATGGGCAGCTTCTCCCACGGATAGTCGGTGCGGATCGAGGCCCGCAGGGCGCGGCGCAGACGGGTGACGGCCTCGGTGAGCAGCCGGGCGTCCGGTGCCTCGGTGGCGGGGCCGGGCAGGGGAGGCTCGGAGCGGGGCTGCGCGGACATGCGGCAAGGGTAGCCGGGGCCCCGTGCACGCCCTCCTGCTCGTACTGCCGCCGGGTTGTCCACCGGCTCACGCGGGTTGCCCACCGTTCTCACGCCCCGAGTCCCGGAAGGGACCGGCGGTGGTCGCCACGGTCCGGCCCCAGCCAGGCCGAGACGACGGCGACGGCCGACACCGCCACCAGAATCGACGCGGACCACCGGGCGCCGGCCTCGGTTCCGCCGTCGGCCGCGACGTGCAGGGCGAGGGTGACCAGCGCCACGCCCAAGGCGGTGCCCAGACCGCGGGTCATGTTGACCAGGCCGCCACCGGTACCGGAGGAACGGGCGGGGATCGCACCCATGATGAGGGCGTTGTTGGCCGGGGTGAACGTCCCGAGCCCCACGCCGACCAGGGCCAGCAGCGGCACCAGCCAGGCGATGGTCAGGGGGACGGCCAGGAGCGCGGCCGTGGCGAGGAGGAATACGCCGGCTCCGGTCAGGCACCGGCCACGGTCGGTCAGGGAACGCGGCAGCAGCCGGTCGCCGCCGGTGGCGCCGAGGGCGAACCCGGCGGGCAACGCGGTCAGCACCAGTCCCGCGGTCAGCTCCGAGGCCCCCCGCGCGGTCAGCACGACCGGCACCAGCACCAGCGGGCCGAACAGCACCAGGTATCCGCTGAGCGCCCCGACCAGCCCGAACGCGACCGCGCGGACCCGCAGCAGAGCGAGATCGAGCAAGGGCGCGGCGGTCCGCCGCTGACGGCGGGCAAAGCCCCAGCCGGCCAGAGCCGCGACGCCGAACAGCAGGACCACGCCCCAGGCGGGCACCGGCAGACCGGAGGCCGCGGACACGCCGAGCAGCGCGCAGGTCGTCGCCACGGCCAGCAGCGCCAGCCCGGCCCAGTCGAAGCGCGCGACCTTCGTACGAGCCCTGGTGCGCGGCAGCAGATAGTGCCCGCTCACCAGCGCGACCACCCCGACCGGCACGTTCACCCAGAACACCCAGCGCCAGCCCAGGGTGGACACCAGTGCGCCACCCACGGTGGGCCCCAGGGCGAGCCCCAGCGCCTGTGCGGCGGCCTGCACGCCGAGCGCGCTGCGCATCCGCCCGCGGGGTGCGCTGGTGGTCACCAGCGCGACGCTGTTGGCCTGCATCAATGCCGCCCCGGCCGCCTGCACCACCCGGAAGCCCACCAGCGCCGCCAAGGAGGGCGCCAGTCCGCAGGCGGCGGACGCCAGCGTGAAGACGGCGAACCCGTACAGGTACAGCAACTTGCGGCCGTGCGCGTCCGCCAGCCGCCCAGCCGGCACCAGCAGCGCCACCAGGGCCAGCAGATACGCCAGCGACACCCATTCGACCGCGGCGAGCGAGGCGTGGAACTCGGTGCGCAGGCTGCCGTAGGTCAGCGTCACGATGCTCGCGTCCAGCTGACCCATGAACGCCCCGAAGCACACCGTGGCCACGGCCAGCCACCAGGCGTTCGGTCGTGACCGGATCCCCTCCGGGCGGGCCCGCTCCGCGGTGAGCACGGCGGGCCAGCGCGGACGGGACGGGCTGCGCGTCGTATCCGGAGCCATGACTCCAGATTACATCGGTCACCGAAATATTCGGGATCCGTCTGATCCTGCCCCCACCGTCACCGGCCCTCCGCCACCCCTGAGCCCTCTGAGTCCCGTGAGCCCTCCGCCACCCCTAAGTCCTCCATCACCGCGGCCGTGTCGAGCCCCGCGTGGCGCAGGGTCCGGTGCACGGTGCGCCGGGCTCCGCGAATGGTGAGCGCGGCCGCCGGCCACCGCGTGGCGACCCGCAGCAGGGCGTAGGCGCACGCGAGGTCGAGGTGGGTGGCCTCGCTCATGTCCACGATCCACTCGTCGGCCTCGCTCAGCGGCGGGGCTCCGAGTCGTTCCTCCAGTGGCCGCAGGACTTCCGCCCCGATGTCCCCGGTGAGTGCCAGCTCGGCCCGTCGGCCATCGGTCGCCCTGACCACCAGGGGCGACGCCGGGAGATGCGCGGCTGCCATGGCGGCCTCCTTCGCGTCCGCCACACTCCGTCCACCTCCATGGTGACCCCGCGACCACGTCCGTGGCGGCCGTGGGGCCCCGGCTCCGGGGAACGATCGGCTCAGGCCCTCTTGCGTGCCGTGCCTCCGGCCGGTCGCGCCGTCGTCGTGGCGCGGCGGGTGTCGTCGGCGGTGGACACGGACGGGGTCTCGGTGTGGGGTGTGCGGGGCTGGCGGTGGCGGGGCGACGTGCGCCGGGGCGGGCGGGTCAGGGTGATCTGGCGTACGAACTGCTGGAAGCAGGCCAGGGAGGCCAGGCCCGGCAGGGCGGCCGCGGCGATGTCCACGATCGTCCTGGGTGCCTGCAGCACGCACAGGAGCATCGCGATGGACGAGAAGATCAGCACCACGCTCCAGGAGTGGACGGCACGGCGCTGGTGCAGCGCGGCCCGCAGCACGGACAGCGAGGCGACCAGCCAGGGACCGTAGACCAGCAGGGGCCACCAGGACGCCATGCCGTCCTGCATCCGTGCCATGGCCACGACGCGCAGGGGATCGTAGGCAACCATTCCGCCGAAGAAACTCACCGAGGAAGCGATCACCGCGGTCAGCGCGGCGATGACGTGACTGGTGGTCCGCAGGACGTTCGGACGCTTGCGTTCCGGGACCTTTCGATGGCGTCGGGTGACCTCCTTCAGCGGAGGCAGTTCCGCCGTGATCGCCTGGAGGTTCTCCAGGGGCGTGCCGGTGTTGGGAGCGGGCTCGGTGACCGGTGCCTCGTCGCGGGCGACGGGAACGTCCGGCCGGTGCTCCTCCATGGCGTCCTGGAGCATGAAGGCCAGTTCCTCGGCGGGGTCCCAGGCCGCGTCCGGCGGCTCCAGGGGAGACGTGAAGAACTCCGCCGGGCCCCGGTGCCGGCCGGTGCCCGCCCCCTGGTATCCACCCGTATGGCTCGGGTAATCGGGATAGCCCGAATAGTCAGTCGAATGGCCGGAACGATGATCGGTACGTTCGTCGTACATGACGCGGCGGCTATTCCGCTCCCGAGAGACGGGCCCGGCTCTCCGAACCGTGCCAGCGGCGCGCGAGGTCGGCTTCCAGTGTGCTCATCGCGTCCAGGAAATCCCGCAGCAGGGGCTCCGTCACCTTGAGAGCGACCGGGAAACCTCCCCTGGTCAGGGTGCCGTTGACAGTGGCCGACGAGTGCACCGGGGCGGGAAGGTAGGTGTAGGGACCCAGCGCCACCGCGTGTGCGGCGACCGAGTCCTCTCGCTCCTGACCCCCGAACAGACCCCAGTACCCTTCCCTGGTTGCCTTAGTCATGTCCCGACTAACGCCGTCCGACTTCCCCGGATGCGCGGCAAATGGGTGAAGGAATTCCCTGATTAGCTCTATATGTGCGATGGGATGTCTCATCCGTACAAATGAAGAGACGAGTAGGGGCCGGTGACCCGCCGTTCGGCGTGCGGCACGTCGACAATACGGCCCCGGAGGCGCATGTCACGGGTATCGACCCGCCGCGTTCCGCACGCGCGACGCACCGGCCGGCGTCCCGCAGCCGCTCGTGCTGCGAGCTTTCCGGCAAACCTTTCCGGTCACAGCACTAGCGCGGGATCTGGACCTTCCGTTCGGCGCTCACCTGGTCGATTTCCGACACTCGTACCGTCGCCTTCATGGTCCAGGTGCCGGCGATCGGGAGGTTGAGGGAGTCGGTGCCCCAGTAGCCGCCCCTGTTGGTGAGCCCGGCGTCGATGAGTCCGATCTTCTGCGCGGGCAGGGACAGGGACAGGCGCAGTTCGGGAACGATGGTCAGGCCGCCGTCCGGGCCGTAGACGACGGCCTCCACGGCGTTCTGGCCCACGCGGCCCGGTTCCAGGGTGATCTGCACCTTGCCGTGACCGCCAGGGGTGCCGACGTCGAACGGGATGACCGTGACGGAGGCTCCCGGAACCCCGGCCTCGGGCGTGGCCCGCGCCGCCTCGGCGGCCGCGCGGCCCGGCAGGGTGCCGGCCAGCACCGTGGTGAAGACCAGGACCGCGATCCCCACGGCGACCTCGGCCAGGACCGAGCGGCGCAGGGCGCGACGGCAGGCGTCGGGGGCGGGCGAGGGCGCGAGTGCGGATGGGGGTGCGGACGTCTTCGTCCCGGGGGCCTCCGCTCGTGCCTCTCCGTCGGGTACGGCCAGTGCCTCTCCGTCGGGTACGGCCAGTGTCTTCACGTCGCGTACGTCCGGCCCCGCGTCCGCCGTCACCAGCCGTGCCGTCCAGCGCCGGGAACGGGCCGCCACGGCCAGCAGCAGCGCCACCACCACGAGTTTGACCAGCAGCAACCGGCCGTAGGCCGTGTCGGTGAGCGTGGTCCAGGAGCCAAGGCCGCGCCAGGACTGGTAGACCCCGGTGACGACGAGGACGGTGACGGCGCCGAAGGCGATCCGGGAGAAGCGCGCCACAGCGGCAGTCAGCGCGGGGCCGTCGGCGGAAGGCGCCACCGTGCTGGTCCCCTCGGCGACCGGGATCGTGACCGTTGTACCGCCACCGCTGCCTCCGGAGGCGACCGTGACTGCTGCCTTCGCCTTCGGTCCCGGCGCCGACGTGCCGCGCCCCGCCTCCGGTTCGTCGGCCGTGACGTGCTGAAGGGTGGTCAGGAGGGCCGTCAGACCGCCCAGCCAGACCGCCATCGCCAGCAGATGCAGCACCGATGACGTCATCGCCACCGGAACCTGGATGCCGGCCGAGGCGTGCTCGGACCCCGCCCACGTCAGCGCCAGGGCGAGGGCCGGCGCGGCACCCGCTGCCAGGGTCGCGCGCGAGGGCTTCTCCTCCGGCCTGCGCCGGGACAGCCGTACGAGGAGGACGGCCGTCGGCGCGAGCAGGGCCAGGCGGGCCAGCAGCATCAGACCGGGGCGGCCGGTCAGGGTGCGGGAGACGGCCGCGAGGTCGAAGGCCGACGCCGGACCGGTGCCGGTCTCGTAGGGCGCCCGGAGCACCAGCAGGGCGAGCGTGGAGGCCAGCAGCGCCCACCAGCCCGCCACCAGCGGCTTGCGCAGCGGGCCCGCGTTCGGCGGGCGGCACAGCAGCGCGAAGGCCGCCGTGCCGATGAGCAGGGCCGCGGCACCGTAGGCGGTGTAGCGGGCGAGGTCGTAGAGGCCGCGGGTCGTGGGGTTCTCGGACGGGCCGGTGTCGATCGCGGCCATCGTCGGGGACGGCTTTCCCACCGAGAAGGTGAAGGCACCGGAGACGGGGTGGCTGTCGGCCGAGACCACCCGCCAGGCCACGGTGAACGTGCCTTCGCCGAGCCCCTCCGGGAACGCCACCTGGGCCGTGTCCGGTCGTCCGGGCGCGTGCTGCGGCTCGCCCGTGCGCACCCGCCGCCCCTCGGGGTCGAACAGGCGGAAGGAGTCGTCGAGCAGGCTGACGGACTCGGTGAAGGCCAGAGTGATCGTGCCGGGCGCCGTCTTGAGGACGGTCCCGTCGGCGGGGTCCGCGCCCCGCAGGGCGGCGTGGGCGGACGCGGGTCCGGCGCCGCCGAGGAGGAGCAGGACCAGTACCGCGCCGAGCAGCGTCAGCTTCCCAAGCCGTCGCCGCCGTACGCGTACACGGCGCACAGCGCCGTCCCGACCTTCGCCCCGCCGTCCGGTCACGTCACTTCTCCGTCTTGGAACTCGCCGGCTTCTGGATGGGTACGGACGAAGACGGCGCTTTGCTCACCGAGGATCCCGTGTGAGGGCCGTCCTCCGGCTGCGTCACGCCGTCCGGCGGGCGACCATCGGGACATGGACGTCACCCTTCACCTCGCCCAGGACCCCGAGGCCGACGCGCTCCTCGGCCGCAGTCCGCTCGCCGCGCTGGTCGGCATGCTGCTGGACCAGCAGATCCCGATGGAGTGGGCGTTCACCGGGCCGGCGACGATCGCCAGGCGCATGGGCACCGACGACCTGGACGCCCACGAGATCGTGGCCTTCGAGCCGGAGACCTTCGCCCGGCTCCTGTCGGACAAGCCGGCCGTGCACCGCTACCCGGCGTCGATGGCCCAGCGGATCCAGCAGCTGTGCCAGTACCTCGTCGAACACTACGACGGCGACCCCGAGGCCATCTGGCGGGACGTCGACAGCGGGCGGGAACTGCTGCGACGCCTCGAGGAGCTGCCCGGTTTCGGCAAGCAGAAGGCGCAGATCTTCCTGGCGCTGCTCGGCAAGCAGTTCGGTGTGGGGCCCACGGGGTGGCGGGAGGCGGCGGGAGCGTACGGCGAGCCGGAATCGTTCCGGTCCGTCGCCGACATCACCGGGCCCGAGTCGCTGGCCAGGGTGCGGGCGCACAAGCAGGAGCTGAAGGCGGCGGCCAAAGCGGCCAAAGCGGGAAAGGGGACGAAGTCCTCCGGGAAGTGACCGGAGTGGCGGTGGGGGCCGAAACGGGCCGTGCGGCGGACGTCAGCCGACTGGCCGGTCCCGGGTCGCGGTACGCGCGCACCCGATCGCAGCATGGGCCATGACCGAGCCACCGAGCAGCGGCCCCGAAGGCCTGGGGTACGACGATCGCCGCGTCCACGCCATGCGTGACCCACGGGAGCCGCGGACATCGCCGCCCCCGCAGTACGAACCGCCGCTGGAAGGGCCCCTGCACCTTCTGTCCCACGCCGCCTGGCAGGCGGTCCTCGCCACCGGTGCGGCCGCCCTGGTCCTCGGCATCCTGGTGCTGCTCTGGCCGGGCGCCTCCCTGCTGGCCGCCGGAATCCTCTTCGGGATCTACCTTCTGGTCAGCGGCGTGCTCCAACTGGTCTCCGCGTTCGGCACCCACAAGACGACCTCGCTGCGCGTGCTGGCCTTCATCAGCGGCACCCTGTCGATCCTGCTGGGCCTGCTGTGCTTCCGCGGCGCCACGCAGTCGATCCTGCTGCTCGCGCTGTGGATCGGCATCGGCTGGCTGATCCGCGGCATCACCCTGACGATCGCCGCCGTCCACGACCGCGGCGCGCCCGCGCGCGGCTGGCAGATCTTCCTCGGCATCCTCACCTTCATCGCAGGCATCGTGCTGATCGACTCCCCGCTCCGGTCGGTCACGGTGCTCATCGTGCTCGGCGGCTGGTGGCTGGTGGTGGTCGGCATCTTCGAGATCGTCACCGCCTTCCGCATCCGTGGGCACGCCGAACGCGTCCCCCGCACCGTGTGACCCGTTGTCCACAGTCTGTGCACAACGGCCGCACAGCGCCGTACGGCAGGGATTCCCGGACCGCGCGGGCGGGGACTCCCGCACCGTGCCGTCCTGGCACGGTCCCGCTGTCGCCGATCTCAAGCCCCCGTTCCCGGTTCGCCCGGTTTTGCTGCGGCATTTCCAGCGCCGCACTCCAGCGGCCGGGCTGCGCCCGGAAGGTCTGGGCCGGTAGGCTCTCCGTGTGATCTTCAAGCGCATCGGAAACGGCCGGCCGTACCCCGACCACGGCCGGGAGAGCACCCGGCAGTGGGCGGACGTCGCGCCGCGCCCGGTCCGCCTCGATCAGCTCGTGACCACCAAGCAGCAACTCGACCTGGAGACCCTCCTCGCGGAGGACTCGACCTTCTACGGCGACCTCTTCGCGCACGTCGTGAAGTGGCAGGGCGACCTGTATCTGGAGGACGGCCTCCACCGCGCGGTGCGGGCGGCGCTCCAGCAGCGCCAGGTGCTGCACGCGCGCGTGCTGGAGCTGGACTGAGCATCCGGGCCGCGGGCCCACGCCGTTGAAGCCGGGGCCCTGAGCCAGGCCCCTTGGCCGGAACCCCGAGCCGGGATCGTGAACCGGGAGTTGAGCCGTCCGGACCCGCCGTTCGGTGACGGTTTGGACCTTTCGGGTTCTGCTGAGCCGCTCCAATGATCATCTAGTAGGAATCACCGCTCATGCGCACTACGCTGCGCCCATGAGCATGCTGACTCCCCCCGGCATGGGCGGGAAGTACCGGATCACGGGGAACAGATACCCGCGGATGCGCA
Source organism: Streptomyces sp. NPDC004721 (assembly GCF_053601495.1). Lineage (NCBI taxonomy): Bacteria > Bacillati > Actinomycetota > Actinomycetes > Kitasatosporales > Streptomycetaceae > Streptomyces > Streptomyces sp. NPDC004721. The sequence goes on from NZ_JBSGBZ010000091.1 coordinate 10,968, forward strand.
AGCCCCGGCGGCGCGGCAGGCTCATGTTCCTCGCCGTCGCCTCCGTCGCGGTCCTTGGCGTGATCAGCTGGGGCACGTGGCAGCTCATCGACGTGTTCACCGGCGGCCGGAAGGCCTCGGCGGCCGGCACCGACGGGGACTGCTCGACCAAGGCGTCGCCCGCGGCGAGCCCGTCGGCGACGAACGCGGCCCGGACGCTGCCGAAGCCGGGCCAGATCACGGTCAACGTCCTGAACGCCACGCCCCGCGGCGGCCTGGCCAAGCAGACCGCGGACGAGCTGAAGAAGCGCGGCTTCCGCATCGGTCAGGTGGGCAACGCGACCGAGGAGTTCGACAAGAAGGTCAAGGGCGCCGGACTGCTCCTCGGCCCGGCCTCGTCGCTGAACACCTCGCTGCCCGTCCTCGCCACCCAGCTCGCCGGGGCGGAGAGCCGCGCGGACACCCGCAAGGGCACCGACGTGGACCTGATCATCGGCACCGGCTTCAAGGCGCTGACCCAGCAGGCGGCCGCCGATCAGGCCCTGACCGCCCTGACCGCCCCCCAGTCCGCGGCAACCGCCCCGAAGAAGGGCTGCTGAGGCTCCTCGCAGCCAGACCGGTGGCGGGTGGCCGCGCAGGGCGACTGGAGAGGCGTCAGGCGGCGGTCCGGTACTACTCGGCGGCGCCGTACATCCGGTCGCCCGCGTCTCCGAGGCCCGGGACGATGTAGCCGTGCTCGTTGAGGCGTTCGTCGACCGAGGCCGTCACCACGGTCACCGGGGTGCCCGCCAGGTCGCGCTCCATGACGGCGACGCCCTCGGGGGCGGCCAGCAGGACGACCGCGGTCACGTCGTCGGCGCCGCGCTTGATCAGCTCCTGGATCGCCGCGACCAGCGTGCCGCCGGTGGCGAGCATCGGGTCCAGGACGTAGACCTGGCGGCCGGAGAGGTCCTCCGGCATGCGCGTGGCATACGTGGAGGCCTGCAGCGTCTCCTCGTTGCGGATCATGCCGAGGAAGCCCACCTCGGCGGTCGGCAGCAGCCGCACCATGCCGTCCAGCATGCCGAGTCCGGCCCGCAGGATCGGCACCACCAGGGGCCGCGGGTGGGAGAGCTTGACTCCGGTGGTCGGAGCGACCGGCGTGTTGATGTCGACCTGTTCGGTGCGCACGTCGCGGGTCGCCTCGTAGGCGAGGAGGGTGACCAGTTCGTCGGCGAGCCGGCGGAAGGTCGGGGAGTCGGTGCGGCGGTCGCGCAGCGTGGTGAGCTTGTGAGCGACCAGCGGGTGGTCGACGACGTGGAGACGCATGGGCCAACAGTAACCGGGCCCCGATTCGGGCCGCCCGCCCGCTGTCCCGCCGGCGGGCGGCCCGGGCCGCACCCCCGCCGGCGTGCGCTGTTGTGGCATCAAGCCCGGCATCCGGGGGAAAGTGGGAGTGACGGACTGGGGTGGTGAGCCGATGCCTGATCGGGAACGGGAACCTGACAAGGACCCGTCGCCGCGCGCGCGGCCGGAGACGGCGGACCTCCGGGAGACGGCCGGCGCGGCGGACGCCGAAGCCGAACGGCGCCGCCGCCGGGCCCGGTTCCTGCGCGATCTCGCCGAGGCCCGGGCCCTGCGCGACCGCGTCCAGCCCCGCCGCGCCAAGACCGCCAGGCTGCGGCACGCCATGCGCATGCGCACGTTCCGCTGGTAGGGCGCCACCGGGACACGGACGCCGGACACGGACGCCATCAGGACACACAGGACCCCCACCGCGCGCCGGGTCACGCACTCGGTCCATGGGCGCGGGGCGCGAAAGGCTCCCGCCAAAACCCCAGCGAGGACCTCAGGGTGGGCGCAGGGCCGGACACCAAGGAAGACACGCGCGGAAGACACACAGGAGTAGAGCTGCACCCGCACGGACGTCTCCGACGGTGGGTGTGCGTGGCCGTGGGAGGAAAGCCGCGTACGATCCGCTGGTGGCGGCAACGTGTGCGCTGGTGAGTCCTTTACCGGTGTGCGATCAAAACTGCCGGACACAGGGAGCCGAAGACGTCCCCTGAAGGCCTTGTTTCTGCCACGATTCCGAGTGGGTGGGGCTCGGAGCCCAGCTCCCCCGCCCAGAACCTCCGCCGGGGGGACCCCCAACCGGCACGCCTATGACCAGTGGGAGAGTCACGGTGTACTTCGCCGCACTGCTCGCGCGCACCGAAGACGGGTGGGAAGCGAGCGACACAGAGCTCGACGATGTGGAGACGCTGGCCGATCTGGCCGACCTGGCCCGGGAAGCCTCGGCCGACGACGACACGGTGCTCGTCCTGATCGAGCAGGAGGACGCGTGGTTCGGCGTGGTGCGCGTGGACGGCGAGGACGACCCTCGTATCTACGTCTCCGACGCCGCCGCCGCTGCCCGTAGTTCGTACGGCGAGATCCTGCTCACCGACGAGCTGCTCGGCCGGGAGCCCGGCGACGACGGCCCCGACCTGGACTCCCTCGACCTCGACGGCACGGAGGACGGCGAACCGGCGTCCACCGAGGACGACGACGAGGAGTCGTCGTCCGCCGAAGCCATCACGCACAGCCCGCTGGGCGACGGCGAGATCCTCGACGACCTGGGGGTCGGCGCGAAGGAGCTGCGCATCCTGGACCCGGAGGACGCGCTGAACGCCATCGCCGAGGCCCTGGGCGCCTCGGAGGTGCTGGAGACCGTCCGCTGACCGGGCCGGACGCGCCGGACCCGGGCGGACCGCCCGGCACGAGCGGGATGCCGAACACGAGCCGGACGCCGAACCCGGCCGGGGGCCCGGACCCTGCCGGGGCCCCGGACCCGGTGCGCGACCCTTGGCGGGCCGCGATGCGGCTCGCCCTCGACGAGGCCGGGCAGGCCGTCGCGGGCGGGGACGTGCCCGTGGGCGCGGTCGTGCTGTCCGCCGACGGCACGACCGTGCTCGGCGTCGGCCACAACGAGCGGGAGGCCACCGGCGACCCGACCGCCCACGCGGAGGTGCTCGCCATCCGACGGGCCGCCGCGAAGACCGGGCAGTGGCGGCTGCCGGGCTGCACCCTCGTGGTGACGCTGGAGCCGTGCACGATGTGCGCCGGAGCGATCGTGCTGTCCCGGGTGGACCGGGTGGTCTACGGCGCCCGCGACGAGAAGGCCGGCGCCGCCGGCTCCCTGTGGGACGTCGTACGGGACCGGCGGCTCAACCACCGGCCCGAGGTGATCGAGGGCGTGCTCGCCGAGGAGTGCGCCGCGCTGCTGACCGACTTCTTCCGCGGCCGCTGAACCCCGGCCGCCGGGGCGGGACGGAAACGGATTTCGAAGCACGGCCCGGTGTGCTGTAAGGTCTCCCTCGGTAGCGTGTCCGAGCGGCCGAAGGAGCTCGCCTCGAAAGCGAGTGTGGCGCAAGTCACCGAGGGTTCAAATCCCTCCGCTACCGCTGGTAGATGAGGCGCCCAGTCCGATGGACCGGGCGCCTCATCCGCTTCCGTCTCAGTTTCCGTCTCAGTTGGCCGACACGAGGGCCCCGGCGGCGCCATCGTCATCATCGTCCGGGCCGTCTCCACCCGGCTTCCAGATGAGCCCGTCAACCTGCCTGGCGACGTCGTTCCGCACGGAGTCCACCATGTGCTGATACCGCGCGGCCATGGCCGTGGTGGACCATCCCATGAGCCCCATGACGGCCCGCTCGGAGACCCCGAGGATCAGCAGAACCGTGGCGGCGGTGTGCCGGGCGTCGTGCAGACGACCGTCCCGTACTTTCGCGTCGCTCAGTAGTTCCTTCCAGTCGTCGTAGTCCGTTCGGGGCGAGGTGCCCTCACCCATTGGAGTGGAGAACAGCCACCCCTCATCGGACCAGTCATTGCCGGCCGCTGCTCGTTCGGCCGCCTGCTTGGCCCGGTGGGTTCGCAGGAGGTCGACAAGCTGTGCGGGCAGTCCAACGGCCCGACGTCCCGCACGGGACTTCGTGTCGGCTGTCTCCGGGTTGGTCCGCTGCCTCTGTGGGCAGTAGCCGGCCTTCCTGCCGCAGGTGTCGCCGCATCCGTGGGCGTAGCGCGGCCGACGACGGCTCCGACGGACCATCAGGGCGCCCCGTTCCAGGTCCACTTCCGTCCACTTGAGTCCGAGGGCTTCACCCTGCCGGAGTCCGGGGGCGAGGGCCACGGCCCAGCGTGCGGAGTTCCGCCGTTCGTCCGCCGCGCGCAAGAGCCGCTGCACCTCTTCGACGGTGTACGGCTCTACCTCCTCTTCCTGCACGCGGGGCGCCTTGGCGAGCTGGACGGGGTTCCGGGCGAGGTAGCCACGCCGTACCGCCTCGTTCAGCGCGGTGCGGAAGGTGCGGTGAATCTGGTGGATCGTCCCCGCCTTACGGCCATCGGCCACCATGCGCCCATAGAAGTTCTCGATGTACTCGGGCTTGAGCTTGTCCAACCGGTGAGCACCGAGGGCGGGGATCAGGTGCTTTCGCACGGCGACGCCGTACCCGACCATCGTGTTCTCGTTGACTGCGAGCGGGGCGATGTTCTAGACCCAGTGGGTAAGCCAGGTCTTGACCGTCCAGGGTCGGCCCGCCTTCCGGATGCTCTTGGCGTCGCGCTGCTGCTCCAGCTCGCGGACGGCGGCGGTCACCTCGGCGCGGGTCTTCCGCTCGACGTGGCGGCGGTCCGGCTTGCCGTCGTCGCGGATGCCGACGGTCACGCGGCCGTGCCACTTGCCGTCCTTGCCCAGGTAGATGGAGCTGCGGCCGTTGGGCTGTCGAGTGCGCTTCTTCTCTTCCGCCACAGGCGGACTCCTTCAGGTTGGGGTGTGGATACGGCCCGGGGCGCCACCTCCTGGCGAGGTGGCGCCCCGGTGTGAGGTGGTCAGGCGGCGCGCTGCTCAGCGCGGCGGCGGGCGAGGTAGGCGGCCGGAGCGTCGGCGGGGACGCGCCGGAGTCCGCCGATCGTCAGGGACTCCAGCTCTCCTGTGCGGATGAGGGCGAAGCAGGTGGTGCGGCCGATACGGAGGCAGCGGGCGGCCTCTTCAACGGTCAGAAGAACGGGGGCCGGGTCGCCAGCCCCAGCGAGGGGTGCGATGTCCACGGTGGCGATGCTCATGCAAGGTCTCCTATGGGGCGGGCCTTCGGGGGTCCCTCTGAGGGGCGCTACTTCCGCTACCGCCGCTACCGCGCAGGTCAGAGCCCTGTTGGAGGTAGCGGGAAGGGGTAGCGGTAGCGGATGGGTAGCGGCGGGGTAGCGGCAACCAAGGCCGGTTGCCGCTACCCCGTTAGTGCAGGTCAGGCCACGTTTTCGGTGCCCGGTAGCGGAGGTAGCGGACTTTCCGGGGGTGGGGGGCAGTAGCGGGCCCACGCGTCCCACAGATCGGCGGCGTAGAAGCCCTTGAGGACGCTCCCGGCGGTCTTGATGTTGCGGGAGGCGATCGGCTCGTTGTCGGCCGTCATGTACTCGGCGAGCATCTTGGACAGGCGCCGGTTGTCGAGCGGCTTGCCGTGCAGGTCGGCCCACGGGGCGTCGTCCAGGGCGTTCAGTCGGTCCAGGATGGCGACGGTGGGAAGCCGGTCGATGCCGACCATGACGTGATCGCGCAGATCGGTCAGCAGTCGAACCCCGAGGCTGCCCTTGTCGTTGGCCTTGGAGGCGGTCACCAGTGCCACGCACGCGGCGCGTGCCCGCTTCGGCCAGTCACCGCCGACCGCGTCGGCGATGGCGAGCAGGGGCTCCCACACGTCCGCCGGCCGGTCGCTGACCCCGTCGGGCATGTCCGGCCAGGCGCCCATGACGAACCCCCGGGCGTGCTCGGCCCATTGGGCGAGCCGGTCCCGTAGCGCGTGCCCCTCTGCTTCGTGGAGGCGGGCGCGGAAGGCTTCCACGCGTTCGTTGCGGGCCCGGCGCCGCATCCGGATCACGACCGAGCGGGTCATGATCGTGTCCGGCAGCGAGCCGAGTCCGGCGACCGCGACGGCGCAGTATGAGGGGAAGGCCTGAACGGTCTGGTTGCCGCCGTCGCCGATGCACCGGTACGTCACGCCGGTGCGGCGGTGGCCGGCGTTGAGGAATCCGCGCAGTTCCTCGTTGTCCCCCGCCTTGGGACCGAAGATCGTGTCGATCTCGTCGAACAGGATCGTGGGCCGGCCGTTGGGGTTGGACACGGACCGGAACAGGGCGGCGGCGGACGCGTTGACGGCCGTCATGGGCTGCGGGACGAGGGTTTCCACGACCTCCAGTGCCCGCGACTTGCCCGACCCCGGCTCGGGGGACAGGAAGGCGATCCGCGGGGTGGAGTCGAAGCAGTCGAGCAGGTGGGCGTGTGCGTCCCACAGCGCGACGGCGATGTAGGCGGCCTCGTGCGGGAAGACGTTGAAGCGGCGGTGGAAGGCTTCCACCTCGTTGAGCAGCGCGGCCCCGTCCATGGCGTTCATGCGGCGGCCCTCCCTTCGGCGGGTACGGCAGGCTTTCCAGTGCAGGCGGACTTGTGGGCGTCGTACTCGGTGACCAGGGCGGCGACGGCGCGGGGGCCGGCGGCGGTGCCGGTCTGCCCGCAGGTGCAGGCGTAGGCGGCGGTGGGGGTGTCGCCGTAGCGCTTGGACCAGCGGGCGCCGTCCCAGTGGTCGCGGTAGACCGGCGGCGCGTAGATGCGGATACCGGGCCGGTTCGGTGTCGGGTCTTCCGTGCCGTGGCGGGCCTCGTCGGTCCGGTATCGGTCAGAACGAAGAGCAGTTCGGACGCCCTGACGGGCGGCGCCTTCCGGCTCGCCCACGGCCGCCGGGGGCGCGGGCTGTTGGGCGGCGCGCGGGCCGTCCGTGGTGGTGGTGATGCTCTTCAGGCGGGGGCGGGGAGGGGTGCTCATGCCGCATCCCGCCTGCTCTGGTTGTGGGCGATGGACCAGTCCAACGCGCTGCGGAGGGTGGAGCGGCACTCAGACGCGGACAGTCCGGCCGCCTCCCCTCCCTCCTGAAGAGCCTGCTCAACCACGTGCCGGGGGAGGTCGCCCCACGCGACGAACCGCCCCAGAGCGCGCGCCGCGCGGAACAACTTCGTTTCCCGCTCGCCGACTTGGGCCGCGGCCACGTTCCGCGCCTCATTGGCGAGCGCTACATCCACGTATCGGCGGGATTGCCCCAGACGGCGCCTCAGACGCCATGGGAGCCGGTTGCAGGATGGCTTGCAGCCATCCGGGCAGAGGGGCCGCGAGACGGTCGTACGGCGCCTCGTACCGTCCGGCGGGGGTGGTGCTGCCGGCGGCGACGACGTAGCCGCCCCACGCGCGGGTGTCGACCAACGGGGCAATGGTGCTTGCGGTGTTGCCCAGCCGGAGGCCGTGCGGGGCGGTGAAATACAGGTGCTCGCCACCGCTCGCGGTCCGGGTGCGGTAGGTGGGGGGGACGGCGTGCCCGGCGCGCTCGCAGAGCGCAGCGAAGGTCGCCGCGCCGCAAGGCGCGTCCGAACTGCTCTTGTCCTTGGGCACGTCGAGGTCGACGACGACCAGCCGGGAGGGACCGGTGGCGATGCCGACGTTGTACGGCGCGTGCGACCACGCGGCTTGGATGCGGTCCGGGTCGTTGGTCGCCCGGTCCTCCCACTTGCGGTGGCCGCCCGCGCAGGGCCCGGTTCCGCGGCAGGTCGCCTCTCCGTGCAGGGCGGGCCGCTTCGTGTCGGGACGGAGGGGGAAGACGTACCAGCCGTGCAGCACGGCGTCTAACGCGGCATGGAGCAGCGCGGAGCTGGCGTTATGGGTCATGCTGGATGTCTCCAGTTCTGTGGAGTGCTGGATGGTCAGGGCGGCCCCGGACTTTGGCGAGACGGGGGCCGCCCTTGGCGTAGCTAGTGGTGCGTCGCCCAGTGGGCGTACTGCTGGCGGACGTAGGCGCGCGGGTCGCAGGCCTCGGACCCGTAGGCGAGCTGCTCGGGAGAGTCCCTGAAGGTCAGCCGTGGAAGGTGCTGCGCGTGGACGAGGCGTCCGGCGGGTGTCATGCTCACGGCGGCGTCCGGCGCGGGTCCGACGCGCAGGGAGGGACCATGGAGCTCTATCTCGCCGTACCTCTTGTTCTGGTGGCGTTGCTCGTTGCCGCCATGGGCGTGGCG
>NZ_JBSGBZ010000092.1:0-18811 GCF_053601495.1 Streptomyces sp. NPDC004721
CCCGGCCTCTCGCAGAACAAGGGCGTCGGCCACCACGACCCGCGCGAGTACATCCACGACCCCTTCGCACCCAGCTACGGCCCCGGTCACGGCTGTCGCTCGCGCTTCAGCCCTGTCAGCGGTTCCGTAAGGACGGAAGGCGTGGGAACTTTCCGGTGCGAAGGCCGCCGTCGGCCGGGCCACGGTCATCGCGGACGGCGGCTACCGGGGTACCGGCCTGTTCATCCCGCACCGCCGTGAACGCGGGCGGACCGAGCTGCCAGCTTGGAAGGAGGAGCGCAACGCCTCCCACCGCAAGGTGCGGGCCCGCCTCGAGCACGTCTTCGCGCATCGCTCGGCTGCACAACTTCGCCCTCACGGGATAACTCCGGCCCCATACGAGACCAGAAAGGTCGGAGGGAAGCGGCTCCCCACCTCTCCGGCTCGGAGAATGCTCAGTCGATACAAAACTCGTTGCCTTCGATGTCCAGCATCGGGATGCACGCATCATTGCCGTCATACAGTGTTCGCACGTGTACCGCGCCGAGCGGGACGAGTCGCGCACATTCGGCCTCGAGTGCGGCGAGGCGCGCTTCACCCACGAGACCGGTGCCGACCCGCACATCAAGATGCACGCGGTTCTTGACGGCCTTCCCTTCGGGGACGCGCTGGAAGTACAGTCGCGGGCCCACCCCTGAGGGATCTATGCAGGCGAACCATGAATCCCGCTGCTCAGGTGGCTGCGAACGAGTGAAATCGTCCCAAGTGGCATACCCCTCCGGCGGCGGCGGTACGACGTACCCCAACACCTCGCACCAGAAGCGAGCGAGGCGCTCAGGTTCTGCGCAGTCAAAGGTGACTTGAAACTTCTTGATCGCTGACATCGGCGCACCATAGCAGGGGGACTCCGCCGCTCATTTCGCCAGGCGGATCCACCCGCCACCCGTCGCGCCCTGGGCCACCTTGGACACCAAGTGATCAAACCGGACAATCGGCGAGACGGTCACGGTTGACTTCCTTCCCGGGCTTCAGCCCGGGAAGGAAGTCACAGATGCGTCCCATCTCATGATCACCGGCCTTGGGGTCGTACGGGTGCGCTCGGGTGCACCTCACGCTCAATGCGCGGCATGATCTCGGGCAGGTAGATCTTCTGGATGGCTTCTCCAGCATCGTGGGCTTCCCAGTGGCCCCGGCTTGCCCAGCGCTCGACCAGCACGAACCGGGCTGGGTGAACGGGTGCTGCTCGGCCGGTACTGGGAGGTCGGCGCTCAGGTGACGCTCTGTCTTCCCGCGCCTCTGCTGGTGCCGGGCGAGAACACTGTGACCCGGCTGGAGCTGGAGCGCTTCGGAGAACGGATCGAGCTGCGCGGCGAGGCGGAACTGGGTGGAGCCGAGGAGTACGCCGAGACCTTCTCCGTGTGAAGGGACTAGACCACTCCGGTCCGTGGCGCTAAGTTGCTCGAAACTGAATGGAACTCAGGCTTTTCAAGCATGTACGTGCATCGCTGATTGCCCTACAGGGAGTCCCCGTGCCATTGCGATTGAAGAGAAGTCCTGTGCCATCCCGCTGTCGCGCTCCGCGTCTGCTGGTCGCGGCGGTCCTCACGATCCTGGTTGGCCCGGCCGGTGTGCCGGCGGCAGCCGGTGCCGAGCAGGCCCCGCCCGCGGCGCCGGCCACCGCGCTCGTCCCGCGCCCGGTCGTCGTGGAACATGCGGCCGGTGAGGAGCCGTTCGTCCTGCGTCCCTCCCTCGCCGTCGTCGCACACGGCGAAGCGGCCCGCGTCGGTGAGCAACTCGCCGTAGAACTACGGAAAGCGACCGGATTCCGGGTACCGGTGCGCGGGCACGGCGGCAACGCCATCCATATCTCGGTGGACCCGGCGGCGAAGTACACCGTCGACGGCGCCGCACCCACCGCCGAGTCGTATGTCCTGGACGTGGACCGCCGTAGCGTGTCGATCACCGCGCGCACCGGCCACGGCGCGTTCAACGGCGTTCAGAGCCTGCGCCAGCTGCTGCCCGCGTGGGCGGAATCGCCGACCCGTGTCGTCACCAACTGGCGCATGCCCGCGACGCACATAGAGGACGCGCCACGCTTCTCCTACCGCGGTGTCATGCTCGACGTGGCCCGTTCGTTCCAGGACGTCGACGACGTCAAGCGCTACATCGATACGCTGTCCCGGCTGAAGATGAGCGTGCTGCACCTGCACCTCGCCGACGACCAGGGCTGGCGGGTCGAGATCACCAACGACGGCAAGGCCCCGGGTGATCCGATCGACTACGGCAGACTGCACCGCGAGTCGGGCGCGACCGCGATGAACCAGCAGGGCCACCGGGCCGAACTGGGCCGCACCGGCTACTACACGCAGCAGCAGTACCGTGACATCGTCGCCTACGCGAGGGAACGGTTCGTCACCGTCGTTCCCGAAGTCGACATCCCCGGGCACACCAACGCCGCCCTGCACGCGATTCCCCAGCTCAACACCAGCAGGTCCCTGCCCGCGTCCGACTCGGGAACCGGCGTCGTGGACTGGAACGGCACCGGCAACGTCGGCTATTCCGCACTCGACGAGCGCCACGACCTCACTTACACCTTCGTCGAGCATGTCTTCCGCCAGCTGGCCGAGATGACCGGCGGCCCGTACGTGCACGTCGGCGGCGACGAGTCCCACGCGATGGGCCACACCCGCTACGTCGACTTCGTCAACCGTGCGGTGCCCCGTATCAAGGCCGCGACGGGCGTGGGGACGATGGGCTGGACGGAGTACGCCGAGGCCGGACTCTCCCAGAAGCCCGGTTTCTGGAACGGCTCGGTCGTGCAGTACTGGGTCGGTTCCGGCGACTGGGTGCGCGACTTCGTCGCCAAGGGCGGCAAAGCCGTGGTGTCCGCCGCGGGCGGCGCCTACCTGGACCAGAAGTACACCAAGGACACCCCGATCGGCCTGACGTGGGCCTGCAGCGGCACCTGCGACTTCCAGCGCTACTACGGCTGGGACCCGACGACCACGGTGTCGGGCGGCATTCCCGAGGCGGCCGTGCTTGGCGTCGAGGGCCCGCTGTGGTCGGAGACGGTACGCGGCGGCGATCAGGCGCAGTTCCTCACGCTGCCACGAGCGGCTGCGATCCTGGAGACCGGCTGGACGCCCGCCGCGCACAAGGACGTCGCCGACTTCGCCGCTCGCCTCGCCCTGGTGGGCCCGCGCCTGACCGTGGCGGGTGCCAACTTCTACGAGAGCCCTGGTGCCCGGTGGGCCGCCACCGTCGCCGGTACCGACGCCGTCGCCCCGCGCGGAGTCACCGCCCGGCTCGGGCTGGGCCTCGTCGCCGCCCCCGGCACCAAGGCCTCCGACGACGGCACCCGGATCGTCCCCGACACTGTGGCGACCGACGGCGACCCCGCCTCGTCGAGCGCCCTGACCGAGCCCCTCACCGCGACCGCCAAGTGCGGTGACCGGGTACTGCCGGTGACGTTCACCCAGAGCCGGGCCCGGGACTCGCTCCACGGCGCAGGCCTCTACACCGCAGGCATCAAGGCCGCCTTCACCCAGGAGACGACCTGCCTGCTCACCCCGTCGGTGGGCGACCCGGTGTCCGTCCGCGTCCAGCCGAGCGACACACCCTCCGGCGCCGACCACGCTCCGGCCGCCCCGGCGCTCTCGGTACCGCTGGACGTCAAGGCCGGAACGTGGGTCCCGCTGAAGCTGACAGGTTTCGAGCCCGGCTACGTCGACATCCGCATCGACGACAGGACTCTCTACACGGTGCGCGCCGACGCGGACGGACGCTTCGCCCGCCACGGCGTCATCCCGGCTGCGACCTACGACGGCACGCACACCATCAGCGCCGTCCAGGGCGACCGCTCGGCACGCGCCACCGTGTCGGTCGAATCCGCCCTGCGCCCGCTGCCGGATCTGATCGACCAGTCCACGCTCCGCGTGCACGACGTCGACAGCCAGGAGACCGCCGGCGAGAACGGAGCCGCCACGAACGCCATCGACGGCGACCCGAACACCTTCTGGCACACCCAGTGGTACAGCGCCGCGCCCGGCTTCCCCCACCACATCACCCTGGACCTGGGGAAGACGTACGACGTCACGGGCCTGCAGTACACACAACGGCAGAACGCCCGCAACGGCAGGATCCAGGACTACCGGATCACGGTGTCCGCCGACGGCACCACCTGGACGGAGGTGGCCACCGGCTCCTTTACCGAGGCGCTCACCCCCCAGAACGTCGAGTTCGGCGCAACCCGCGGCCGGTACGTACGCCTGACAGGCCTCAACTCCCCGGCAGCCAACGCCTTCGCCGGCGGCGCGGAGATCAACGTCGGAGGCCGCCCCGCCTGAGACCGGTACACGTACGCGAGGCGCCCCGATGCCGGGCGGGTGAGAGGCCCGGCATCGGAGGCGGCGCCAGGACGAGGTTCCACCGAGAGGAGCGCGCGCACGATGGATCAGTCGAGAGTGAGCCGTCGGGGCTTTGTGGCCGCCAGCCTGTCCCTTCCCCTCCTGGCCGGAATGAGAACCCCTGCCTTCGCGGGCGCCGCCGAAGGGGCAGGCACAGGGCCGGCCACCCCGGAAGCGGCCCCGCCGACGGTCCTGCCTGCCGTGCAGCGATTCGAGGCCGGGGCGGTCGCAAAGGAACTCCTTCCGGCAACGCGCATCGTTCTGCACCCGTGTTCGGCACGCGATCTGCGGCCGGCAGCGCAGGTGCTCGCGGAGGAGTTGGTGGCAGAAGGACACCTGACGCGGGCTCCGCGGGTGGTCGTGTCCCGGAACTCCAGGCCGCACGACATCGTCCTGCGACTGGGCGAGGTGGACCAGGCCGAGCATGCGGAGGCGTACTCGATCGTCGCCGACAAGGCCGTCACGGTCACGTCCCCGACCGCCGTCGGTGTCTTCTGGGGCACCAGGACGCTGGTGCAGGTGCTGCGCAGTGGCCTGCCCGCCGGCAGGATCGTCGACTGGCCGGCCCTCAGCGAGCGGTCCCTGCTGCTTGACCTGGGCCGGAAGTACTTCACACCGGACTGGATCAAGGCTCTCATCCGCGAGATGTCGTTCCTGAAGATGAACGCGCTCCAGCTCCACATCTCCGAGGGGCTCGGTTTTCGAGTGGAGTGCGAGACGCATCCGGAGATCGTCTCGGCGGAGCACCTTACGAAAGCGGAGGTGCGGGAGATCCTGGCCTTCGCGCAGAAATATCACGTACATGTCAATGCCGACGTGGACACTCCAGGTCACATGGACCACATCCTGTCCTTCCACCCCGAGTACCAACTTGTACTTGCCAACGGCACCCGACACTCCGGCTTTCTGGACTTCAGCAAGCCGGACGCGCGGCGGCTCGTCCACGAGATCGTCAGCGAGATGTGTGATCTGTTCGACGGACCTGTCTTCCACCTCGGCGGCGACGAGTTCTTCCCGGCACCGTGGCAGGGGACGGGGCCGGATGTCGTCTCGGACCGGACGGCGCCGCAACTGGTGCAGTACGCACGGGACATGACCGGAAACAGTGAGGCCACCGCACACGACGGATACGAGTTCTACATGAACGAACTCGCCGACGTGGTCCGGTCGAAGGGCAAGACGGCACGCATGTTCAACGACGACGTCTATCCGGGCGAGGGCGTGAACCGCGTCGACCCGCGGACCCAGGTCGACGTCTGGATACGCTGGAACTCGGCAAAACCGAACGCCGGGCAATACGTCACTGCCGGGCATGAGGTCATCAATTCCAACGGCGACTACCTGTACTTCATTCTCACGTCGAATGGTCTCGGAACGGGCCCCTACAAGAATCCGCGGGGAATCTACGAGCGCTGGACCTCACGGACGTTCATGGGAGCCGCAGGTAGCGCGGGTGATTACCACCTGCCGGAGCACGCACCGGTCTTCGGCGCCCGTCTGTCCGTGTGGTGCGACTCACCCAGCTCCATGGGGCAGGACGAAGTGGCGCGATTGCTGCAGGAGTGGCTGCAGGTCTTCGCACAACAGACCTGGGGTTCCCCCAAGCCGGCCGAGACGCTCGAGGAATTCCGGGTCAAGGTCGTGGAACAGGTGGGAACGGCGCCTGCGGCCCGCATCCGTGACTGACGCGCACCCGGCTCGCCCCCGGGCCGTCGCGATCTCAGGGCGGCTGACCTCCGCGCCCGGGCGTGCCCGTCCGACTTCCGGCTGGGCGTCGCCTCTGGCGTTGCGCGCCTAGCGGTGCCGCCGAGCCCCGGTGCGGCCTCGGTGACGAAGCCCGCCTGCACGGCCCCGCCGCAGATCCTCGCCGGAGCATGCGTGATGGCAGAGGTGTCCGCCCGCAGCTCCGTCAGGACTCCTCATGTGTCGCAACTCCTCGGCGGGCAGGCACGCGTTCGTGTTTGACGTGTTTGGGACGTGTTGTTTCCTGGTCGAAGCCACTGGATCCGGGGAGCCTGCTCCATACGTTCATCGACGTCCGACACTCCGAGCCGCTCTCGCACGCCCGGCCTGCTCTCGTACGGGCCTCTCGGAAGAAGTCCCGCAGTCGCTCGCCCGATGGCCGCACTTACCTGGCGCGCCCATCACTGCCCGCCGCCGACCGCGGAGGGATGGCCGCGCCGAGCCGCACACCGCAAGCAAGCACCGCAATCGCTACTGCGTGAAACTCGCAGAAGGGACACCGATGACACACACCACGGGCACTCGGCGTACGAGTCGCCCTCCCTCTTCCAGAAGGCGCCGACGGAGCGCTGTACGCCGTCTGGCGCTGGGACTCGCGCTGGCGCTCGCGGCGCCGGCCGCGACGGCGTCGGCCACGACGGCGGCCAGAGGCGAGACCGCGCCACCGCCCCAGGCGCCGGTGGCCGCGCGGCAGGCGCCGTATTCGCCGGCAACGACGGCCGGTCACACCGTGACCTGGGACGCCGACTCCCTGAAGATCGACGGCAAGCGCCTCAACATCTGGTCCGGAGAGTTCCACTACTAGCGGCTGCCGAGCCCCGACCAGTGGCGGGACGTCCTGCAGAAGATGAAGGCCTCCGGGTTCCATGGTGAGTAGGCGGTCGATGTCGCGGATGCCGGTGAAGTCGTAGGAGCCCGGCTTGCTGGAGTGGTAGCCAGTCATCGCCCGCCCGGGGCCGTACATCAACGCCGAGGCCTCCATGGGAGGCCTGCCCCCATACACCACCAGCTACGGCGGCGCCTCGCGCACGTCCGACCCGCAGAACCTGGCCGCCGACCTGGAGTGGCTGAAGACCGTCAACCGCATCATCGCCCGCCACCAAATCACCGACGGCGGCGGCAGCGTGATCGCCTACCAGGTCGAGAACGAGCAGATCGACCACTCCGCCCAGATCCCACCCTCGGCAGCGCGACGACCGTCCCCTTCAGCGGCCTCGGCCGTTCCTGGGTCACCGGCCGGGTCACCACCGGCAACAACGCCGAGGTCTCCCAGGACCTCGACGGCAACGAGACGCTCGGTCACCAGCCCCAGACCCCGGCTGCCGGAGACCCGGCGTACCAGCACTTCAACTACACCTTCACGGACGCCTTCCGCACCAGCGGCGGCACCGATCTCACCACTGACCGGGACGCGGTCGTCACCCAGGCCTTCTACTACACCAACCGCATGCACGACCACCTCTACGGGCTCGGCTTCGACGAGGCGTCGGGCAACTTCCAGGAGGACAACCTCGGCAACGGCGGCGCCGGCGGCGACCGCGTCCAGGTCTACGTCGACTTCGACGCCAACGGGGACTCCGCCTGCAACGCCAACTTCGGCACCCCCGCCGACGGCCAGAACGGGACCATGCGGCTCTTCGTCGGACGCGCCTCCTGCGACAACCGCAACACACACCGAGCCATGAACGGCGACACCATCGCCCATGAGTACAGCCACGGCCTGTCCCACCGGCTCGTCGGCGGCGGCGAACTGGGCGACGGTGAGCAGACCGGCGCGCTCGGCGAGGGCTGGAGCGACGCGGTGGCCACCTCGCTGTGGAACGACCCGGTGTACGGCGAGTACAACAACGGCCAAGCCACCGGCGTACGCCGCGTCGCGTACAACAACAGCAACCTCACCTACGCCGACCTCTGCGACGGCAGCTGCGAGGTGCACGCCGACGGCGAGATCTGGGCCACCGCCATGTGGGACATGCGCACCGCGCTCGTCGGTGCGTACGGCTATGCCAGCGGGAAGCAGCGGCACGAGCAGTTGATGGTCGACGGCATGAAGCTGACGCCGTCCTCACCCGACTTCCTGGACGCCCGCGACGGCATCCTCGCCGCAGACCGGGCCAACCACGGCGGCGCCAACCAGTGCCTGCTGTGGGGCGTGTTCGCCCGCCGAGGCATGGGCGCGAGCGCCACCTCACCGAGCCAGAGCCAGGCCAATCCGGCGACCGACTACCCCGCGAGCTGCCGGCCTACCGCCGACGCGGGCGGGCCGTACTCCACCAAGGAGGGTGCCGACATACGACGCGACGCGAGCGGCTCCACCGTCCCCGGTGGCGGCGGCAGCTACAGCTGGGACTTCGACGGCGACGGCGCCTACGACGACGCTACCGGCGTCAGCCCGCTCTTCGACCGGGTCGGCCAGGACGGCACGTACACCGTAGGCCTGCGCGTCGGCAACGCCGCAGGGACCGACACCGACACGGCGACCGTGACCGTCACCAACGTGGCGCCCACGGTGACCTTCACCGTCCAGGGCCCGCGTGAGGAGGGCGGCAAGCTCACTGTCGCCGGCACAGTCACCGACCCGGGCTGGCTCGACCCGCTCACCGCCACCATCGACCCTGGCGACGGCAAGCCCGTCTCCCTGCCCGGACAACTGGAGAACAACCGCCCCGACGCCACCCTCACCTTCAGCCGCGAGCTCGTCTTCGGCGACAACGGCACCTTCACCGTGAAGGTCTGCGGCAGCGACGACGACACCACCACCTGTCGCGAGGCCACGATCACCGTCGCCAACGTCGACCCGACCGTCGCCATCGAGAAGACCGGTGCGGTGCCGCTCGCGGGCGGGCGGACACTCGTCGTTCACGCGGGCGAGGAGAAGAGGTACACCGCCCGGGTCACCGACCCCGGCAGCGATGACGAGACCATGAGCTGGGCATGGGGCGACGGGACACCGGCCACCACGACCACCTCGCTCGTCAACCCGCCGGACCCCGATCCCGTCCGCAGCCCCAGCGTCCAGCCGCGCGACCTGACGGACCCCCAGGCCCACACGTACACCAAGCCTTGCCTGTACGACCTGTCCTTCTCAGCACGCGACGACGACGGCGGTACGGGGGCCGACGGGATGCCCGTCATCGTCCAGGGCAATGCCCCGCTGTCGCTGCTCGCCGATGTCTGGTACGTCAAATACCTGACCGGCGACCTCACGGGGCTCGGCAAGAAGACGCTGGACTGCTATCTGAAGATCGTCCAGCATGCGAGCGCAGTGTTCTCCGAGAAGGTCGACGTGTCCACCCAGGACAAGGCCGCGGACGTCCTCTTCCTCAACCTGCTCCTGGACCCGAAGCGTTCCCTCGACCGCCAGCTGCTCGCCGCATGGCTCAACTTCGCCAATGGAGCGTTCGAGCCGTACGAACTCGTCGACACCGACAGCGACCTGAAGGCGGACACCCCCTTCCTGGAGGCCGTCCAGAACGCTGAGAAGGTTCGCCTCGACCCCAACGCCACCAGGCAGCAGCTCTCCGCCCAGGCGGCCATCCTCACCTGTATCAACATCCCGCTCGTATGACACGGATGATGCTCCTGCCGCGCGTCGCCGCCGCCCTGCTCCTCGGGGTGGCGGCGGCCGCCTGCACCAACAACCCCCCACCGGACCGCCAGGCCCCGCCCGCCCATACCGCCACCCCCACCCCGACCCCCACACCCGCGGCGACAAATGCCACCCCTGTGCCGCCCGCTCCGGCCGTCCTCACCCAGGACGACACGGGCCGCGCCGTCACCCTCCGCCTCGGCGACACCACCCAGCTGCGCCTCTCCGGCCGTTGGCGAGAAGCCACCCCCACCGTCGACGGCACGGCGATCGTCCTCGTACCGGTCGACTACGAGACCGATCCGGGCTTCCAAGCCTGGGCCATTCGCACCGCCGGACTGGGCGAGGCGGTGCTGCACACCATCGGACGGCCGGGCCTGCGGCCGCTGCGGATCACTTTCCAGATTCGGTGAGAATTCAGCCGACCCGATCAAGGGGGCTTGAGCAAGCCTGGTCAAGGCAGTGAGGGTTTCTCGTGCGCCCAACGGCGGCGGCGCCACACGGACGACTACGCCACCACCAGTGGTCCCGTCGTCGACAGCAGCCGTAGGAAGAGCGGGTAGTGCCGCCGCCATTCCTCCGGCAGAGGTTCCTGGCTGGCCAGCCCACGCAGCGTCCTACGCACGACTGGGAGGCGGGTGCTCGCCGGCGGCGGGCGTCCGCTCTTGTGTGCGGATCGTGCTGAGCGCTGTGCGGGGAGGGCGGTCAGTCGGAGGAGGGGTCCTGGTCGCAGGTGAGCGTGCGGGACTCTTTGAGCCCTGCGAGGATCCAGGCGCGGTCGTGGGCGATCCGCTTTTCGCCTGTGCTCCAGAGGTCGGGGCTGCTTGCGTGTCTGGGGATGGCGATGAGGACATGGGCACCGGGCCGAAGGCGGGGCGAGACGTCGTGGTCCATCAGGAAGGTGATCCGGGCGGGGCCCGTTCGGGGCTTGTAGCGGCGGTTGACGGCAAGTTCGATCCGGTCCTGTGTGGTGCCGGGCTCGGGGGCGACCTGGGTGACCGTGCCCTCGACTATCAGCCGGGCGCAGGCCACGTACCCGCCGGTGGTGACCTTGGCATCGGCGGTGCCACCGGTCGAACTCGTCCCGGCTTGGCCCACGGTGAGGAGCCACGTCAGCCCGAACACTGCGCAGACGACAAGGGCCGCCACAAGGCCGCCCGCCGCGACGGCCCGGCCGCGACGCGCCCGCCGGGGCGGCCTCGGCTGCTGCGGGTGTCCGGCCGCACCCCTGCCGGGGGGCTGCGCCGGCTCCTGGGCGGTGAGCGCGTTGGCGATGAAGGTGAGCTCTTGGCGGAGCGCGGTGAGGTCGGCGCGGGCCGCGCGGTACTCGGTCATGCGGTCGGCGTCGGAGTACGCCGAGCGGGGCATCGGTTCGTCCAGGATCGCGGCCATCAGCGGGTCCGCCTCGCCGTGGCCGTCGGCCCGCGTGTGTTCGGCGGTCACGTCATACCACCTCGTCCTCGTGCAGCCGTTCGCGCAGGGCGCGGACGGCGGTGTGCAGCCGGCTCTTGACCGTGCCTTCGGGGACGCCGAGCTGTTGGGCGATCACCCGGACGGGCAGGTCGGCGTAGAAGCGCAGGATGAGGACCTGGCGCTGGACCTCGGGCAGTTCGTCCAGGCCCTGGGCGACGGCGAGGGAGAGCAGCCGGGTGTCCTCGCCCGAGGGATTTTCCCCCTGCCGCAGCGAGGCCAGCCGCTCGCCGAGGCGTTCTTGGCGGTGCTTGGCGCGGTGCCAGTCCATGGCGAGGTTGGAGGCGACGACCGCGGCCCACGCGGAGACGTTGCGAGGCGCCTCCTGGCCGCTCGCTGCCCGCTCCAGCAGCCGCAGGCGGACCTGCTGTACTCCGTCTTGCAGGTCCGCCTGCGGCACTCCACCGAGTGCGAGTACCGCCCGCACTCGGTGTTCCTGGGCCGAGTCCAGCGGATCGTCAGCGCCGTGGTCCGTCTCCCGGCTGCGGCTCGTCCTTCTGCGTAGCAACACGCCCTCCCCTCCCGCATCTCCCATGCGTTTCCTCTACGACGCCGCAGCTGTGCGGAACGTTCGATGCGGGTGCGTACTCCACCCCGAAGTTGGCTGCAATGTATGGAAGATCAACCCCACCAGTTCCTGGAGAGGGCCGTGAGCAGTCAGCCCCGGACGATGTTTTGTGCTTGCGTTCCTTCTGGCCCGCCTCCGTTGTCCTGGGCGATGAAGCCATAACCCTTGCCGGCGCTGAACCACTTCACGGTGCCGCTGGCCATCCTGCTATTCCTGCGTTCATGCCCGGGAACAGCCCTTGAGCAGCCTGGGCCAGGGTCTCGGTGGCAGGGGGTGACTCCGTGCTCAGCGAATTCCGGGCCCGGCTGCTGCGAGGCCCGGACAACCAGATCCTGGACCTCTCTGCGAACTGCTGCACCCTGACCAGGGCAAGCCTCCACGGCGCCAGTGCGGGACGCCCACGAGTCGGGAAGAGATCCCGAAAATCGCTGTCGTTGGAGAGCGGACGCCGCAACACCACGCTTCTGCGCGGGGATACCTCCCGCTAGGCGTACCGCCCTCATCCCGCCCGGCGCCGTGCCGAGCAGCGACGCCCTGGCTGTGTCACTTCCTGTGGATGTCCTCGGCGATCTTCGACACGAGCATGTCCTGCGGGGACAGCAGTACCATCTGCGCACGCCGCCAGGTCACCACCGATCCAGTACCCCTGCGGGTGATCCGCAGCGGGCGCCTGCTTTCGTCGTCCTCGATCTCGCGAATGCGTACTCGTTCTGCCATCCGCAGAGCCTGGCGACACCGCGCCGCCTGGACCAGCATCCAACGGTGCGTCATGTCACAACAGGGGTATCGGCGCTCGTATCGCTATGCGTTGGGGTCACGGAGGCCAACTGCGTCATGCCGCCAGAACGGCTCTGCATAGACCAGCGTCCCCGTCATCCACGGCTCATACCCGGGGAGCCTGATGGCCTGGAAGGCACCGTCCGGGATGCGCAGGGATGGCTTTCGGAAGCCCAGGCCGCCACCGGGCGTGAAGCCGAAACGCGAGTAATAGCCCGGATCGCCCTCCAGGAAGACGAGGGGGACTGCTCGCTCGGCGAGGATCCCCAGTCCGTGTTGGACCAGAGCCGAGCCGATACCGCGCTTATGGAGCTCAGGCATCACGGCCAACGGGCTGAGGACTTGCACTTCAACCAGCCGCCGAGGGGCATCGAGCAGACTGCGGGTGAACATGACATGGCCGACGACCTGCCTGTCGTGCTCGGCGACCAGCGAGAGGCCGTCCTCGGGCGTGATGGTGTCCCGCAGGGTATCGACCAGATCGGCCACGACAAGGCCATGGTCACCGAACGCCTGCAGGTGAACATCCCGCACGGCCTGTCTGTCGCTCGGAAGTTCTTCGCGAAGATCCATGCTTGGAGGGTAAAGACTCTTCCGGGTGGCTCGCACACAGTCTTGGAGCCGGAAGGGTATGGCCAGTGACCGTTCAAGTGCGCACCGGACCAGCATTCGAATGAAGCATCTCGCTGCGAGGGGCCGAAGGTTCGCTGATGCGGCAGTAGGCCGTTATTCGGGTGTGCTGGACGCATTCCGGCGGCTGCGCGGTGCGTACCATGGCGTCGTCGGGCCCACCTCGTTCGTGCTGGCGAGGAAGGGGGACGCCGCGTCGGCCATTCGTACGGTGTCGGCCTCGGTGGTCGACGGGCCCATAAGGTGGCCAACCTGGGCAAGGTCAAGGCCGTCACCGACGGCACCGCATGGTACTCGTCCGTTGCCTGGACCCCATGAACCGCAACGTTCCCGCAATCACGGACTCCACGCTACGGGGGGAGGGGCAGTCAGGGCGGGTCTGCCCAACCTGCTCGACGCGCTTGCGGTCGACCGCCCAAACCGGGCATCCTGGCGATCTTCAACGTCATCCTGGGCGGCGTGCTGATCCCGGGCACCGCCCTGGCCCTGCCCCTGTACCTGATCTTCAGCCGCGTCGGCCTGGCCAACACCTACTGGGCCGTCCTGCTGCCCAGCGTCGTCAGCCCCTTCGGCGTGTACCTGTGCCGCATCTACGCGGCCGCCTCTGTCCCCGACGAACTCCTCGAAGCCGCACGCCTGGACGGAGCCGGAGAGTTCCGCATCTTCCGCGTCGTCGGCCTGCGGATCATGACGCCGGCCTTGGTGACCATCTTCCTGTTCCAGTTCGTCGGCGTCTGGAACAACTACTTCCTGCCGCTGATCATGCTCTCCGACCCGAAGCTGTACCCCATCACCCTGGGGCTCACCTCGTGGCAGTCCTTCGCCGACCGTCAACCCGACCTGTACCAGCTCACCGTCGGCGGAGCCTTCGTCTCCGTGGTCCCGCTCATGATCGCCATGGTCGTGCTCCAGAGGTTCTGGCGCGCCGGCCTGACCCAGGGGAGTGTCAAAGGATGACCCACCACGACGATTCCGGTACCACCCGCGCCGACCGCCTGCGCGCACGTCTCGGGCGCATCGCCTTCGGCGGCGACTACAACCCGGAGCAGTGGCCGGAGGACGTCTGGGCCGAGGACATGCGGCTCATGAAGGAGGCTGCGGTCTCCATGGTGAGCGTGGGCATCTTCTCGTGGGCCGAGGTCGAACCGCGTCCGGGGGAGTTCGACTTCTCGCGGTTCGACGGGATCATGGACAACCTGGCGGCCAACGGCATCGCCGCCTGCCTGGCGACGATGACGGCCTCCCCGCCGCCCTGGCTCTCCCACCAGTATCCGCAGTCGCTGCCCGTCCGGGCCGACGGTGCCCGCATCTGGCCTGGCGCCCGCCAGCAGTACTGCCCGTCCAGCCCGGTCTACCGCGAGTTCGCCGGACGCCTCGTCGACCGGATCGCGAGCCGCTACGCCGACCACCCCGCGCTCGCGCTGTGGCACGTCGGCAACGAGTACGGCTGCCACATCTCCGCCTGCTACTGCGACGTGTCGGCGACCGAGTTCAGGCGCTGGCTGCGCGAGCGGTACGGCGACCTCGAGACACTCAACGACGCCTGGTCCACGAGCTTCTGGTCGCAGCGGTACGGCGACTGGGACGAGATCCAGCCCCCGCGCCTGGTCTCCGGCCTCGGCAACCCCGCGCAGCGCATCGACTTCGCCCGGTTCAGCTCCGACGCCATGCTGGACTGCTTCCTGACGGAGAAGGAGATCCTCCGCCGCATCACTCCCAAGGTCCCCGTCACCACCAACTTCCTGTCCGTATGGAAACCGGTGGACTACTTCCGCTGGGCCGAACACCAGGACGTCATCAGCCACGACTCCTACCCCGACCCGCACCGCCCACGCGCCCACGTCGAGGCCGCGTTCACCTACGACCTCATGCGCTCGCTGGGACACGGCCGGCCCTGGCTGCTCATGGAGCAGGCCCCCAGCGCGGTCAACTGGCGCGAGCGCAACGGCCCCAAGGCACCGGGCCTGATGCGCCTGTGGAGCTGGCAGGCGATCGCCCAGGGAGCCGACTCCGTCATGTACTTCCAGTGGCGCCAGTCCCGCGGAGGCGCGGAGAAGTACCACTCCGCGATGGTGCCGCACGGCGGGAGCAGGACGCGGACCTTCCGCGAGATCCGGACGCTCGGGAACGAGCTGGCGGGCCTTCCGGAACTGGCCGGCTCGACGGTCGGGGCCAACGCCGCACTCGTCATGGACTGGGCGAGCTGGTGGGGGCTCGAGCTCGACTCGCACCCGTCGTCGGGCCTGCGGCAGATGGACGCGAACCTCGCGCACTACTGGCCGCTGTTCGATGCGAACGTCACCTGCGACGTGGTCCATCCGACCTGGGACCTGTCGGCGTACCGACTGGTCGTCGTCCCCAACCTCTACATGATCGACGACGAGGCGACCCGCAACCTGGCCGAGTACGTCAGGGCCGGCGGGCATCTGGTGGTCTCGTTCTTCTCCGGAATCGTCGACGAGTGCGACCGCGTCCACCTCGGCGGGTACCCTGCTCCCCTGCGCGAAATGCTGGGCCTGCGGATCGAGGAGTTCTGGCCCCTGCCCGAGGACGGCAGCGTCGACCTCTCCTTCACCAACGCGCCCGGAGGAGCCCCCCGCACCGGCACCACCGGACGCCTGTGGTCGGAGGACATCCACCTCGAGGGCGCTCAGACGGTGGCGACCTTCGCCTCCACCGAGCTCGCCGGCCGGCCCACGGTGACGCGCCACGGGTTCGGCGAGGGTGTCGCCTGGTACCTCGGCACCCGCCTGGACCCGGCGGCGACGCGGGCGCTGTTCGACCGGATCCGCCAGGAGGCCGGCGTCGACCCGGTGCTGCCCGGCCTCCCGGAAGGGGTGCAGGCAGTGGTGCGCCACGGCAACAGGACCCGGTACCTCGTCCTGCTCAACCATTCCGGCTCCGAAACTCGCGTCCAGCTGCCCCGCCCGGCCCGTGACCTGCTGTCCGGCGGCTCGCCCAGCAGCGTCGTCGACCTGGGACCGGCCGGCGTGGCCGTCCTGGCCGACGCATAACAGCCTGCGCATCCACCCGCCGCAGGCGGCCTTCGACGCGACCGGCCTTAGGTCCCCGCGACCCAGGGCACGCCGTGCCGCGCCGTTTCCGACGGACCTTCTCACCCAAGGGAGTACACGGATGGCAAGTCGCTCGGAACGCTCCTCCCCGGCCGCCCGCCCCTCCGGCGTGTCCCGCCGTGCCGTCATGGCCACGGCCGTCGGCGCGGCCACTGCGGTCGCCCTGCCCGTCTGGCCGGACACGGCGGCGTACGCGGCCGGCACCGCCACCGCGGACGCGCCGGTGCTGGAGACCCACCCGGCCACCGAGCCCTCCGGCACGCATGTGCGCGCGGTCGGCGGCACCAACGTCGTCTTCCAGTACGGCGTCGTACTCCCCGCCCTCGACGGCTGGCGCATCCGCGAGCCCACCCGCGACTACCTGCCGCTCGATGGTCGGTGGCGCTTCCGGTTCGACCCGGACAACGTCGGGTCCGGCCAGGAATGGCAGTCTCCGGACCTCGACGACAGTGCGTGGGGCCGCGTCCCAGTGCCCGGGGCCTGGGACCTCCTCGACACCCACGGCTTCGCCTCGGAGCAGGGCGATGCGTTCGGCCGCGGCACCGCGTTCGACGACGGATACGCCTGGTACAGGACCGCCGTCCACGTGCCCGCCTCGTGGCGCGGACGGCACGTGCGCCTGAACTTCCTGGCCGTCGGATACAGCGCCGACGTCTGGCTGGACGGCGTCCACCTCGGTCGGCACGAGGGCGCCAACTCGCCCTTCTCGCTTCCGGTGCCGTCGGCCCTGCGCCCGGGCGCGCGGCAGACCATCGTGGTCCGAGTCTTCCGCCGGGCAAGCTACACGCAGTACACGGGAACGGGCGCCCAGCCGGTGACCGACTCCTACGAGATCCCCTACAAGCCCGTGGACTACTGGCCCTACGCGGGCATCACCCGGTCGGCCTGGCTCGAGGCCGTGCCCGAGGTCACCATCGCCAAGCTGCTGGCCGTCGGCGTCGGGGGGACGTTCCAGGCGAGAGTCGTGCTGGAAAACCACGGCACAACCGACTACGAGGGACACCTTACGGTGGATCCGGGCCGCGGCAGCGGAGCGCGGGCCGTCACCGTCACCACCCGGATCCCCGCCGGATCGGTCAGCGTCGTACCGGTGTCGATACCGGTACCCGACGCTCCGCGATGGAGCCCGGGATCCCCTCGTCTGCTCACCGCACGCGCCGGCCTGACCACCACGGAACCCGGCGGCCGTGGCCGCCGCACGGACACCCTGTCGACCAACTACGGCGTGCGCGACCTGTCGGTCGGACAGGCGCAGCTGCGGCTGGACGGCAAGCCGCTGTTCCTGAAGGGCACCAACTGGCACGAGGAGACCGCTGCCCACGGACGCGCGATAACACCGCGCGAGTACGACACCGAGTTGGGGCACCTGCTCGACCTGGGCGCCAACTTCATGCGCAACTGCGTCTACAACCGGCACCCGTACGTCTACGACTGGGCCGACCGGCACGGCGTCATGGTGATGGACGACAACGACACCATGTGGCTGAACACCGCGCAGGAGAAGCTCCAGACCGAGACGTACGGCCTTGCCCGCGCCCTTGCGCTGACCATGGCCTGGACCCAGCACAACCACCCGTCGGTGATCCTTTGGGGCCTGCAGAACGAGTCGGAGATCGATCCTGGCGGCGCACCTGTCTACCGGGGCTGGCTCGCCGACCTCAAGGCGGCCGTGCGCTCGGTCGACCTCACGGCCCGACCGGTCACGTGGGCGTCCAGCACCAGCAACGATCCAGCCTTCGACCTCGCGGACGTCATCGGCTTCAACGAGTACTTCGGATACTTCTACGGCAAGGACGCCGACCTCGGCACGACACTCGACGCGATTCATGCCAAGTACCCCGACAAGCCGATCCTGATCACCGAGAACGGCACCTGGTCCGAGGCCGGCAGGCGCGGCCCGGAGACCACCCCGGGAACCGAGGAATGGCAGGCGGCCTCCTTCCGGACGCACTGGGACCAGACGGCCCGGCGCTCCGCTTTCGTGGCTGGCTACACCTTCTGGGTGCTCAAGGACTACAAGGAACGGGCCGGTTACAACCAGGATCACAACGGCATCTCGGTGATGGGCATGTTGACCTTCGCCGAGGAGCGGCCCAAACTCGCTTCCCGGGCCTTCCAGCAGGCCGTCAACCCGAGGAATGTGTGACCGTGAACGCCTGACCGTTGCCGGGGCCCGACCGCGCCCGGCCGATCGGGCGCAGTTCCACTTTCGCGCCGGTGCTCCACGGCGATCCCCACCGGGTGCCCACCTCGATCGGCTCGGGCTCGGCGTCGAGACCCTCGGCGCCCGGCACGGTTCGCCGAGCGCGTGCCACACCGCCACCCTACGCTGCGTCGAGCACCCGCCGAACACACCTTCCCCGCGTGGTGTCTGGAGACAGGACCCCTGCGGAACGGTGCGATCGGCTTCAGTTGCGGTGTGCCGGTAGTACCTGCAGGGTGTCGCCGACCGGGCGCTCACCGGTCGCGTCGGAGGTGATTGTTGACGAGCCGTCCGTCCACCGCCATCGCGGAGGAGCCGCCGCCGTCCAGGTTGAGCGCCTGCACCGCGCCCAGGGAGCGCATGAAGTGCGCG
>NZ_JBSGBZ010000093.1:0-18694 GCF_053601495.1 Streptomyces sp. NPDC004721
GGGGCCCTGTCTTCATGCGCGCACAACGGGAAGATCACCCCGTCGGGAAACCTGTTCGACCCGCACGTTCCATGATCGGTTGAGATACGGCTTCTTACGCCCAGACGGCTTCGAAGGCGAGCAGTTGGCAATCCCACTCCGCGCATGGCCTGGGTGGATGGCGGCTACCGCCGGCCGTCGGACACGCGGTGGTCCTGGGTTGGGGTCAGGCTGCCTGGGGTGTGGTGGTGGGTGGCTGGGGGGTGAGGATGTTGTCGCCGCACAGGTTCTGTATCCAGGTGGGTTGGTAGATGGTTTCCAGGTAGCGTTCGCCAAGGTCGGGGGCGATGGCCGCGGCGGTCAGTTCCCGTTCTTCGTGTCGGGCGAGCCAGGTCATTGCGCCGCTGACGACGGTTCCGGTGGAGCCTCCGAAGAGGAATCCGTGCCTGGCCAGTTGGTGGCAGGCGTGGATGGTGTCGGTTTCTTCGACGTGTACGACGTCGTCGATGTAGGAGTCGTCGAGCAGTGGGGGGCGGATGCTGGTGCCCAGTCCGGGGATCATGCGGTGGCCGGGGGTGCCTCCGAAGGTGACTGAGCCGGTGGTGTCGATGGCTACGACGTGTACGGGGCGGTGCCAGGTGCGGAAGTAGCGTGCGCAGCCCATCAGGGTTCCGGTGGTGCCGGCCCCGATGAACAGTACGTCCAGGTCGGGGAATTGCCGGGCGATGGCGGGGGCGGTGTGTTGGTAGTGGGCCGTGCTGTTGCTGGGGTTGACGTACTGGTTGAGCCACACGTAGCGCTTGTCGCGGGCGCACAGTGCCTGGACGTGTTCGATGCGTGCGCCGAGGAGCCCGCCGGCGGGGTCGGGTTCGGTGATGACGTGGACCTGGCTGCCCAGGGCCTCCATCATCTTCCTGGTCGCCGGGTTGCAGCGGGAGTCGGTCACGCACACGAACCGGTATCCCTTGTTGGCCGCGATCATGCTCAGGGCCACGCCGAGGTTGCCCGAGGACGATTCGACCAGGACCGAGTCGGGTGTCAGCAGTCCGTCGCGTTCGGCGGTCTCGACCATTTCGAGGGCGGCCTTGAGTTTGATCGAGCCGGCGAAATTGAATCCTTCGCACTTGAGGAACAGCGGGTACTCGAAGATTTTTTCAAGGTCGACGTAGAGATCGTCTTCGTTGAAGGCCTGGGGGGCGGATATGACGGGCATGTCGTCTCCTCGCGGCTGCAGGGGGTCTTCCTGTAGCCGGTCTGTCGTGGTGCCGTACGGGGGGAAATTCGGTGGCGAGTGGTGACTCGCCGGAATGTCTCCAGTGCGCCTGAATCGGGGCAGCGGTGTCATGCCACCGAAATTCGGGGCTTGACACGCGTCCTGTGCGCGCATATACGGCGCGGCGGGGTCCGGTTGTTGCGGGGCGGCGGGATCGATGGCCGCTTTCCAGGCCCGGTCGTCTTCGGTTGGCGTTCTGTGTCCTGCCCGGCAGTTCCCGCTTGTGAAGCGCTGTGCGGGGCGGTGGTATGCGATGCGGTTGCGGGGCGATTCGCCCGTGGGCCCGGTCGCCATCGGTTGGCGCCCTGTGGCCTGCCCGGCAGTCCCCGCCCGTAAGGCGTCGTACGGGACGGTGGCGTGCGATGCAATGGCCGGGCGGTCCACCCGTGGATTGACCGGGTGCCGTGCCGTGCCGTGCCGTGCCGTGCCGTGCGACGCGGTCGCGGGCGGCGCGACGTTCGCGGAGGCCAAGGGGCCGCAGTGCGGCGAGCATAAAGCGGCTCATTGTCAATACCGGACTTCGAATGTCAAGTCCCGACATTCAGGGGCAGGACAGGAACTCTCCGGGCGGGCCTACTGAAGGGGCCGGGTGTCACGAATCCGTACACACCGGGGAAACATCCTCGAGGAGTTCTCGTGCTAGACAAAATGGCGGACGCAATTGCGGCCGATCCGGCTGACAACTCGGCCTTCCGGGACGACGGGGCGGCCGGCACGGAGAGGCGTCTGGCCCAGGTGCTGGCCGGCGTCGTAGGTGTGGGGGAGGTGCCGCCGCACAGTCACTTCTTCAACGACCTGGGCGCGGATTCCCTGGTGATGGCGCGGTTTTGTGCGCGGGTGAGGAAGCGGGAGGATCTGCCGGCGGTGTCGATGAAGGACATCTACCGGTATCCCACCATCCGGAGCCTGGCCGTCGCGCTCTGTGGCGCCGCGCCTGCTCCCGTCCCGTCCCCGTACCCGCTCGTAAAGGCGCCGGCACCGGCGCCCACACCGGTCACGCCCGCCCCGGCCGGTGGAAGGGCCCCGGCCGGTGGAAGGGCTCGGGCCGGTGGAAGGGCTCGGTCCGGCACGGTGCGGTACGTCTCCTGCGGAATGCTGCAGGCCCTGTTCTTTTTGGGCTATTGCCTGCTTTCCGCGTTCGCCGCCGCCGCAGGCTACGCGTGGATCTGTGCGGGCTCGGGTCTGTTCGACCTCTACCTGCGGTCGGTTCTGTGTGCCGGTGGGGGTTTCCTGGGGCTGTGTGCCTTCCCGGTCGTGGCGAAATGGGCACTCATCGGCCGCTGGCGGGCAGGCGAGTTCCCCGTGTGGGGCATGGAGTATCTGCGTTTCTGGGTCGTCAAGACCTTGATCCGTACAAGTCCCCTGCGGCTGTTTGTCGGCTCACCGCTGTACGTGCTCTACCTCAGGGCGCTCGGCGCGCGGATCGGCACCGGGGTCACGATCCTCACCCGCACGAGCCCGGTCTGTGCCGACCTGCTCACCGTTGGTGACGGTACGGTCATCCGTAAGGATGTGCTGCTGTCCTGCTACCGGGCGCACGGCGGGCTGATCCAGACCGGCCGGGTCACGCTCGGCAGGAATGTGCTGATCAGCGAGCACACGGTCCTCGACATCGGAACCGAGATGGGCGACGGCGCCCAGCTGGGCCATGCCTCCTGCCTGCACGGCGGCCAGGTGGTGCCCGCCGGCGAACGCTGGCACGGCTCGCCGGCGCAGCCGGCCGGCGTGGACTACAAGAGGGTCGGCCCGGCCGGCTGCCCCACCCGCAAGAGGGCCGCATACGGTGTTCTGCAACTGCTGAGTCTGCTCGTGGTGTGGCTGCCGCTGACGATGGGCGGCGCGAGCGCCCTGCTGGCCGGCGTCCCGCTGCTTCACCCGCTGGTGAACCCCCGGCCGGTGGCCGGCCCGGCGTTCTTCGCCGATGCCCTGATCATCTCCTTGACACTGTTCTGCGGCTCGGCACTGGCCGGCCTCCTGGTCCTGGGCATTGTGCCGCGTGTCCTCAACGGGGCCATCAAGCCCGGCAAGGTCTATCCGTTGTACGGCTTCCACTACGGCATCCAGCGGGTGATCGCGCTGATGACCAACAGGAAGTTCTTCACCACGCTCTTCGGCGACAGCTCCGGCATCGTCCACTACCTGCGCTACCTCGGATACGACCTGTCCCGCATCGAGCAGACCGGGTCGAACTTCGGCACCGAGGTACAGCACGACAACCCGTACCTGAGCTCTGTCGGCACCGGCACCATGATCGCCGACGGTCTGTCCCTCATGAACGCCGACTTCTCCAGCACGTCCTTTTGCGTGTCCCGCACATCGATCGGGCCCCACAACTTCCTCGGGAACCGCGTCGCCTACCCCTCACAGGGCAAGACCGGTGACAACTGCCTGCTCGCCACGAAAGTGATGGTCCCCATCGATGGCCCGGTGCGTGAAGGCGTGGGCCTGCTGGGCTCACCCAGCTTCGAGATACCGCGCACCGTGCTGCGGGACAACAGGTTCAGCCATCTGCAGAGGGGCGATGAGCTGCGCCGCCGCCTGGCCGCCAAGAACAGGCACAATGCCGCAACCGCCGGCCTGTACCTGCTGGCGAGGTGGAGCCACCTCTTCGTGATCACCCTGGTCACCATGGGCGCGGCCAGCCTCTATCCCTGGCTCGGTGCAGCGGCGATCGCCCTGGCCACCGTCCTCACCTTCGCGTACACCGTCGTCCACTTCGCGCTGATCGAACGGGCTTCCACCGGCTTCACGGCGCAGCGGCCGCTGTACTGCTCGATCTACGAGCCCGGCTTCTGGCACCACGAACGGTTTTGGAAGATGGCGTCGGTCGACTACCTCCAGGTCTTCAACGGCACCCCCTTCAAGAACGTCATCTGGCGGCTTTTGGGGGCCCGGATCGGCAAACGGGTCTTCGACGACGGCTGCTTCCTCCCGGAGCGCACCCTCGTCACCATCGGCGACGACAGCACGCTGAACGCCGGGACCGTGATCCAGTGCCACTCGCAGGAGGACGGCGCCTTCAAGTCCGAGCGCAGCGCCCTCGGCAGCGGTTGCACCCTCGGGGTCGGCGCCTTCGTCCACTACGGCGTGACGATCGGCGACGGTGCCGTGCTTGCCCCTGACTCCTTCCTCATGAAGGGCGAGGAAATCCCCCCGCACGCCCAGTGGGCGGGCAACCCGGCCCAGGACATGCCGGGAGGCGAAATCCCCCTTGAGGACCGCCCGGGAGCCGGCGCCGCTCACACCGCCCGAGCCCCTGGCAACTGACACCGCGACACCCGCCACAAGGACAGGAAACGAACCGATGGCAACACACCCCAACCCCACCCGAAACGGCCTGGAGTACTGGCGCGGCGTACTGACAAGGGGCGGATTCACCCCCGTCCCACGCTGGACCCTTTATCCGGTGCCCGGCGTGAGCCAGTACGATACACACGTCCCCGAAGGCATCGTCACCGGGCTGTGCCGGCTGGCCGACGAACTGGCGATACCGCTGGACTCGCTTGTGCTGGCGGCGCACGCCAAGGTGCTCGCGGCGCTGTCCGCCGAGCAGCAGATCACCACCGGCTACGTCACCCACGCCGGCAACCTGCTGCCCTGCCGGCTCACCACCGCACCCGCCTCATGGAAGCAACTGCTGCACACCACCCACCAGGCGGCCGCTGAACTGCTGACGCACCAGGATGTTCCGGCCTTCGACATCGACCATCTCCAGCGCGAACTGGGCCTGACCGGGCCGCTGTTCGAGACCGTTCTCGATCCCACCACGACCGACGGGGACCTCACCGGGGACACGGCGCTGCGGGTGGGCATCCGGCCCCACAACGGCCGGCTCGTGCTGCGACTGCGTTACCGCACCGACACCCTCGACGCCGGCAGCGCCGCCCGCATCGCCGGCTATCACGTGAGGGCGCTTGCGCTGATCACCGCCGACCCCGACGCGGAACACGCGCGCCAGAGCCTGCTGTCCGATGAGGAACTGCGCTTCCAGCTCGATGAACTGGCCGGACCGAAAAGGCAGTTGCCGAGCGCGAGGGTGCATGAACTGTTCGAGGACCGGGTGCGGATGCACCCGGATGCCATCGCCGCCGTTCACGCCGGCCGGCAGTGGACCTATGCGGAACTCAACGCCCGGGCAAACCGGCTGGCCCGCGCCCTCGCAGGCCGCCAGCTCGCCCCCGAGGACGCCGTCGCGGTGGTGACCGGACGTAACCTGGACTGGCTCGCCGCCGTCCTCGCGGTCTTCAAATCCGGAGGCGCCTACCTCCCCATCGAGCCGCACTTCCCGGCCGAACGCATCGCTGCCATCCTCTCCCGCGCCGGCTGCACCCTGGTGCTGACCGAACCCGGCAGCACCACCACCCTCGACCAGGCACTCGAGTCCCGGCCCGGCACCGAGAGGCTCTTCGTCGAGGCGGCCTGCGAAGAAACCCACGCAGACGACGATCCCGGCATCCACGTCACGCCCGGCCAACTGGCATACATCTACTTCACCTCCGGCTCGACCGGTGAGCCGAAAGGCGCCATGTGCGAACACGCCGGCCTGCTCAACCACCTCTACGCCAAGATCGACGACCTCCGCATCGGCGAGGGGCAGGTGGTCGCCCAGACCGCGCCGCAGTGCTTCGACATCTCCCTGTGGCAGCTGCTGTGCGCCCTGCTGACCGGTGGGCGAACCCTGCTGGTTGAACAGGACGCCGTCCTCGACGTCTCCCGATTCCTCGACACCGTCACCGACGGCAGGGCCACCGTCGTGCAGCTCGTGCCCTCCTACCTGGAAGCCGTCCTGACCGAGCTCGAACAGCGCCCCCGGGCGCTGCCCGACCTGCGGTACCTGTCGGTCACAGGGGAGGCACTGAAGAAGGAGACCGCCGAGCGCTGGTTCACCGCTCAGCCCAACATCGCGCTGGTCAACGCCTACGGGCTCACCGAGACCTCGGACGACACCAATCACGACGTCATGCACCGGGCACCGGAACGCATCCTGCTCGGCCGCCCGGTCAACAACGTGCATATCTACGTCGTTGACGAACACCTCGCACCCGTGCCACTGGGCGCCCCGGGCGTGATCGCGTTCTCCGGGGTCTGTGTCGGCCGTGGATACATCAATGATCCCGAACGCACACGAGCGGCCTACCTGGCCGATCCGCAACGCGCCGGCACACGGCTCTATCTCGGCGGCGACTACGGGCGCTGGCATCCTTCGGGGAAACTGGAGTTCCTCGGCCGCCGCGACGCCCAGGTCAAGATCCGCGGGTTCCGGATCGAGATCGGCGAGATCGAGAACGGGCTCCTCTGTCTCCCCGGCATCCGCGACGGCGCCGTGGTGGTGGCCGAACGCGCCGATCAGAGCAAACATCTGGTCGCCTTCTACTGCGCCGTCAAGCCCGTCGACCCCAAGACCCTCAACGACCTGCTGGCCGCCTCCCTGCCCACCTACATGATCCCGGCGGCCTTCCACTGGCGCGCGAGCCTGCCGCTGACCGCCAACAGCAAGATCGACAAGAAGGCGCTGACGGCGCTCGCCACTCAACTGGCCACCAGCGAGGACGATCACGAGGCACCGGCCACACCGACCGAGCAGCGGCTGGCGGCCGCCTGGGGACACGTCCTCGGCGTGCCCCCAGACCACATCGGACGCCGCGACCACTTCTTCGACCGCGGCGGCACCTCCCTCTCGGCGGTGAAACTCGCCGTGGCCCTGGGCCGCGCCGTGGCCCCCAAAGACGTCATCGCACACCCGGTCCTCACCGACCTCGCCGCCCTGGTCGACCACCGGCGCGAGCGCCACGCAACCGCGCCAGTGACCTCTGTTTGAACCGCATCGAAAGGAACAGCACCATGCCATACCCGACCCCCGTGTCTCCCCTCCTCACCGTGGAAGTGAATCCCGGCAAACCCCCGATCCTGCACGTGGACACCGCTGATGACGCACCCGCCTGGGCAGCGGAACACCACCGCGCACTGCGCACCCTGGTCACCGAACACGGCGCGCTCCTCATCCGCGGCCTGCGCCTGCGCGACGCGGAGCAGGCCGGCGACGCCCTCCACCGCCTGGCCCCGGCCCTGATGACCGACAAGGAATCCTTCGCCCCCCGCCGGACCTACACCCCGGGCGTGTACTCCTCCTCCGCATGGCCGCCGAACCAGCCGATGTGCATGCACCACGAACTCAGCTACACACTCCAGCCCCCCGGCCTCATGCTGTTCGCGTGCCTGAGCGCACCCACGACCGGCGGAGCCACCGCCATCGCCGACGCCGCCACCGTCCTTCAGGCACTGCCCACCGATCTCGTCCACCGCTTCGAACAAGAAGGCTGGCTCCTCTCCCGCACCTACAACGACGAGATCGGCGCCCCCTACAGCGAGGCCTTCGGCACCGACGACCGCAGGGCCATCGAGGACTACTGCCGCACAGCCGGTATCGAATTCGACTGGCAACCCGACGGCAGCCTGCGCACCCGCCAGCGCCGCCCCGCCGTGACGGCCCACCCGGTCACCGGCCGCCGCTGCTGGTTCAACCAGATCGCCTTCCTCAACGAATGGACGATCGACCCCGAGATCCGCGACTACCTCATCGACGTCCACGGCGCCGACTCGCTGCCGTTCAACACCCGCTTCGGGGGCGGCGACACCATCGGCCCGGACATCATCCAGCTCCTCAACGACACCTACGCCGCCCACACCGCCCGCGAACCGTGGCAGGCCGGCGACCTCATGCTCCTCGACAACGTGCGCACCGCACACAGCAGGGAGGCCTTCCAAGGACCACGCGAGGTGCTTGTCGCCATGGCCGAGCCGCTGAGCCCGCTCCCATGCCCGCCGACCGGCGAGATGAACACCCCATGACCACCGTCCCCTCCACGGCAATGGAGCCCGTCATGTCCCAGCCGCACACCGTGCCCCCGTTCGCAGTGATCTCCGGCGCCCAGGTCCAGCACGCCCTGCAGGGCAGGGAAGCGCAGATCGTGGACCTCATCGAGGCCACCTACCGGCTGCACGCCGCGGGGGAGTCGGTCAATCCTCCCTCCTACTTCCTGCGCTTCCCGGACCGGCCCACCTCCCGGATCATCGCGCTGCCCGCCTCGATCGGCGGACAGGCGCAGGTCGACGGCCTCAAATGGATCTCCAGCTTCCCCGGCAACGTCCAGGCCGGCATCCCCAGGGCGTCCGCCGTCCTGATCCTCAACGATCACGACACCGGCTACCCCTTCGCCTGTCTGGAAAGCTCCATCATCAGCGCCACCCGGACCGCCGCATCCGCGGCACTGGCCGCCGACCGCCTCACCCGCAACCGGCAACGCCCCACCCGCATCGGGTTCTTCGGTACGGGCCTGATCGCCCGCTACATCCACACCTTCCTGACCGCCGTGGGCTGGTCCTTCGACGAGATCGGCGCCTACGACCTGTCCCACCGCAGCGCAGCCGGATTCCGCGACCACCTCCAACAGACCGACACCGCCGCACGGATCACCGCGCATGGCAGCCCCGAGGACCTCGTCCGCTCCAGCGACCTCGTCGTGTTCGCCACCGTCGCGGGCGAGCCACACGTCAGCGACCCGGCCTGGTTCCACCACAACCCACTGGTTCTGCACGTGTCCCTGCGCGACCTGGCGCCGGAGATCATCCTCGCCTCGACCAACATCGTCGACGACGTCGAACACTGCCTCAAAGCCGACACCTCCCCGCACCTGGCCGAACAGCTCATCGGCAACCGCAGCTTCCTGCACGGCACACTCGCCGACGTCATGAGCGGACGAGTAACACCCCCCACCGGCCGGCCCGTGGTCTTCTCACCGTTCGGCCTCGGAGTACTCGACCTCGCCGTCGGCAAATACGTCTACGACCAGACGGCCCGCTCCGGAGAGCTCAACGTGATCGAGGACTTCTTCCACGACCTGAGCCGGCACGGATGACCGGTGACCTTGCGCGCAAGCCCCGTCCCTTCAGGACGGGGTCAGCGCATCCTCGAAGCGCGCCCGGTCGTCAGGCCGGGCGTTTCTGCTGTTCGATGTACTGCTGGATGATCGACTGTTTGTAGTCGTAGGCCAAACGCTACGATCACGGCTGTGCAGCTGAGGTACAACCTCCGCGTGTACCCCGGGCCCGGTCAGCGCGCCGCGCTGGCGAGGGCGTTCGGGTGCGCTCGTGTGGTCTTCAACGACGGGCTGCGTGCCCGGCAGGAAGCCCACGCGGCCCGGCTGCCGTACGTCAAGGACACCGACCTGCAAAAGCAGGTCATCACCGCTGCCAAGCGCACCGATGAGCGGGCGTGACTGGGTGAGGTGTCCTCCGTGGTGCTGGTGCAGCCGCTGTGGGATCTGCACACCGCGTACCGGAACTTCTTCGCCTCGGTCACTGGCAAGCGCAAGGGCCCCAAGGCCGCCCCGCCCCGGTTCAAGTCCCGCAAGGACTCAAGGCAGTCGATCCGGCTCACCGCGAACGGGTTCAGCCCTCCGGTCGAACGGGCGCCTGTATGTGGCCAGGGTCGGCGAGTTGCGGGTGAGGTGGTCGCGCACGCTGCCGTCCACCCCGACGTCCGTCACGGTCACGATGGATGCCGTCGGCCGGTACTGGGCCTCGTTTGTCGTGGACACCAACCCGGACATCCTCGCGACAACGTCCGCACCGAGTGGGCCGAGCAGGTCGGTCGAGACGGCTTCACCATCTTGGAGGCAGTCTTCGCGTCCGGCGAGCCGGGCTGGCTTCGGGAGATCCCTGCTGTTCAGGTTCTGCGCCGGGCGTGGGTGGAGCAGTACCACCGCGAGGGTGAGGGGGTGCGCTGGCGGGAGGCAAAGGACCTCCCGCCGGCCAGACGCCGGCTGTCCTCGCCTTACGACCTCGATGCCCGCTACGGACTGAAACGGGGTTCGGGCCGGTGCGGCTACAAGACCCATCTGAGCGAGGTCTGCGATCAGGACACCTTGCACGTGATTACCCATGTGGCCACCACGGACGCGACCGTCGGCGATACCGAGGTGACCGAGATGGTCCATCAGGGTCTGGCTGCACGGGAGTTACTACCTGATGAGCACGCCGTGGATGCCGGCTATGTCACCGCCGCGCATATTGTCACCGCCCGTGACGAGCACCGGATCGACCTGCTTGGGCCTGTCGGCCTGGACACGGTCCATGAACGCCACGAGGGTGAACACCTCGCCCAGAGCTCCTTCACCGTCGACTGGGACACGAGGAAGGTCACCTGTCCCCAGGGAGCGGTCAGCGCAAGCTGGTCCGACCAGCGCAAAGCCGGCGGCACTCCGATCAGCCGAGTGCACTTCGCGCTGCAGGACTGCGATCCGTGCCCGCTGCGTTCCCGGTGCACCACGGCCGCGAACGGCAAGTGGGGCCGCACCCTGACCCTGCTGCCCCGCGAGCAGCAGCACGTCCTCTGGCAGCGTCGACACGAGCAGCAGACCAAGGAATGGAAGGCCCGTTACGACGTCCGGGCAGGCGTCGAGGGCACCATCTCCCAAGCGGTCCGTCGCACCGAGATCCGCCGCACCCGCTACACCGGCCTGGCCAAGACACACCTTGGCAACGTGCTGGCCGCCACCGCGATCAACCTCATCCGCCTGGACGCCTGGCTCATCGGCACACCACTGGGGAAGACCCGCGCATCGCACCTCGCCACGCTCGACCTGGCGGCCTGATCACCCAGCCTGGTTTGCGGATTCCCCAACGGAGTCCTTCAGGCGGGGAGGATGTCAACGTTCAGGTAGCCTCCAGTCTCACCGCCGCTTCCTCTCCGCGTTTTGGCGGCATCCCTGAGGGGGTGAAGCCGTGCCCATTCCACCGGTGTTCGATCGTGACCGCGGGCAGGGAGGGACAGCACAATCCATCATCGGGCCCGTAATGGGCGTAGGTGACTCGGACGGTACCCGGTTTTCCGGGAGTGATGGTTTGAATGGCCAGGCTTTCGCTGCTGCTGTCCCAGCCGACAAACGTCGTGCCGTGCCAGAAAAATACCAGTTGCCCGTACCCGTCTACGCTCGGAGAACGGGTGCCGATCACCGCGGTCAGATAACCGCCGGACCCGTCCGCTACCGTGACCGGGGCGCTGGACGGCGCGAAATGTTCCGAGGGGTCACCTGTCTCGACGGTCGTGGCCATCACCCGCGCGATCGCGCCGGGACTGGGCACGTCGGCCCGGGAGGAGCCAGGCAGCGCCCCGATCGTCGCAACGCTCGGACCGGGCCGGGACCCTACGGAGGGGGCAAGCCCCCCGGAGGGGGGCGCGGCTAGTGCCGTTGCGGGGGCCAGGGTCAAGACGACGGCGGTGGCAGCGAGGGCGGTGTACAAGGACCGGGAACGGCGTGCCGGCCTGGGCTGTCCCGGTGGCAAGCCCTGGGCAGGTGCGGCCGCCGCGGGCACCGGGTGATGTGTGCATGGGTGAGTGCTCATGGGTTTTTTCTTTCCGGGGTGCAGGGTTTTCGGCCCGGCACACGGGTTGGTGAATTTTCGTCGTGTGCCGGGGCGGCCGCATCGCGAGAGATGAGGAAAAGCACTGCGGTGCGGTTCGTGTCCGTCGGGGTTCTGCATCGAGTCGGCCCGGCCGAAAAATCACCAGGGGGAATGAGGAATCACGGCTCGGCAAGTTCGGTGGTCCAGGTTGCCGGGGCTGCCCTGTCCGGTGCCGTCACTGCTGGTGCCCCGCCGGTGCCGCCGGTGCCGCTAGGGCCGCCGTGGTCGTGGCCCTCCTGGTGGCGCTGCCCGTGCCGAGGGTCGTCTCCCCGCGCCGCAGCGCCAGATACCTCCGCAGGCCCCTGCCGGCTTCCCGTCGTACCCGGCGCAGCACCGGGACCTGGGTGGCCCTGTGCAGCTGGTAGTGCCACGGCGCCTGGGACCCCTGCCGTACCGACATCGCGTAGGCGAAGTCCACCAGATCCTGCTCAAGGTGATGGTCGAGATGCTCGAACCAGGCCATGCTCGTGCGGGCCGCGGCCTGCACGGGATGGAGCGCGGCCCGGCGGCGCTTGTCGTAGGTCTGCAAAGCGGCAGGCAGCTCTGCCTCCGTATACAGGCTGTGCGCGAGTTCGATCGCATCCAGCAGCGCCAGCCGGGTGCCCGAGCCCAGGGTGTAGTGGGTGGTGTGGGCGGCATCCCCCAGCAGCACCACGTTGTCGTGGCACCAGGTGGCGTTGCGTACCTCGGTGAAGTGCTGCCAGCGTGCCGGTTCCCCCCGGGACTGGCCAAGCAGCGCGTGACCGTCCAGAGCGGAGGCGAAGATCTGTTCCAACAACCGCACACCGTCGGCGGTGTCGAGCGTATCGAGCCCCAGCCCCCGCCAGGTCTCTGGGGCGCACTCGACGACGCAGGTGCTGATTTCCGCGCTCGAGGGGTAGGCGTAAAACCAGATCCACCCGGCCGGGGTCGGTTCGAAGGCGAAGGTGAAGCGGGGGAACACCTTGTCGGTGCCCAGCCATATGTAGGGGTTGCGGCCGACTTCCAGGCGGGTGCCGAAGTGGTCGCCGTGCAACTGGCGCACCCGGCTGTTGGCCCCGTCGCAGGCGACGATCAAGTCGGCGTCGGCGAGCGCGGCCAGGTCGTCGACCTTGCGGTGGTGCTGGACATCCACCCCCAGCTCGGTCGCGCGTCGGGTGAGGATGTCGAGCAGGGCGGCGCGGGCGATGCTGTAGCCGTACCGGCCCAGATACGCGGTCTGTTCCCCGCGGCGGACCTCCTGGTCTTGCCACAGGGCCGAGGCCGCACGCACTGCCTGGGCGCTGTCGGGGTCGTTGCGGTAGAGGTGGTCGAGCAGGTCGTCCCCATACCCCACGCCCCAGCCGTAGGTGGCCCCCGGCGGGTCGCGTTCGATGACGGTGATGTCATGGCCGGCATCGCGGCGCTTGGCCGCGATCGCGAAGTACAACGCGCCCGGTCCACCGCCGACGCACACGGTCTTCATGGCGTGTCCCGTTTCGGCTGCACGGCCGGGCGGCCGCATCGCGGCTGCGGCACCCTGGTGCGCGGTCGGTGTCGGGTTGGGGCCGCTCAGCGGCGGAAGGGCGGTCCCGGCAGGCGTCCCCTGCCGGTCGGGTCCCTGGAGTAGTGGTCGCATGGGTTCCTCTTCCCTGGGTTGAGTCTCTGGGTTGACTCGGTGGGCTGGGTCTTGGCGCCCGTGGGCCGGTGCGCGCCCGAGGGCACAGAAGGGGCTGGGCCCGTGCCCGGCACCGGGCGCGCGGGTGCGGCGATCTCACACCTGAGGTGTGTCTGCCGCACCCACGCCCGGGCCCTGGTGATCTGACCGGGGGCTCCTCGTGGCCGGTCAGGCGCCGCCTCGGGGTGCCGCGGGAGTCAGGGCAGCGTCGGTG
Organism: Streptomyces sp. NPDC004721; assembly: GCF_053601495.1. Lineage (NCBI taxonomy): Bacteria > Bacillati > Actinomycetota > Actinomycetes > Kitasatosporales > Streptomycetaceae > Streptomyces > Streptomyces sp. NPDC004721. Next base: position 13,567 of record NZ_JBSGBZ010000093.1, read on the forward strand.
CCGCCTGCCCCGGGTCGGCTACCCCCAGCCACCCCAGCCACCCCAGCCACCCCAGCCTCCATGGTGACCCCAGCCTCCATCGTGACCCCAGCCACCCCAGCCTCCGTGGTGACCCCAACAGTCGCTGTCGTCGCCCCAGCCGCCCCAACTGCTGACGCTTGCCACGGTGGTGGCGTGCGTCGTGGCGGGTGCGGCCTGGGCGGCGGCGCCGCCGCCCAGGAGCGCCCCTGCGGCGGCTACGGTGATGGCCGCGACCTTGGCGATCCTCTTACGCGTTCGAAACATGACGTGTCCTTCTTTCGGTGGATGAGCCTCGCTCCGGATCGGTGAGGTCGTGTTTCGAGTAAGCCCGAACGGGCCATGCGTCGTCACGCCACTGAATACCGTGACTTGACACCCGCGAGTGATCTTGATATGAGTCCGCGTCCCGCCCAGGCCGGCCCGGTGCCCAGCCCCGTGACAGCCCTGCCGCCCCTGGGACGGGCCCCTTGAGGCGCCGGCCCCGTAGACCAGCCGGACGGTCACCGCGACCCCGCCCTCCGCACCGGCGACTTCGCGGTCTACCACTACCTGTATGCGGCCAGACCGAAGCTCGTGAAGCGGATCATGAACCTGGTGCTCGCGGGCGTGGCCCTGGCGATCTCCAGCTTCTGGTGGACGGCGGCCGCGTCCACTGGTGCCGCCTCGGAACTGCCGTACATCGGCGGCTCCACGGACGGCACCGCCTGAGACCTGATCACGGGCTACAACGGCCTCGGCCGGGTCTTCGGCGGCAAGGGCAACGGCGGAGGCCGCGGCTTCTCCGGCGGCCAGCAGGGCAATGACAAGACGGGCGGTACGCCCCCGAACGGCACCGGCGACAACGGCCGTACCGGCGGCCCGGCGGTGCTCACACAGGCGGCCGCCGTCAGTCTCGCCGTCGGCAAATACGCCTACGACCAGACGGCCCGCTCCGGAGAGCTCAACGTGATCGAGGCCTTCTTCCACGACCTGCGCCGGCACGGGTGACCGGTGACCTTGCGCGCAAGCCCCGTCCCTTCAGGGCGGGGTCACCGCATCCTCGAAGCACGCCCGGCCGTCAGGCCGGGCGTTTCTGCTGTTCGATGGACTGCCGGATGATCGACAGTGGTGCGCCGCCGCACGATGCTGCGAAGTACGACGGGGACCAGAAGTGTCCATGCATGATTGCCTGGTTCACGCGGCCGGTGAAGTCCCAGCGCAGGACGCGCGCTCAGACGCCCTTGAGGCTGTTCACCAGTTTCGGAGCCTTGGCGCCTGGTCCGCCACCGTCAGACGGACCGGATGCCTGTCACCCCCGCCCGCAATGGCCCAGTCATTCCTGCGCCACCTTTGGGCCACGCGCCATTTTGAAAAGAGCAGGCTCTTACCAACGTCCTGTACGTCTCATGCAACACGGCCCCGGGACGCCTACTTCTTCGTAGTCGGATCATTCGGTCGCACGCGCCGCGCAAGGTGGCCGACGCGACGGAGAGAAGACAGCAGGAGTCCAGGAAGGCCCACCTATGCGCAGCGCTCATTCCGAGCAGACCGCGGCACGCGACGCGACGCCGGCGACGAGTACGGCGGCCTCGACCGCCACAGCCCGCCCGTACGACGCAGGGCCGGCTCCCCAGAGCCCGCAGACACCACGACCGCCCTACGAACTCCCGGTGCTGCTGTCCATCGCGGCGACCGCGGCGGTCCTCTACACGTGGGGCATCGACCACAGCGTCTACCACACGTTTTACGCCGCCGCCGTGCGCAGCATGACCGACAACCCGGTGGCGTTCTTCTTCGGCTCGTTCGACCCGGGCAACTCCATCACCCTCGACAAGGAGCCCGGCTTCCTGTGGCCGCAGGCCCTGTCGGCCCTGGTCTTCGGCTTCCACCCCTGGGCGCTGGTCCTGCCCCAGGCGATCGAGGGCGTGGCCTGCGTCCTCCTCCTGCACCTCCTGGTGCGCCGCTGGGCCGGGGTCCCGGCGGGACTGCTGGCCGCGGCGTTCGTGACGTTCACCCCGGTGGCCGTGGGGCTGGGCCGGTCGATCGTGGAGGACGCGCCGTTCGTCCTGCTGCTGCTCCTGGCCGCCGAGGCCACCTGGCGGGCCGTCCAGCGGCCCCGGCTGCGCACTCTGCTCCTGGCCGGCATCTGGGTCGGGGCGGCATTCCAGTGCAAGATGCTGGAGGCCTGGGCGGTACTGCCGGCGTTGGCTGTCACCTATCTGGTGGCTGCTCCCACCACCCTGCGGCGCAGGATCGGCCATGTCGCCGTGGCCGGCGCGGCCGCCGTGGCGGTGTCGGCGTCCTGGGTGGCCGTGGCGACAGCCGTCCCCGCGCAGTCCCGCCCCTACATAGACGGCACCACGAACAACTCGGCCGTGGGTATGGTCGTGGGCTACAACTTCCTGACCCGGTTCACCTCGCTGGGCATGGACGCGGCTCACACGGGCAGCGTCGTCGCCGGCGAGACGGGCCCGGACGCCGCGGCCGCCGACGCCGGCTCGAAACACGGCACCTCCACGCACGACGAGGGCGGCACCGGACACGCCGCACGGCGGGCCGTCCACCACCGGAGCCCGAGCATGGGCAACAGCGTGCTGAAGATGTTCAGTCCGGGACTGGCCACGCAGACGGGCTGGCTATACCCGCTGGCCGCGTGCGACCTCGTGTGGGGCCTCGCCGCCGCGCGCCGCCGCCGTGTCTCCCGCACCGATCCGGCGCTCGCCGGGTCTTTGATGTGGGGCGTGTGGCTGGCCACCTTCTTCGCCGCGTTCAGTTTCGGTAGCGTCACCGGCCACACGTACTACATGGGCGTCGTCGCCGTGGCCCTGGCGGCGCTCAGCGGTAGCGGGCTGGTGCGGGCCTGGAGGGCGTACCGGGCCGGTGGCCGTCGCGCCTGGGCGCTCCCGGCGGTGACCACCGCGAACGTCCTGTGGACCGCGGCTCTGACGCTGCGTTACCCCCGTTTCTTCGGCTGGCTGGCTCCCGCCGCCCTCGCCCTGTGCGCTCTGGCCCTGATACTCGTCGGCGCGGGCCGCGCCGGCGCGGCCCGCCGTCCGCGGATCGCCGTGGCCGGCCTGTCGGCCGCTCTCGCCGCGGTGCTCCTGATACCCGCGGTGTGGTCGGCCTCGGCGCTGTCCCCGCGCTACAACCAGCCCGGCGGCATGGGCAGGGTGGGACCCGCCAGCCGACCGGGGGGCGGCGGACCGAACCGGCTCACGCCGCCGCGCGCACGGCTCCTGGCCTACCTGACGGCGCACCGGGACGGCGCGAAGTACCTCGCGGCCATGCCGGACTGGTCCGATGCCGCGCCTTATGTCATCGGGGCCAACGCGTCGATGCTGCCCATGGGCGGCTTCACCGGACAGGTCCCCTACCCCGCCCCCGACGCACTGCGCCGACTTGTCGACTCCGGCGAACTGCACTACGTCGCCCTCCGACGCACGCACGCGGCGGTGTGGCAGCGGGCAGCCGGTGAGCACGGGGGAAGCACCCGGCACGGCGCGACCGCGCCGAACGCCGGCACGGCCGCGCCCACGACGGCGATCACCCACTGGGTCACCACACACTGCACGCCGGTGCCGCCGGCGGCGTACGGCGGCACGAGCCGCGAACTGCCCCGGCTCTACCAGTGCGACCCGGGAACCGGCCGCTGAGCCCCCATACAGCGACTCGCGCCTGTCCTCGCGCCCGGCTCGGCGCGCGGGCGCGGTCTTTCGAGTAGAGGACCCGGCGGCAAGGCACCCTTTGCCGGGCATCCACAGCAAAAGGGCCGCTCGTCCCGGGAAGGTGAGGTCGCCCTCGGCCGTCGACGGGTTGATGATCTGGACCTGGTCGATGGGGACCTGGAGCCGCACGGGCAAGCTGCCGGACGGCTGGCCCAACGGCATACGGCTGATCGTCCGCAAGGAACGACCGTATCCCGGGGCCCAGTTGAGGATCACGGACAAGGCCGGCATGCGGATCACGTGCTTCGCGACCAACACCCCCTGACCGGCCGATCGCCGAGCTCGAGCTCGGTCACCGGCTGCGGGCCCGGGCGGAGGACCGGATCCGGGCGCCCGGTCCACCGGCCTGCGCAACCTGCCCCTGCGCCACACCGCGCAGAACAAGGTCTGGCTGGAGATCGTCCAGATCGCTCTCGGCCTGCTGGCCTGGATGCCCATGCTCGCCCTGACCGGCAAGGCCCGGCTCTGGGAACCCCGAAGGCTGCGGTTCCGCCTGTTCTCCGCAGCCGCCCAGCTCGTCACCACCGGCCGGCGCCGCATCCTCCGCCTTGCCCGCCACTGGCCCTGGACAAGATGAGATCACCGGCGTCCTCGAACGGCTTGTTCTCCTGCCGAACCCCGGCTGACACGGCAGCTTTCCGTCCCTGCGAGCAGCACCACCCCGCCCGGAGCAGTGGAACCCGGCGCCCACCCGACGTGTCACTCGGGTCCCCGACATGCCCGCCATCAGCCACAGAAAGCGAAACGGTCCACCGACTCCGTCGGCGGACCGTCATGGAAGATCGAGGTCAGCTCGTACGTGGGTGGACAGATGAGGTTGTACGCCGACAACACTCTGCGCAACGGTTTTCAAGACGGACACCGCGCAGTGGGCGACACCTGCCCCAGCCTTGCCTCACACACAGCCCGGCGGGTTCTCGGGGCCCGCGCAGTCCGCGCTCGGCGCTTCCGCCGTGGCCTTCGTTGTCTGAGGCATTGCCTCAGCACTCGTCACGCCCACCGTTCCGGCGAGCAGTGCAGCAACACAGAACGCACCGACGAGGTGTCGGATGCGTTTCCAGGCGCTTGTCACCATGATGATCCCCCTTGACTTGGGGTGGGTTACTCCTGGTTTGTCGGTTTGGTACTACAACTTGGTGCTGCAGCCGGACCACTGTCAACCACTATGTTTTCCCTGGTCGGCCTGGAGGTGGGGAGTGCGGTGGGGCGGGGGCGGTGACCCCGGCGTCGGGCCGCAGCCATGCCCACCCGGCGACCAACAGCCGAAAACCGTCGGCCCACCGCGACCCACTTGACTCCGCCGCCCCAAGTGAAAAGGGGAGGCTAGAACTTGATCACCGACACCGAGGCCGAGCCGGAGTTGGCCGTGTAGGCCCGGCGTCCGTCCTGGGAGACCGCCACCC
>NZ_JBSGBZ010000094.1:0-18412 GCF_053601495.1 Streptomyces sp. NPDC004721
CCGCCGGGATCACCTGCCGGCTGCAGGCGGTCGGAGCCGGCGGGGTCAGGGCGGACGGCGCCACCTGGCGGGCAGGCGAGTACCCTCCCGGCACCTCGATCCCTGGGGCGGTTGGCATGGCCCCCGGGGCCATCGAGCACTTCGAGGTCGTCGCCGGCAACGGCCAGAAGCTGGTCACAATCCGGGCGTGAGGAGTGGCCAGGGGCGTCATGTCACTGGGCCGGCCTGGCCGCCGAGTGACATGGCGACAGCTGCCGGGTGTGAGCGCACGGCGGCACAGGAGGCCAAGAGGACGTCGCCACCGAAGGGCCGGGGCGCCAGCGGAAAGGGGGCCGGGCAGTCGACGAGAAGTGAGCCGCCTCAAGACTGGTGAACCAGGCTGAAGGAGCGCGCGCAGGACGTCCAGCCGATGGCCATCGAGGAGGCTTGTGCTCGTGACATCGGCTGCGCAGGCACGCTCGTGACCACCGTCGTCGACCGATGCGACCACGCCGCACGGCTCCGGAATCGGTGAGATCGTCCGACAATGGCGTCCGGTGGATGGGTGCGGCGACATCGGAGGCCGATAGCGGCACCTCTGTGGCCGAGAGGGTGATCGGCGCTACGCGCGCGAAGGCGGCTCGTGGTCGCAGCGGCTGCCACCGGCCGGAAAAGATCACCTGCGCGGCCGGGCTGATCGAGGTGAAGGCCGTACGGGGGTACAACCATACGGTTCACCAAACGGCCGGTGACCTCAACTCGCTTTTTCCTCCGAAGTCCGTGCAGGCCGGAGAAGACCGTCCAGGATGTCTGCGCGCCGAGGGCCGCGACTGAGCCGAGACGCGGGCAAGGAACGTTCGTCCGGCTCTGCGGTGCGACGTTCCCGCAGGGCCGTCCGGACGACCACGGGCGAAGGAACGAGCCGCCGGTGCCCGGTCCGCCCGAGTGCGGCATCGAGCTCTGACAGAGGCGACTGAGCCCAGCCAGGCCGCTGGCGTTGACGTGACCCGCAAGAAGTCGAGCAAAAGGCGCGAGTCGCTCGAACCGTTCGGCATGCGCCGCCCGTGGAACCAAATGAGCGCGCCTATGCAGGATCCCGCCCACCGACACCCGGAAGTTGCTGGTGGTCTTCCCCGTCCGGTCCGCACATCCACAGAAGAGCCACAAGACCATGTTTGTGACCGACTCCCCCCGCCCGAGTTCACTGCTCGGCCAGCCCTGCCACCACGAGGCGCTGCTCACCCTGCCCGCGCAGGAGGCGCACGTGCCCGCCGCCCGTCACTTCGCGGCCGATCTGTTGGAGACCTGGAGCGTGCCCGCAATCGAGCGGGACTCCGCCGTTCTCATCGTCGACGAACTCGCCGCCAACGCCGCCCAGTACGGCCGCGAGCGCATGACCCTGCGGCTCGTCCTCGACGACGGCACTCTGCACATTGTGGTCACTGACTCCGGCACGGCAGTTCAGCGCCATCGCCCCGACATCGCCTCCGACGAACACGGCCGCGGCACCGGCATCGTCCAGTACCTCGCCCAGTCGACCGAGGTCCACCAGACACGCAGCGGCCGCGAAGTCCGCGCCTGCCTGAGGTGCTCGCCATGACCGGGCAGGGCGTTCCGCACGAACTGCGGCCCCTGCCAGGGCCGGCACCGCAGCACAGCGAGGCTGCGGCGCCGGGTCGCCCGACGAACCTGCCGAGTGGGCCTTCGTGACCCACAAGCCGTGCCCCATCGACGAGGCCATCGGCGCCCCGCCCCCGCACGAGGCGTACGCGAATGCGCCAGATCTGCGCCGCGAGATGCACCAAGTGGTGGCTCTCGGGACCGAACGCGACGGCCGCCAGGCCAGGCCCGTCACTGGTCCCCTGGTCGATGCGACGGCCGCCGAACGCGCCTGGCTGCTACGCCGGGCCGCCCTCATGGACCGGATGGCCCTTGACGCTCCCGGCCCGGTCGCAGCCGCCGCAGAAACCGCCGAACAACTCGTCCTGCACGACCGCCGCCATCCCGACCTGGTGGCCGGTCCGTATCACCCCGACGCGATCAAGCTCGCCCCCCAGCCGCCGCCTCTACGTCCGCCAGGAGTACGCCGCCTGGACGGCTGCCGGGCGCCCCGGAATCTGAATCGACCCCGACCCGACAAGAAGAAGGACACATGACCCGCAAGGACATCGACACCCGGCACGCCCCCGCAGCAGCCGGCCAACGCCACTCGCCTCGCTTCCCACGCCCGACAGTCATGCGTGAACACCGCGCCGGCCGGCGACAGGAACGGTCCGGCCACGGAAAGCCGATGAACGCACCGTGGCCGAACGCGGGGACCCATCGGCTGTTCCAGGTGCCCGAACGTGGTTGCTCCCGGAGGCAGCGGCTGGGCGTCCATCCGGCCCAAACGCCCCCGCACACTCCACGGGCCGGGCAGCCGGCGCAGGTGGCCATACAGGTCACAGGCGGCGAACTACGCCTCGCCGTATGCCTGATGCCGATCGAGCCCCCCGCGGTTGCGGCGGCGACGGGCGACGAATTCACTTGTGAGGCCAGGCTGGACGACGCCGTGGGAATCTCCCGATGGCGCCAGCGGCGGACACCGGTGAAACCGCCGTGCCAAGTGCACCGGGAAACCTCCTCCCAGGCGCCCGCGCACGAGACCGCGGGCACGGACACCGGCCTGCCCGGCCACCTCCTGCGGATCCCCTTCTGCGACGACGAGTGCCAGCCATCCCTCGGTGTAGAGCCTTGCCAGGTCGTGGACATCGATCGCGTCCAGCAGCGTGGTGTCCCGGCCGAGTGCGGCCGGGACGCGGAAGGGGAACTCTTCGCCGTATCGGCGGACCGGCAACCGTGCTGGACGCGCCCGCCTGCGGCAGCGGGCCGTCGTCCGCGGCCAAAGGTGTGCGCCTCCCGCCGCGTCAACCTTCCGCGAGGCCCGGTCGTGGGCGGGACGCTTCTTTGGGTAGCGGCCGAGGTTCTGCACGCGCCCGGAGAGCGATGGAAGCGTGCTTGGGGCGGCAAGACACGATGCGACGCGGGCGCTCCCGCTCCCACCGCTGCCGCGCAGGAACAAGCGGCACGGATCGCCGAGGCAGGTATGGGGGCCGACGCGTGCGAAGGGGTGGTGTGACGATGTTCCGCAATGCGCTGGAGCCCTGGCACCTGCTGATCCTGGTCGCGGTGGTGGTTTTGATCTTCGGCTCGAAGAAACTACCCGACACGGCCCGGGCGCTGGGTAAGTCCATGCGGATCCTCAAGAGCGAGACCAAGGCCATGAAGGACGACGGCGCCTCAAACGAGCCACGCCCTGAGCCTGAGCCTGCACCGGGACCGCGGACGATCTCGGGCGCTCCAGGAGACACCGCCACCCGCACCGCGCCCACGGACAGCACAGGCGCGTAACAGCGGAGGGTCTGAGGACCTTCGTGAGCCGCCCACCCTCGGGCTGGGCAGGGCAGATCAGCTCGCGGTAAGTGGTGCCGACTTGGACCAACTGCCTCCTGCACGCGCTACCGGCCGCAATCGGCACCGTGGCGAACTCGCGCCCCACCGGCTGACGGAGACGATCAAGTACTAACGCAGGGCCGGTAGTCTCCGGTCTGCCGCACGAGATGAGGACGTGGCGTGCCCCAGTCGGCCCGCAACAAGAAGAAGGTTCCCGAGGGGCGGATGCCGCTCGCGGAGCACCTTCGTGAACTCCGCAACCGGCTCGCCAGGGCCGTCCTTGCCATCCTGGTCGTCACGATCGCCGCGGCCTTCTACTACAAGGGCATCATAAACTTCTTCACCAGGCCGGTGCTGGACTCGGTCGGCTGCCCGACGTCCTTTGCCGATCTGGCCAAGCAGACCGCGGACACCACCTGCGCACGGATCACGATCAACGGTCTGCTCGCGCCCTTCACCCTGGCGCTGAAGGTGTCCCTAATGGCCGGCGTCGTGCTGGCCTCGCCGGTATGGCTGTACCAGCTGTGGGCGTTCGTTGCTCCCGGCCTGCACAAGCACGAGCGGAAATACGCCTACGCGTTCGTCGGCGCGGGCGTCCCGCTGTTCTTCGGCGGCGCCTTCTTCGCCTACAAGGTGTTGCCCACGACCGCGAAGGTCTTGATCGACTTCACCCCGCACGGGGTGGACAACCTGTTGCCGCTGGACGATCTGCTCGACCTCGTCACCCGCATGGTGGTCGTCTTTGGTCTCTCCTTCGAGATGCCGCTGCTGCTGGTGATGCTGAACCTCACTGGAGTGCTGTCCGGCCGGCTGATACTCGGCCGGTGGCGCGGCATGATCGTGGGGATCACGGTCTTTTCGGCTGTGGCGACGCCGAGCACGGACCCGCTGACCATGCTGGCGCTGGCCGCGCCGATCTGGATGCTCTATTTCGCCGCTGTTGTCTTTTCGCTTCTCAATGACCGGCGCAAGGCCCGGAGAGAGGCAGAGGGACCCGGCGACGAGGAGACCTCCGACCTCGACCTCACGCCGCAGGACATCGGCGAAGTGGAATCGGTGTCCGCCAGCCAGGCCCTGCCCGCGCAGCCAGACGCTGAGGACGACCGCGCCGACGGGTAAGACGACGGTGTGAAGCTTCCCCGTGATCTTGGACACTCGATGCTTACGCCACGAGGGCGTTTTCTTGTTCGAGGCGCTGTCGGGTCTCCAGCGGGAGGTAGCCCCAGCGTGGATGGCGGCGTAGGCGCTGTCGGTTGCAGAAGGTCTCGACGAAAGCGAAGATGTCTGCGCGGGCGCTGGCCCGGTCGGGCCAGCTGCGGGTTCCGATCTCCTCCTTGAGCAGTGCGAAGAAGGACTCGGCGGCGGCGTTGTCGAAGCATGAGCCGGTGCGGCCCATGCTCTGGCGCAGCCCCAACCGGCCTATTTCACGCCGGAGTTCGTCGGAGGTGTATTCACTGCCGCGGTCCGAGTGCGCAATGCATCCGGGCTTCAGCTGCCCGCGTCCGGCGGCCATCTTCAGCGCGTCCACGACCAGGCCGGCGCGGTGGTGGTCGGCCATCGAGTAGCCGACGATCTCGCGGGTGGCGAGGTCCAGCCAGGTCGCCAGATACAGCCAGCCCTTATCGGTGGCGATGTAGGGTCGCCGACCAGCTTCCTCCCCGGCGCCGGTGCGGTGAAGTCGCGGCCGATCAGGTCCGGGGCGGGCACCGCCCTTTTGGCCGGGCGGGTCAGGCTCTTGCGCCTGCGCCGGGTGACACCGCTGATGCCGCGTTCGCGCATGACGCGCTCGATCCGTTTGCGGTTCACGCGGTGTCCGAGCCGGCGCAGCCCGGCGTGGATGCGCGGCACCCCGTAGGTGGCTTTGGAGGCGACGTGGAGCACGGTGATCTCGTGGGCCAGGGCGTCATCGGCGGCCTTCCTCGCCGAGCGCGTCTTCTCGCCGGCCAGCCACGAGCTAGCCGACGGTCCGGCCGTGGACATGGCCGGTCACCAGTGTCCTGTGCCATTTCACTCGAACGGCCTACACGCTCTCGCGTCGAGCGCGCGATGTTCACTCATTCGGTCCAGCCTGGACCAAGAGTTTCTGCCGCCGCGTTCCCGTGATCACTGCTTCATCGGGAGGGTCATGGTCGTGATAGTTCTGCTCCTGCCGGTGATGCTCCTCCTCATGCTGTTCGGGCTGGATGCCTTCGAGAACCTCTTGTTTCCCCCGTCATCGGCGTCCGCTCTGGAGAAAACCCACCAGGGGGCCGACCTCCCCGATCACGAAGAGTGAGACATCCGGGGTGAGCTGGTGCACCCGGGGCGATCCCAGAGCCGTCACCCTCGGCAGAGGGCGGCGGCTCGGTGGCCTAACGCGGCGCCTTACGCTCCCGCGACGGTTGCGGACGGTGAGGCACCACCGATGTCCGGCCCGCCAGCCCGGTACGCGACGACCTGCGCCATCTTCAGCTGCCTCCACCGCTCAGGGGAATGCCCGCGCGACCTGCCGCGTTGCGGGACACGTGGTGATGATGGGGCGGTGTCCCCGGACCTCATCCTCTGCCCACGCCCGGTCCCGCAGGGGACGGGGGCGAGTCGGGAATGCAGCGAAGGGTTCCGTTGTTTGGGAGCAGTGGCTGGCATGCCCGGGTCAATCATCTGGGGTGTCGGTGAAAGGAGGACCTCATGGCACGCAGCACCATGCGTCCCGTCGTCAAGCTGAAGTCGACGGCAGGGACCGGCGTCACTTACGTGACCCGCAAGAACCGTCTCAACGACCCCGACCGGCTCGTCCTGCGCAAGTACGACCAGGTGGCCGGCAAGCACGTCCCGTTCCGCGAAGAACGCTGAGCCGAGCCGCCGCCCCCCGGAGGCCGGCCAGGAGGAGGAAAACCTCATGAGGTCTGGTATCCACCCCGTCAGCCGCCCGGTCGTCTTCCGTGACCGTGCCGCGGACGTCGCGTTTCTGACCCGTTCGACCGCGCACTCGAGCCGCACGATCGAGTGGGAGGACGGCAACACCTACCCGCTGATCGACGTGGACATCTCGTCGGGCAGCCACCCCTTCTACACCGGTACCTCGCGCGTCGTGGACACGGAGGGTCGGGTGGAGCGTTTCGAGCGGCGCTACGGCCGCGAGGCCTCGGCCCGCGGTTGACCGCCGTCCGGCGCCCGAGCAAGGGGAGCCGGAGCAAGAAGAGGAGACAGTCATGAAGGTGCGCAAGTCCCTGCGCTCCCTGAAGGCCAAGCCGGGCGCTCAGGTGGTGCGCCGCCGGGGAGTGACCTTCGTCGTCAACAAGAAGAACCCCCGTTTCAAGGCGCGCCAGGGCTGACGCCGCGAGCGTGACGGCGCTGGCGCTCGACGACGCGATCGTCCTGCGTGCCGCCATGCGCGCCGGGCCCCGGGTGGTCGTGGCCGGTGCCGGATTCTTCGGCACCGAGGCCGCCGCGGCAGCCCGGGCCTATGGGCCTGGAGGTGACCGTGGCCGAGCCGGAACCCGTCCCGGTGCGGCGCCCGCCGGGGGACCGAATAGGTGCGCTCGTCGCCGAACTGGGCCGAGGTGGCTGCTGTGCTGGGAGACGCTGGTCAGGACCACGCACGGCGGCGGGTGTGGTCGTGGCGGCAGGGCGTCTTCGACGTCTTCGCCGAATGCGAAGTGGACCTCCTACAGATGCCCACCCGCGAGAGCGTGGCCGTCGTCAGAGCGAAGGGCAAGCAGCCGTGCCGGACGTCGAACTGGCCGGCCCCGGACCAGCGGACTTCAGAGGTGCTGGGCGTGGACCAGGGAAGGTGGTGTCCTGCTCATGTACCAACCGTCGCAGCGGGGCCCGACGAGGTCCGACGGCCAGCCTGCTGTCTCCACGGCGGCGTCGTAGACGGCGTCACCGAACGTGACGATGGCCTGGTGTGGGTCGGGTGTCTCCCTGAGCGCGGCCCACGGCAGCAGAACCAGACCGGCATCAGGATGCCAGGTCGCGCCGTCGACCCCCCACGACCGGGCTTCGAGGCCGTCCGGCTGGGGCCAGATATAGGCGTACATGCCCACATTCGGCGCCTCAGGACTGCCGAAGGAGAATCCAACCGACACATACGCCTCGACTTGGGCGTTCTGCAGGAACGCCGGACCGTGGGCCGGTGGCACAGTGGGCTGCGCACGGTACCGCGTGGCGGACAGGTCGAAGCCACCCCACATCACACCGACCCGGGGGCGGTGACCCTGGAAGGGCGCCTGCCACGCCTCGAGCCCGGCGGCGGCGAGGTTCAGCGCAGTCCAGATCAGCCAAGCCGCTTCGCGATCCCAGTGGCGTCCGACGCGATCTTCTCCGAAGGTCGCCGGGGCATCGGGAATCTCGCAGATCAACGAACTGCCCGGTCTGTGAATGCCGAGTTCGCCGACCGCACTGCAGAACGACGCGTAGAACGCAGCCAGTGATCCGTCGGACAACGGCATGGTCCGTGAGCCCGAGTCCGTCTCGATGACCACGTCGCCATCGAGCAGGCGGTAATGCACGGTGAAGGTCACATCCAGCTTCCGGAGCGTCGGCGTCCTGAGTCCACGGGGCGTGACATCGAGGACGATGTTTCCCCAGCCGACTTCGAAAGGTTCGTCGAGGGTGTACTTGCCTGCAACCTGCACCAACCGGTTCACGTAAGCGACCATGGGAGCCAGGTCCTCGTAGACCAGCACTGGCCACGCGTGGAGAGGCATGCTCACGACGAACCTCCCAGCCTGTCGATGCGAACGGCGGGTCGCCCTGGAGAACGCCGCAATGCCATCGGTACTCATTCTCCTGCGCCGACCAAGATTTCTCCTGCTCGGTGGTGCCACGCGTCCGCACCCTGCGTCAAAGGCTCACACCCCCGAGGCTGTGCTGAAGCCCGTCCAGCAGCAGGATGAGCAGGCGCTTGTGCTGGTCGCGGTCGGTCGATGCGAGTGCGACCCACAGCGCCTGTTGGCTTAACACGTCGTTCTGATCTTGTTGTTGGGCTCGTCGTCCTGGGCAGGAACCCGAGCTTGGCCGCCAGGACCTGTTCGGAAAAGTCGAGCCGGGGAGGGCGACCACGCTTGACGTCGCCGACTGACAAAGACTGGGTGAGGTCGCTGAGTTGCTCTCGGGTCATTCCGGTCAGGGCGGGGTCGGAGAGCAGGTTCCGATCCCACGCTCGCGCTGGCGGCTGCGGAGGCCGGGCCACCGGAATGGCCGGACATGTCCGGGGATGCAGGGGATAGTTCCATTCGCCGTGGAAGATGCGGCGGGCCAGTGACAAGGCCGCCATCTCCGCGTCATCGACGGCGACTCCGGTCGGGTAGGCATTGGTGTCCAGTTCGGCCATGACGCACGGGCCGGCGCGGGTCGTGGTTGCGGCGATGGACTGGACGATAACTTCGTGACTGGTCAACGGGCGTCCGCGCAAGTTCATGGTCTTTGACCGCACGCACAACGCGGCGACAACGTGGGCGGCGACTGGGGCAACGAGAACCTGTTCACCGGGTTCTCGCGCATGAACAAGAGCGGCATGCGGCATTGCGAGATCAAGATGGAGAAGCAGCTCGCAGCCCAGAAGTGGGTCATGTACACAGGGAAGGCCAACTACAGCCACGCCACGGGATAGGCGGACAGCATCACCATGTCCGCCTACACCGAGGACGGAGTATTGTTCGACAACATCGTGGTCCAGAACAGCACGGATTGGCAGACGACATGCTGAGGCTCGAAGAGCTGGAGGCCGTGCTTCCGTCGATGACACCGTGGCGTGTGCCTGGGGGGCGCAGTGTGGACTGGGCCGCTCTCGAGGCGGACCTCGGGACGGCGCTGCCCTCGGACTTCCGCTCTCTGGCGGAGGCGTATCCGATCCTGGTCGTCGACGACTTCCTGAGCGTGTCCGTTCTCCGGCCCGGCGCCGAGGCGTCATGGGCGTCCGAGTCCAGGGAGGACGAGGTCCTTCAGGATCTGTACGAGATGGGCGACACCGAGGGCTACGTTCCCTTCCCGCAGCCAGGAGGCCTGACTTCCTGGGCGCAGTCCAATTCGGGGGACTCCTTCTACTGGAGGACGAGCCCCGCGGACCCGGACGCATGGCCGGTGGTAGTCCGCGGAGACAACGGCGACTGGTCGGAGTTCCCGGTCGGTGCCGTCGGGTTCCTGGTCGGCGTGTACGGACGCACCATCGACGTGCCAGGTATGCCCAGGGGCTTCCCCAGTGACGACCCGAAGGTGCTGGGCGTGCTGGGCCTGAGCGACCGCATCGACTGATCGGCAACTGATCCGCAGGCACATGTGAACAGCGATCGCCACAGGGTTCCTGGGGCGATCGTCATATATCGCTTGCCGCTGGTCCGAGGGTGGTCTCCAGCAGCCACTGCTGCGCGGGCAGGAGCTTGTCCCAGCCCTGCCTCTGCGCAGCCACCCATGCCCCGAAATCCTCGCCTTGGACAATGACCTCGCCCGCGGCCGCTGGCAGGGTGCCGCCGGTGATCACTTCCAGATTCCGTTGAGGACGAGGGCGGCGCGGGCGATGCCGCAGATGCGGCTGGGGCTGAGGGTGACGTGCTGCAGTGAGGCTGATCCTTTGGAGTGTGGACATCCTGACAATGGATCTTGAAGGTCCAGGAAGGGATGTCCAGGTGGGACGCCAGTCTCCGTATCCGGAGGAGTTTCGGGAGGACGCCGTTGCGTTGTACCGAGCTGCCGGTGGCAAGCGCACGTACGCGGCGGTGGCCGCAGAACTCGGGACCACCGGGGAGACGCTGGGTGCGCAAGGACACCGCCCAGCACACGTCCGAGCACCGGGTGGGCGGGGCCGGCCAGGACCCGGCTGAGGAACTGGCTCGGCTGCGGGCTGAGAACGCCCGGCTACTCAAGGCGGAGAAGGAGTGGCTGCTGGAGCGCGAGATCCTGAGCCCAGGGAGCTCTCTGCGGACCCAAGGCGGTCAAAATGAGCACCGACGACCAGGACCAGCTGCTGACGTTCTCGTGTCGGTGCAGAGCCGCAACGCCAAGCCCGCCCGCGATCACGGAGATCCGTCCGCGCCGGCCTGCCCCGGCGCTCCATGCGTGCGATGAGGGGCTCCCGAGGCGGACCGCTCAGGGGAAGCCCAAGGACCCCGCCGGCACAGGGTGACAAGGTCTGCCTGTGTTCCGCATGCGAGCGCAGGACCTATACCTACGGCAGCGGCGGCGGCCGGCTGCGCCAGCGGTGCATGGCCCGGCCACGGCCACGACCACGCCCTCCCGGCCCTCGTCGCACCTCATGCGACTCTGGTGGTCATCGGCGATCGGCTGGAACTGGGGACATGGCAGTCGGCGTGCCAGGGGGATACGCAGGGCTCGCGCGGTGAACCCCGGTGACGTCTCACCACCGTCACCGTCTCGCTCAGGCTGTCGTCTGGTTGTCGATGGGGATGTCCAGTCGGTCGGCCACGGTGGTGAGGGCTGTTCCCAAGGGGAGCGCGATGCGAGTGAGGGCGTGCCGGTCGCCCCGGGTCGGGTCCCGGTTGACGATCAATACCGGCTTCCCGGCCTGGGCCGCCTGGCGGACGAATCTTAGCCCGGACATCACCGTCAGTGAGGAGCCCAGGACCAGCAGCGAGGCTGCTCCACGGACCAGGTTGCGGCAGTGCTCGACCCGCCGCGGCGGAACCGCTTCGCCGAAGAACACCACGTCCGGTTTGAGGATGCCGCCGCAGATCGTGCAGGGCACCACGCGGAAATCCCCGACCTGTTCGTCGGTGAGGTCGGCGTCACCGTCCGGGTTGATTCCGGCGGTCACCGGCTCGAAACCTACGTTGGCCTCCTCCAGCCGCCGGGCGAGCTCGCGGCGCGGGCTGAAAGTGCCGCAGGACAGGCAGACGACCCGGTCCAGGCTTCCGTGGAGTTCCACGACGCCCCCACTGCCGGCGGCCTGGTGCAGGCCGTCGACGTTCTGGGTGATCACACCCGAGAGCAGGCCGTGCCGCCCGAACTCGGCCACGGCCCGGTGCCCGGCGTTGGGGCGGGCGCGACCGAAGGTGCGCCATCCGAGGTGGCTGCGCGCCCAGTACCGGCGCCGGGCTCGGGCGCTGGCGGTGAAGTCCTGGTAGGTCATCGGGGTGTGCCGGCTCAGGCTCCCACCCTCGCCCCGGTAGTCGGGGATGCCCGACTCCGTGGAGAGGCCCGCCCCGCTGAGCACCAGCACACCGCCGGTGCTCAGCGCATCGGCGACCGGCTCCAGATCCGTGGTGCCCGGCGGTAGGTCCTCGGCAGGGGTCCAGCTCACAGTGGGGCGCATGCGCATACCCGCCAGGGTACGGAACAGGCTGCCAGCACCCGCTTCCGCCGTCGATGGCGTCGTTGGCTCGGATGTTGCCCTGCACGATCCGCGTGTGCGGCCAGGCGGCGGGTGCGCGATGCCGGTTCCACGGTCGTGCAGACGGCTCGGGATCTGGGCCTGTCCTGGCCCACGGTGATGGATGCCTTCCGCACCGCCGGGCAGGAGGTAACGGCCGCGGCACTCGGACCGGTCGAGGTCCTCGGGATCGACGAGACCCGGCGGGGCAAGGGCGGTGATGAGCACGTTGCTGTCATGAACTGGCCGGGCCGGCGAGGCATCAGTGTGGGGAGCCCGGCTGCCAGCGCAGCGCGGCCCGGTGCCGGTCGCTGCGAAGACCACGCCGCTTCCCGTCGCGAGGATAGCCGTGCGCAGCCGCGAGACCAGTGCGGCGGTGTCGCCGCGCGCAGCGTCCGCCGGCCGGCTGCTGCAGCCCGCGTCACCTCCGCTGCGCGTTCGGCGGCGGCCAGGACCGCGCGTGCCTCGGGCAAGAGGACTTCGCCGGAGCCGGTGAGGACCATCCCGGTCGGAGTGCGCTGGAACAGTGCGGTGCCGAGTTCTCGCTCGAGGGCCTTGATTTGCTGGCTGAGTGCGGGTGAGCTGAGCCGCAGGCGTTGTGCCGCCCGCGTCAGGTTCGCCACCTCGGCGACCGCGCAGAACTATCTGAGGTGTGGATGTTCCATGTCCCTCACCCGTCGCCGAGGGAGGGGGCGACCGTAGCGAGTCCGGCGAAGTCGGCCATCACCAGCATCTGGTACTCGAAGTACTCCCGCCGTTCCTCGATCAAGTCGTCGAGCCGCCCGAAGACCTCGAAGCTGACCAGGCCGAACAGCTGGGTCCACAGCGTGAAAGCGGTGGCGATGACGACCTCGGGTGCCGGTTCGGTCCACGTGGGCTTCGGCACGGGGCTCTGGTCCAGCCGCCGACGCAACTCCGCGCGGATCGCGGCGGGCAGCGGCCGGGGCGCCGCCGGGCGCAGCCCGTGCCCGGCGGCGTCGAACAGGATGCCGATCAGGGCCATCACGACCTCGGATGCCGGCTCTGTGGTTTCCGGCGGAGCCTCGTAGCTCGGTACCGGGCTGCCGTAGATCAGGGCGTATTCGGCAGGGTGGTCCAGGGCCCACGAGCGCACCCCGTGGCCGAGTGCCAGGAGCCGGGCCGTCAGGTCGTGGCGGGGTATGGCGGCTTCCGCGGCCTTCGCGGCCGCTGCGAGCGCCGCATAGGCGTCCGTGATCAGCGCGGTCAGCAACGCATCGCGGTTCGGGAAGTAACGGTAGAGCGCCGAGGGGACCAGCCCGACGTCCCTCGCCACGGCCCGCAGAGACAGGTTCGCGCCGTCCGTGGCCAGGTGCCGCTTGGCGATCGCGCGGATCTCCTCGGCAATCTCGGCACGGACCCGCGCCCGCAGTGATGGCACCGACATGACTGCATTCTCGCACAGTGAGGAGAACGGTCGACCGAAGAATGAACAGTGTTCTTGACAGGCGGTCCGCCAGTGGTGCAAATAGATTGAGAGAACAGCGTTCTCTCAAGAGAACGTCATACACGCATCCGGGGTCATCTCATGTCTCTGCACGTCATCGTCGGCGCCGGGCCGGTCGGATCAGCCACCGCTCGCCTGCTCGCCGACCAAGGGGAACAGGTCCGCGTGGTGACGCGGCGCGGTACCGGCCCCGACCACCCGGCCGTCGAGCGGGTGGCCGCCGACGCGACCGACGCCTCGGCGCTCGGCCGGTTCTGTGCGGGCGCGACCGTGCTCTACAACTGCGCCGGCCCGCCTTACCACCGGTGGCCCGTCGAGTGGCCGCCGCTGGCGGCGGCCTTCCTCGAAGCCGCCCGTACCAGCGGCGCTGTGCTGGTGACCGCGGGCAACCTCTACGGCTACGGTCCGGTGACCGGCGCCATGACCGAGCGGCACGCGCTGTTGGCGACCGGCGCGAAGGGCCGTGTCCGGGCTCAGATGTGGGCCGACGCGCTCGCCGCGTACGAAGCCGGCCACGTCCGCACCACGGAGGTCCGTTCCTCGGACTACCTCGGGGCCGGTACCCAGTCGCTGCTCACGATGGCTGTCCTGCCCAAGGCGCTGGCGGGAGTGCGCGTGAGTGTGCCCGCGACCTTGGACGCGCCGCACAGCTGGACCTACGTCGGCGACGTGGCGCGCACACTGGTCGCCGTCGCGGCGGACGAAAACGCGTGGGGTCGCGCCTGGCACGCGCCGACCGCCGCGCCGGTCTCCATCCGCGACATCACCACCCGCGCCTGTGCGCTGGCCGACGCGCCCCCGCCGCGGTTGTCCACCATGCCCGCGGCAGTGCTCTGGCTCGGCGGACTGGGCAATCCGGTCATTCGCGAACTTCGCGAGACCCAGTACCAGTTCCGCAAGCCGTTCGTGGTGGATTCCTCCGCCGCGACCGAGGCCTTCGGAATAGAGCCCGCCCCGCTCGATGTCTCGCTGACGGAGACCATCGCTACATGCTCCGGGGAAGACCGGTGAGGCGCGCGCTCTCGTTCCAGAGCAGGTCGCAGCGTTCGACGTCGGTGGTGTGCGGCGCGGTCTCGACTTCCCGGCGCTTGACGAAGAACCAGCCGATGACGCCCTCGACGTCCGCCGACGTGGCCAGCCACGTTGGCGTGTCGGCTCCGGTGTCGGGGCCTGGCGAGAGGGGGCTCAGCATCGAGCTCACGATCTTCAGGGCACCCCGAGTCTCCCGGCCGAGCCCCGCCCCCTTGCGGCAAGGGGCATACGAGTCCTGAGCGGCTCGTCGACGACCTGCTCGACCATCTTCGCGTCGCGGCAGGCGCTCAGTCGGGTTGACGTCGTCCACCTGCGGTGTCTAGTGCTGTGACCGCATGGACACCTCAGTTCGCCCAACTCGTCAAGTCCTGTGCGTGCCGCTTCCGTTGGCGTCGAAAGGCGCGTCCAGTGTGTCTCCCATCCGGATGAGGTCTTCGGCGGAGAGAATGGGTGGAGCCCAGTGCTGTGCGCGTGCGTGGTCGACGAACGCCCCGTCTGGCGAGACGTGGTAGCGCTCGACGTAGTGGGCGAGGTCTGAGTACCGGAACCACTCGCCATCGGCATGCAGCTCCAACGCGCCGATGAGCTCCCTGCCGCTGCTCAGCACGTCGTAGACCCGTGCACCGGTGAGTGCAAGCGCCGATCCTGAACGGAGGTAGCGCACGAGTTTCTCCTGGCCCGGGGAAGCTTGGTCACGGACGGATTCACGGAGTGCTGAGCGGAGCGCGCAGCTTGGTCCGTACAAGATTGCCGGCACCCGGCAGCATGGTCCGTTACTCCGTCCTGTCATCATGACCACGGCGCGGGAGCGGCGGCGTCGTGATCCGCATGAGGGCATCTACGCCTTTTGCCTTCCGCCGGCGCTGCGCCCCCTCGCTCCGATGTGCGCGAGCATGCCGGGCGCAAGACGCGCTCGCCTGAGACAGGAGCCGTAATGGCACTGAAGAGACGCAGACCGACGACTGCCGCCGTGGCGCTCGCCGCCACCGTGGCCGCGGTCTCGTTGGGCACCACCCTTCCCTCGGCCGCCGCCGGGTACACCGCATCGGCGGGGCCATGGAGCACCGCCGTCGCCCTGACCGGAGCGGACGGCCAGCAGACTCTCATCGATGTCCAGGTGGCCGGTGACGGCACCGCGTTCGCGTTGTGGCGGGACAAGGCCGCCCTGGCCACCGGTTGGGACTTCCAGACCGCCGTCCGGCCTGCCGGCAGCGCGACCTGGAGTGCGCCGCACACCTTGGCGACCGGACGTGACAAGAACTCCGCGGCCGTGCTTGCCGTGAGCGCCGACGGGCGGGCCGTGGTGAGCTGGCTGGACGGCAGTGGAGCGGACGGCTCGCTGGTCGCCCTGGCCGCCGGCTGGAACCCGGCGACGGCAGCCTGGTCCGCCCCGGCCACGCTCGCCGCCTGGGACGGCCTGGACATGTCTGCGCCCCGCCTGGCCGCGGCGGCTGACGGCACCTTCACCGCCGTATGGGACCAGGGCGATGGGTACCGGAACTACGACGTGAGGACCGCCACCCTTGCCCCCGGCGACCGGGCGTGGTCCGCACCCCGGACGCTGGCCTCCACCGCCACCGGATCCATCTGGAGCCTCGACCTCGCGGTGGCCCCCGGCGGCGCCGCCACCGCGGTCTGGGATGAACTCAACCGCTTCACCGACGAGCACACGGTCTCCACTGCCACCCGCGCCTCGGCCCAGGCGAGTTGGAGCGGCACCTCCGTGCTGCCCGGCACCGACGCCACGTCCAGCAACGTACAGGTGGCGATGGATGCCAAGAATGCCACCACCGTGCTGTGGCGCAACGGTGCCGACGACCTCAAATCCGCCGTCCGTACCGCTCCTTCGGGTAGCTGGGGTGCCGCTCAGACCGCAGTTGCCGCCATCAACTTCAGCGACGGCAGCGAGCCGCTGGCCGCGCCCAATGGTGACGTCACCTACGTGTGGACGGGCTGGAGCCGCACCGCCGGTACCCCCGTTGTGCAGACCGTGACCCGCACCGCGAGCACCGGTACCTGGTCCGCGCCGAAGACGTTGTCCACCGGCTACGTCAATTGGCAGGTGGATGCCTCCATCGGCGCTGACGGAACCGTGCAGGTCGTGTGGCCACAGGCCCGGAGTATCGACAACGGCGACGACAACTACCTTGAGTGGGCGGTGCGCGCCGACGGTGCCTGGAGCAAGGCCACCGCCCTGAACAGCACGCCCGTCGCGGCCGTCCCCAACACCGACGCCCTGGCCGGCGAGGTGGCTGCCGGACCGGACGGCCGGGCCACGGTGCTGTGGCGCAAGGCCGAGTACACCGGCAGTGGGGGCTACAACTCCCAGCTGTGGTCCCAGTCGCAGACCCTGCTGGCCAAGCCACAGATCACCACCAACGCGGCGATGAGCGGAACGGTTCGAACCGGCTCCACCCTCACCTGCTCCGCCGCTTGGAACGGCACCAACACCAAGGCCACCTGGTCCTGGCTGCGCGACGGCGTGGTCATCGCCGGCGCCACCGCCAAGACCCGCGCCCTCGCCTCTGCCGACTACGCCCACAAGGTGTCCTGCCGGGTCACGGTCAGCAACGGCGCGGGCTCCGTTGCTTCCACCTCACCTGCGCTGAAGGTCGCGGTCGGCCCCGCTCTGAAGGCCACCACCGCGCCGTCGATCTCCGGTTCCGCCAAGGTCGGCTACAAGCTGACGGCTGCCCGCGGCACTTGGTCGCCGTCCGCCGCTTCCTACACGTACCAGTGGAAGCGCAACGGCAAGTCCATCAGCGGCGCGACCAAGTCCACCTACGTCCTGGTGAAGGCCGACCGTGGCCAGAAGATCACGGTCAAGATCACTGCCCACCGCGACGGCTGGACCAACGGCACGGCCACCACCAAGCCCGTCACCGTGCGCTGACCCGACGCGGGCCGGTCCCACCGGCCCGCGTCTGCCGATCCGGGCCCCGGTCGGGGGTGGCCGGCTTCGCCACCGCCATCCGCTCCCACCTGCTGCCCCTCGTCACCGACCTGGCCACCAGCCATCCGCGGTTGCATGTCCTGGTCCGCGAGCACGAACCCGCCGAGGCTCTGGCCCTGCTGGCCGCGGACGGGACGGATCTCGCGCTCACCTACGACTACAACCTCGCCTCGGCGGCTCCCGACCCCGCAGTGCGCGCCACCGCTCTGTGGACGGCTCCCTGGGGCCTGGCTGTCCCGGCCTGCGCCGATGTGCCCGACGCGGCGGACAGCCTGGAAGTCTTCGCCCGCTTCCGCGCGCAGGACTGCATCGTCAACTCGCCTAACACCGCCGACGAGACGGTCATCCGCACCCCGGCCTCGATGGCAGGATTCACGTCCCGCATCACGCACCAGGTGGACAGCCTCGACCTGGTCCAGGGCATGATCACCGCGGGGCTCGGCGTGGGGCTGCTGCCGATCGGCACCCCCACCTTCTCCGGAGTCCGTCTGATGCCGCTCACCGGGCCCCAGGTGGTACTGCGGGCCTACGCCGTCGCACGCCATGGCCGCCTTGCCTGGCCCCCGCTCACTCTGGTCACCGATCTGCTCGCCCGGCGAAGTGCGACCACAGCCCCGGACAGCCCCAGCCCCGCCGCCGTAGCACGCGGCGGCTAGCCTGGCATCTGAGATGTTGCCGCACTGGTTCGCAGTGCAGGTGCGGCAACCGACGATGAGGAGATGGGCCATGACGACCACCGCCCGCGCCACCTTGCAGCACGAAGACGAGCGGGTACGGGTCACTCGCTGGGACTTCGAGCCCCAGGAGAGCACCGGCCGTCACCTGCACGAGTACGACTACGTCGTCGTACCCGTCACCGACGGGCGAACCGACGTGATCACCCCCGACGGCACCGTCACCTCCTCGCAACTGCGGGCAGGCGAGTCCTACGCCCGCCCGGCGGGCGGCGAACACGAAGTCGTCAACACCGGCACCGCTCCGCTGGCCTTCGTCGAGATCGAGCTGAAGTAACCGGCACCTGAAGTCAACGAAATCCGTTGAGCGCCCGGCGGCCCCGCGCGGGCTGCACCCGGCGTCACAACTGACGCCGGTGTTCGGGCCGGCCTGGCCCACGGCCTACCGGCGCTTCGCCCAGTGGAGCCGTGAGAGGGTCTTCAACTGCTGGCCGTCGAAGTCGGGTATGTGAGCGTAACCATGTATGAGTGAGCGTCGTTGTCAGGGTGTGAATCTCACGGAATGGGCG
>NZ_JBSGBZ010000095.1:0-18216 GCF_053601495.1 Streptomyces sp. NPDC004721
GCTGGCCATCCTGTTCGGCCTGATGGCCTACGCCCAGGTGCGCGAGCGCAGGACCACCGCCTCGGTCCGGTACTCGCGCCGGACCGCGCCGACCGACGGCGTCGGGGGGGTGCTGTCACCGCCCGCCGTGTGTGCGGGGACGGCTCCCGCGGTCACGGTGGCTGGGCAGGAACTCCTGCACCTTGGACTTGAATCCTTGGCGTACCACGGCGGCACGGTCGCTGTCGCCCTTGAGCACGGAGGCCGCGGCGGCCTCGATCTGGTCGAGGGTGGCGTGCGGAGGAATGGGCGGCACGGCCGGATCGGTCACGAAGTCCAGCACGCAGGGCCGGTCCGCCGCGAGAGCGGCCTCCCAGGCGCCCGTCACCTCGCCCGGCTTCTCGATCCGCATGCCTTTCAGGCCGAGCGTGCGGGCGAAGTTGGCGTAGGCGACGTCGGGGATCGACTGCGACGGCAGGAACTGCGGAGCGCCCTCCATGGCGCGCATCTCCCAGGTCACCTGGTTGAGGTCCTGGTTGTTGAGGACGGCGACGACGAGCCGCGGATCGGCCCAGTCCTGCCAGTACTTGGAGATGGTGATCAGTTCGGCCATGCCGTTCATCTGCATCGCCCCGTCGCCCACGAGGGCGATCGCCGGCCGGTCGCCGTGCGCGAACTTCGCACCGATGGCGTACGGCACGCCGGGGCCCATGGTGGCGAGGGTGCCCGAGAGCGAGCCGCGCATGCCACCGCGCAGTTTGAGGTGGCGGGCGTACCAGTTGGCGGCGGAGCCGGAGTCCGCGGCCAGGATGGCGTTGCCGGGGAGCAGGTCGTTCAGTGCGTGGGCGACGTGCTCGGGGTTGACGGGGTCCGCCTCGACCGCGGCGCGCCGCTGCATGACCTCCCACCAGGCCGCGGTGTCCTGCTCGATCTTCTGGCGCCAGCCCTGCTCCTTGGCCACCTTGAGCGAAGGCAGCAACCGGCGCAGCGTCAGGGCGGCGTCACCGACCAGGTTGACCTCGAAGGGGTAGCGCAGGCCGATCATGTGGGGGTCGATGTCGATCTGCACGGCCCGCGCCTGGCCGAAGTCGGGCAGGAACTGTGTGTACGGGAAGCTGGAGCCGACGACCAGGAGGGTGTCGCAGTCCCGCATCATCTCGTACGAGGGGCGGGTGCCCAGCAGTCCGATCGCGCCGGTGACGTAGGGCAGGTCGTCGTCGAGGGCGTCCTTGCCGAGCAGTGCCTTGGCCACGCCGGCGCCGAGGTGGTCGGCGACCCGCATGACCTCCTGCCGTGCGCCGCGGGCGCCCTGGCCGACGAGGATCGCGGGTTTCCTCCCGGCGTTGAGGACCTCCGCGGCCCGGGCGAGATCCTCCTCGGAGGGCACCGGCGCGTAGTGGGGCATGCCCAGGCTGGAGGGCACCATCTTGAAGGCGTGCTCCGGCGGCGAGTAGTCGAGTTCCTGCACGTCGGCGGGGACGATGACGGCCGTCGCCGAACGCCGGGCCATGGCGGTGCGCAGGGCGCGGTCGAGCACGTTGGGCAGTTGCTCAGGGACGGTGACCATCTCGCAGAAGTCGGAGGCGACGTCCTTGTAGAGGCTCAGCAGGTCGACCTCCTGCTGGTAGGAGCCGCCCATGGCGCTGCGGTTGGTCTGGCCGACGACGGCGACCACGGGCACGTGGTCCAGTTTGGCGTCGTACAGGCCGTTGAGCAGGTGGATGGCTCCGGGTCCCGAGGTGGCCGCGCACACGCCGACTTTGCCGGAGAACTTGGCGTAGCCGACGGCTTCGAAGGCGGCCATCTCCTCGTGGCGGGCCTGGATGAACCTCGGCTGGTTGTCGGCCCGGCCCCAGGCGGCGAGCAGGCCGTTGATGCCGTCGCCGGGGTAGGCGAAGACGTGCTCCACCTCCCACTCGCGCAGGCGCTGGAGGAGGTAGTCGGAGACCTTGATGGACATGCGGGGAGCCTTTCCGGTGGAGCGGAGAGGGTGCGGGGCTAGGGGGTGCGGTACAGGCGGCGCACCGCGGCGCGGCCGGCCGCTGTCGCGGCGGTGGCCGCGAGGGCGGCGGCGACGGCTGTGGCCGCCCGGCCGCCGGCCTGTGACGGCTTCGCGGGACGCTGCGCGAGGCGTTCGGGCAGGTGGCCGGGGAGTGGCCCGTCGAGTCCCAGGGCCAGTGCCTCGGCCAGATGCAGGGCCTCGCGGCCGGTGCCGGCCTGTTCGATCTGGGTGCGGCAGCTGAAGCCGTCCGCGAGGAGCAGGCTGGACGGGGGTGCCGCGCGGACGGCCGGAAGGACACCCTGTTCGGCGACGGCCATGGACACCTCGTGGTGGCCGCGTTCGAAACCGAAGTTGCCGGCCAGGCCGCAGCAGCCCTCGTCGAGGACGTCGGCGTCGATGTGGGCGCGGCGCATCAGTTCGCGGTCGGCGTCGTCGTGCAGGATCGCGTGCTGGTGGCAGTGGGTCTGCACCGTCGCCTGCCGGGACAGGGCGGGCGGCCGCCAGTCCTCGGGCGCGTGGCGGACGAGCTGCTCGGCGAAGGTGCGGAACCGGCCGGCGAGGCGCCGCATGTCCTGGTCGTCGGGCAGGAGTTCGGGTCCGTCCGCCCGGAACACCGCCGTGCAGGAGGGTTCGAGGCCGATGACGGGGGTGCCCGCCTCGATCCAGGGGCGCAGGACGTCGAGCGAGTGCCGCAGCACCTTCTCGGCCGTGTGCAGTTGCCCGGTGGAGATCCAGGTCAGTCCGCAGCACACGGGCCGGCCGGGGACGGCGACACGGAATCCGGCGTCCTCCAGGACCCGGACGGCCGACTGGGCGATCGCGGGGTGGAAGTAGGTGCTGAAGGTGTCGGGCCACAGCACCACGGCCCGGGGGTCACCGGGTTCCGGCTCCGCGCCGCCTCGGGCCCGCCACCACTGGAGGAAGGACTCCCGCGCGAACACCGGGGCCTGGCGCGCGCCGTCGACGCCGGCGAGCCGTTTGCCGGCGCGGGACAGGACGGGCGCGTGCAGCGCGGTGTTGGCCAGGGAGGGGGCGAGGCGGGAGAGGCGGGCCCAGAGCGGCAGCCAGCCCATCGAGTAGTGGGCGGCCGGGCGCGGCCTGCCCGCGTAGTGGTGGGCCAGGAACTCCGCCTTGTACGTGGCCATGTCGACGCCCACCGGGCAGTCCGACCGGCAGCCCTTGCAGGCCAGGCAGAGGTCCAGGGCATCACGGACCTCGGTGGAGCGCCAGCCGTCCTGGACGGCGGAGTCCGCGTGGCCGTCGAGCATCTCGAACAGCAGCCGCGCACGGCCCCGAGTGGAGTGCTCCTCCTCCTTGGTGGCCCGGTAGGAAGGGCACATCACGCCGCCTTGGTGGCTGCGGCAGTTGCCGATGCCGACACAGCGCATCACGGCGCGGGTGAAGGAGTGTTCGTCCTCGGGGTAGCCGAAGTGGTGCCCTACGGTGGCGGGCCGCCAGGCGGGGCCCAGCCGCAGTTGTCCGTCGACCGGGTTCGGCTCGGCGACCTTCCCCGGATTCATACGGTTGCCGGGGTCGAAGAGGGCCTTCAACTCGCCGAAGGCGGCGACGAGCCGCTCGCCGAACATTCGGGTCAGCAGTTCGCCGCGCGCCTGTCCGTCCCCGTGCTCTCCGGAGAGGGATCCGCCGTAGGACACCACGAGGTCGGCGGCGCGCTCCAGGAAGCAGCGGAATTCGGCCACGCCCTCGGCGGTCTTCAACGCGAACGGGATACGGGTGTGCACACAGCCCTGCCCGAAGTGGCCGTAGAGCGACGGATGGTCGTAGCCGAACTCGTCGAACAACCCCTTCAGATCGCGCAGATAGTCCCCCAGGCGGTCGGGCGGAACGGCGGAGTCCTCCCAGCCCTCCCAGGTCTCCCGGCCGTCCGGGGGACGGGCCGTCACCCCCAGCCCCGCCTCGCGGGCCTTGAGCATCTCCTGTTCGCGCTCCGGGTCGTCGGAGAAGGCCACGGCCGAGTCCTTCTCACCGCGGCCCACCGCCCGCAGCAGCGCCCGCGCCTGATCGTCCACCGCCTCCTGACTGTCGCCGCCGAACTGCACCAGCAGCCAGCTGTTCCCCTCCGGCAGGGCGCGGAGGGAGTCGAGATAGGCGTGCTCCTCCCGCATCAACTGCGCCATCCGGTCGTCCAGGGCCTCCAGTTGGCCGGGCTCGCTGTGCTCGAGGAGGCGCGGGACGTCGTCGGCGGCGGAGCAGATGTCGTCGTATCCGAGGACCAGCAGCGACTGGAACGGCGGCACGGGCACGAGGTCCAGCTCGGCGCGCAACACGGTCACGAGGGTGCCCTCGCTGCCCACCAGGGCCTTGGCGACGTCGAAGCCCTTCTCCGGCAGCAGGGAGTCCAGGTTGTAGCCGGAGACGCGGCGCGGGATGTCCGGGTAGCCGTGCCGCACGTCCGCGAGGTACTCGGTGACGATGCGGTCGAGACCGGCGTAGATCTCGGCCCCGCGGCCGCCTTCCGCCGCGATCCGCGTCCGCTCGGCCTTCGAGGTGGGCCCCACCCACATCCGTGCGCCGTCGTAGGTGAGGATCTCCAGTCGGCGTACGTTGTCCACGGTCTTGCCGTACGCCTGCGCGGACGCCCCGCAGGAGTTGTTGCCGATCATGCCGCCCAGCGCGCAGTGGGTGTGCGTCGACGGTTTGGGACCGAACTGGAGGCGGTGGCCGGCCAGTTGCCGGTTGAGCTCGTCCAGGACGATCCCCGGCTCGACGACGCAGGTACGGCTGCCGGGGTCGACCGACACCAGTGCGTGGCAGTACTTCGTCCAGTCGACGATCACGGCTGTGTTGGTCGCCTGACCGGCCAGGCTGGTCCCGCCGCCGCGGGACAGGACCGGAGCGCCGAACCGCGCGCACACCTCGACGGCCCGGGCACCGGCCTCGACGTCGCGTGGGACGACGACCCCGATCGGGACCTGGCGGTAGTTGGACCCGTCGGTGGCGTACGCGCCCTTGCTGCCCGCGTCGAAGCGGACCTCGGCGTCGGCCTCGGCGAGCAGGGCTGCCTCCAGGCCGGCCACGTTCAACTCGGCGGGGTGGGGCACAGGTGTGGGAGTCACTGGAGGGCGAGGGGACGTCGGCCGACGAGCCGGCTGCGCGAGGTGCCGGTGACCTTGCCGGTCTCGGTGTCGCTCGTCATCACGCTCTCCTCCCGCCGTCGGAATCCGTGCGGGCCGCCGGTTCCGCCAGTAATCGGTCACGGTTTCGTGGCGCGGTCGCTGGTCGCGGCCGTCCGCCCCTCGGGATGACGAGGCCCGAGTGCCCAAGACAGGCGAGGGTATGCCACCCCCGGCCGCCCGCGGCGGCCTTCCGCGCGCCACCCGCAGCCGTGCGGTTCGCACCCACGGGTGAGGGGAACCCGCCCCGACATGATCGGGAGCATCGTGCGGGGTGGCGCGGCCGGTGCCGCCGGAACGACCGTGCTGAACGCCGTGACCTACGCCGACATGGCGTGGCGGGGAAGACCGGCCGGCGAGGCCCCCGCGCAGGTGGTGGACGAGATCGCGCGGGACCTGGGGCATCCGGTCCCCGGAACGGGAAGCAGCCGGGACAACCGGCTCTCCGGTCTCGGTGCGCTGGCCGGCATCGCCGTGGGCTGCGGTACGGGAGCGGCCGTCGCCCCTGGCCCGCAGTGCGGGTGTCCGGATGCCCTGGTGGTTGGGGGGCGTGGTCACCGGTGCCCTGGCCATGGCCGCCGCGGACCTGCCGCTGGCACGGCTGGGAGCCCGGCGAGCGGACTGGGTGTCGGACGTGGTGCCGCACCTGCTGTACGGACTCGTCACCCACGGCCTGGTGAGCGCCGCGGAACGTCGGCCGTGAGCAGGCCGCCCTGCGTCAGATGAGGATCACGAACAAAATTACGATCACCGCCGCCACCGCGATGTAGAAGATCCAGAAGGACCTGAGCGCACCGGGACTGGCGGGCTCGCCACCGCCACCGCGCGGGCGGTCCTCCTCGAGGTCGGGGTTCTCCGGACGATCCCGGGTGTAGAAGTCGTCGTCTCCTGCCATGAGCCCATCACTCCTTCACCGGAAGACCTTCCGAGTACCCGGCACAAGGGGCAGCGCACCAGGTCATACGGCGCAGTGGCGCCTGCGCTGAGGTGTGCGGCGACGGCGACCTGGTCGCGGTGTCGACGATGCCTGTTCGGCGTACGCTGGATGCCTGCGACGGCGATCCGCCGGGCACCTGCGGAACGCGCCGAGCGCGTCGGTGATGGGGCTCACCGAGACCGCGGCATGATGCCGCTGACGGTCCCTGGTCCAACGGATGTGACCAGGAGGAACGATGCCCACGCCGACCGACCCTCGCTCCCGGCTACGGCCCGGTCCGCCCATGCCCGCCCGGCACGTATGGCCGCACGCCCTGGTGCCGCACGGCGAGACGGCTTCCGCCACCAGGAGGACACCATGGAGTTCGACGTGATCGTGGAGATCCCCCAGGGGTCCCGGAACAAGTACGAGATGGATCACGAACTGCACCGCATCCGGCTGGACCGGCTGCTGTTCACCTCCACCCAGTATCCGGCGGACTACGGCTACATCGACGGCACCCTGGGCCGCGACGGCGACCCGTTGGACGCGCTCGTGCTGACCGGCGAGCCGACGTTCCCCGGCTGCACCATCGAGTGCCGGGCGGTGGGCATGTTCGCCATGAAGGACGAACGCGGCCCCGACGAGAAGATCCTCTGCGTCCCCGCGCATGATCCGCGCTACGCGGACGTGCAGGACATCGACGACATCCCCCTCTTCGACCGGCTGGAGATCACCCACTTCTTCGAGGTGTACAAGGACCTGGAACCCGGCAAGTCCGTCGAGGGCTCCCACTGGGAGGGCCGCGAGCAGGCCTACGCGGAGATCGACGCCTCCCGCACCCGTGCCACCGGCGGGCACGCGCCGGTGCCATGAGCCGCGGCTCATCGCACGGCGTGTTGGTCGCCTCGGAGCCGGGCGGGGCGTAGGTCGTCGGGACGGCGACGATCGGCAGGCCGGTGGTCATCGCGACCGCCTTCGCCTCGGACCACCGGGTCCGGGGCGCCTGTCCAGCAGCGCCCAGCGGCCGGGGGCGCCGGCGGCGCGGATGAGGTCGGTCAGCCGCCGGTCCCAGCCGTCGCACTCGGGGTGCCCCGGCGGAGACGGGATAGTGCACGAGGTGGTGGCCCGGTCCGATCCACAGCGTGTCTGTTGCCGGACCTCGCCCGGCGCAGCGGTCCCCTGCTGCTCGACATCCAGGTCGCCGCCGACCCGGCGTACGGGTAGTCGGGGTGGTCGGCTGCTCCCGGACCGGCCGGGTGGGCCTACGGGCACTGCCCGGCAGGGTTCACCGCCCGTGCCCTGGAGCGGGCTCGCCGGCCGCGGTGGGGCCCTGGCGGCGACCACGTACGGCGACGGCGACGAGCAGCGCGAGGACGACTGCGGTGAACCACGTCGTCGCATCGGACAGGCTCATGGTGCGACTGGCCGCGCCGAGGCCGACGGGCAGCAGCGCGAGACCGAGGTAGGAGGCGAGGAACAGACCGGCGAGGGCTTCGCCGCGCCGGGCCGGCGCCGCCATGTCGGCCACCTGCCCGACGGCGGACTTGAACAGCACGCCCGCGCCGGCCCCGGCGATGATCCCGGCGAGCAGGAACACGGGCAGGCTGGCGAGGCGGATGCCGACCGTGAGGACGGCCATGCCCACGGCCTGGGCGAGCAGCCCGATGTACCAGCGCGCCCGGGCGCCGAACCGGCCGGTGCCCGTCTGTGCCGCCGCCGCGGCTGCGAACACCGCGGACACGACCAGTCCGGCGAGCGCCCGTGACGGGTGGTGCAGGGTCGCGCCGACGAATCCGGGGACCACGGAGGTGAACAGGCCGAACACGGCCATGGAGGTGAACCCGGCCGCCGCGGCGGCGAGGAATCCGGGGTCGCCGAGGGCCGTCCCGGCTCGCTGCGGGCGGTAGGCCGGCCTGACCGCGGGCTTGTCGACGGTCTCGGGCATCAGCGCGATGGCGGCCGCGCCGGTCAGCAGCAGCACGACGAAGACCGCGTACGGCAGCCGGAGCGGCGCGCCCAGATACTGGGCGAGCACTCCCGCGGCGATGGGCCCGAGGCCGAGTCCGCCGATGTTGGCCGCGGTCGACACGATCTCGAACCGCCGTGCCGAGGCGCCGGGCCGGTGGGCGCTGTGCAGTTCCTGAAGATAGGCGGTGGCGGTCGCCGTCAGCATGCCGACGCCGAGACCGGTGACCAGCCGGGCGACGACCAGTAGCGGCAGGTCCGGCGCGGACAGGAACAGGGCGGCGGCGAGAAGTTCCAGTGCCAGGGCCGACACCATGACCTTCTTGCGGCCCAGCCAGTCCGAGACGTGCCCGGCGAGCAGCAGGCTGATCAGCACTCCGACCGCGTAGACGGCGAACACGATGGTGACCGTGAACGTGGAGAACCCGTCATGGGCCTCGTACAGGGGATACAGCGGTGTGGGAACGGTGGAGAACGCCATCGCGGTCACGAACACCGCGGCAACCGTCCAGAACCCCGCGCCGTACCGGAATACGGTGTCCGGACGCTCGGGCCCTTGGGTCTTCGGGGCGGACACGCGGTCCGTACGCGGACCCGTGGCCGACGTCGGCGGCATGAGAGCACTCCCGTCCTCGACTGTCTCGACGGTGGATTCCGGCGGCGGTGGAACAGCCCCGGTCCTTCGTTGGCCTCGTTCACCGCCTTCTGGTGCCAACGAGTCGGCGGATCCCTTTTTTCCCGTTGCGCGGAGATAATCAGAGATGATGGTTATCTGTGTAGGAGATGACCGAGGGAAGGCCGGCCATGGATCTTCGGGAGATGAAGGTCGTCGTCGCGGTCACCGAAGAAGGCGGGTTCAGCGCCGCGGCCCGGCGGCTGCACGTCGCGCAGTCCGCGGTCTCCAGCACGGTCCGCGCCCTGGAGCGCGAACTGGGCGCGGCGCTGTTCCACCGCACCACCCACCGGGTGTCGCTGACCCCGGCGGGGCGCGCGTTCCTGCCGGCCGCCCGCGCCGCCCTGCGCGCTGCCGATGAGGCCAGGGCCGCCGTCGACCTCGCCCAGGGCGAGCTGCACGGGGAGATCACGATCGGTGTGATGCAAGGGCTGCACGGCGGCTTGGCGGCGGCGCTGGCGGACTTCCACCGGGAGCACCCGGGCGTGGTGGTGCGGCTGCGCCAGGCCCCGGCCGCGGACATCCCGCAGGCGCTGCGCGACGGTGCCGTCGACCTGGCCGTGACCGCTCTGGACACCCCGGTGCCGCGTGGTCTTTCGACCCGGCTGCTGTCACGGGAGGAGATGGTCCTGGCGACCGCGCCGGCGCCGGACGGTCTTCCGCCCGAGGGTCCGGTGACCCTGGCCGAGGCCGCCGGGCTGCCGCTGGTGGACTTCTCTCCCGGCTGGGCGGTGCGGCACGAGGTCGACAGGGCCTTCCGGGCGGCGTCCCTGGAACGCACCGTCACGTTCGAGGTGAACGACCTGCTCGCGGCCGCCGATCTCGTCCGGCACGGCCTCGGCATGTGCATCATGCCCCCGTCGCTCGCGGCCCGGTTCCCGGAGCTCCCGGTCCGCCCCTTCGCCGCGCACGCGCCGGCCTGGACCGTCGGAGTCGTCCATCCGCGCGGCGACCTGTCTCCCGCGGTCGCCGCGTTCCTGCGCCACGTCAGACCGCTTCGTGCACCCGATGGGTGAGGTGGAGGCCGGTGTGCGGCGCGGGTGCGCGCCGGATTGCGAGGATGGCGGCGTCGTCGCCGAGAGCCCCGTCGGTGTGGGCGAGAAGATCCTGTTCCACCCGCTGCACCAGTGTCCTGGGTCCGCACTTGGTCCACTGCGCGACCCGTTCCTGCAGCGGGTAGAAGACCCGGCCGCGGTCGCGGGCCTCCACGACGCCGTCGGTGTAGAGGAGCAGGGTGTCACCGGGGTGGAACGAGAAAGCATGCGTGTCGTAAGCGTCCGGCCGGAGTCCCGACATGCCCAGCGGAGGCGCCGGGCGGGTGCTCGTCACGGAGACGACGTGACCCTGCCGGATCAGGAAGGGCGGCGGGTGCCCGCAGTGGACGACCCGGGCCACCGGGCTGTGCTCGGGGATCTCCAACAGCAGCGCCGTGATGAAGTGCTCCTGGGCCTCCCCGTCCGCTTCCGGGAATTCGGTGAGGTAGCGGCAGACGCTGCGGTCCAGGGCCTCCGCGAGGGCGGGCAGCGTGGCGTGGTGGTGCGCGGCCTCCCGGAACGAGCCGAGCAGCGTGGCCGCCTCCCCGATCGCGGCCAGCCCCTTTCCCCGCACATCGCCGACGATCAACCGTGTACGGTCCCCGGTGCGCGTCACCGCGTACAGGTCGCCGCCGATGCACGCCTCCTTCTCGGCCGCCAGGTACGAGGAGGCGATGTGCAGGTCGCCGAGGTGGTCGGGCAGCGGGCGCAGCAGGGCTCTCTGGGCGGCCTCGGACACGGACCGCACCTGGGCCAGCTCCGCGTTGCGCCGGTCCCGGAAGAAGCACACGACCATGCAGAAGACCGAGAGGATCGCGAGCGCGATGAGCTGCGAGATGTGGTTGGTGCTGCTCACTCCTCCTTGGACCACCGCGATGACCACCTGCGCTCCCACCGCCAGCCCCCCGATCAGTCCGGTCAGCAGGTAACCACCGAACGAGGTGGTGATGGCGGGGGCTACGACGAGCAGCGGGCCGAGGTGGACGGATTCCGGCGAGTGGATGTCCCCCAGGGTGATCGCGACGATCAGCACCAGTGGAATCGCCACCAGCGCGTGGCGCGAACGCCGCGGCTGCCGCGGCCGGTCGAGGCGCTGCCGTATGTGCATGGTTCCAATGTGCCCCAGCCACGCGAAACCTGGCCCGGCGATCTCCCGTTCGGCGGGCGGGCCCGAAGCGTGACGGCGCGTTCAGCCGTGGCGCCCGGCCGCGCCGACCATGGCGGCCGGGTCGACGACGCGGTCGAATTCCTCGGCGGTGACGTAGCCGGAGGCCAGTGCGGCCTCGCGCAGGGTGGTGCCCTCGTCGTCGGCTCTGTGGGCGATGGCCGAGGCCTTGTCGTAGCCGATGACCGGTGAGAGCGCGGTGACGAGCATCAGTGACCGGTCGACGTACCTGTCGATCTGGTCTCGGTTGAGCCGCGTGCCCTCGATGCAGTACTGGCGCAGCTTGGTGCACGCGTCGGCGAGGATGGTGGCCGCGTGCAGGAAGTTGTTGATGATGACCGGGCGCATGGCGTTGAGCTCGAAGTTGCCCTGCGAGCCGGCGAAGGCGACGGCGGTGTCCTCGGCCAGCACCTGGATGCAGACCATGACCATCGCCTCGCACTGGGTCGGATTGACCTTGCCCGGCATGATCGAGGAGCCCGGCTCGTTCGCCGGGAGGCTCAGTTCGGCCAGGCCGCAGCGGGGTCCGGAGGCCAGCCAGCGGATATCGTTCGCGATCTTCATCAGCGGCACGGCCAGCGCCCTCAGCCCGGCCGAGGCACCGACCATGGCGTCCAGACCGCCCTGGGCCGCGAACTTGTTCTCGGCGGTGGTGAACGGGAGGCCGGTCGCGGAGGCGATCTCGACGGCGACCCGCTCGCCGAATCCGGGCGGGGCGTTGAGCCCGGTCCCGACCGCGGTGCCGCCCATGGCCAGCTCGTACAGCCCCTCCGCCGATCCGGTGACCCGGCGGGCCGCCTGCTCGAGCTGGTGGGCGTAGCCGGACCACTCCTGTCCGGCGGTGAGCGGCACGGCGTCCTCCAGATGGGTGCGGCCGGTCTTGACCACGTCGTGCCACTGCTCCGCCTTGGCCTCGATCGCCCGCTGGAGTTCCCGCACGCTGGGCAGCAGGCGCCCGCGGACGGCCTTGACCGCGGCGATGTGCATGGCGGTGGGGAAGGTGTCGTTGGAGGACTGCCCCATGTTGACGTGGTCGTTGGGGTGGACGGGTGTCTTGCTGCCCAGTTCGCCGCCGACGAGCTGGATGGCGCGGTTGCTGATCACCTCGTTGGTGTTCATGTTGGACTGCGTCCCGGACCCGGTCTGCCACACGTACAGCGGGAAGTGGTCGTCGAGTTCGCCGGCGATGACCTCGTCCGCCACCTTCTCGATCAGGCCCGCCTTCCAGGCCGGCAGTCGTCCGGCCCGCCCGTTGACGATCGCGGCGGCCTTCTTGACGTGGCCGTAGGCGTGGTAGACGGCCTTGGGCATCCGGTCGTCCCCGATGGAGAAGTGGATCAGCGAACGCTGGGTCTGCGCGCCCCAGTACCGGTCGGCCGGGACGTCGACGGCGCCCATCGAGTCGGTCTCCCGCCGCGTGCCGGTCGCGTGCAGTCCGACGGGCAGATCGCGGATCTTCGGGACGCGGTCGTCCCGGGCATCGCCGTCCGGGGTCGCGCCGGGGCCGGGCGGCGTCATGAATCCGCTCCGCCCGCGTAGACGGGCTGCCACATGGCCTGGCGGACCGCCCGGTCGGGATCGGCGGGTTCGCGGGCGGCGACGCCTTCGCCGACGGCCGCGCGGACCACGGCTGCCGCGGTGAGCGCCGACGACTCGCGCAGGTTCTCCACGGGCGGGAGCAGCGAGGCTCCCGGCGTGGAGACGTCGACCTGGTCGGCCACCGCCTGCGCGGCCGCGAGCAGCATGCCGGCGGTCACGTGCGACGCGCGGGAGACGATCGTGCCCAGACCCAGGCCGGGATACAGCAGCGCGTTGTTGGCCTGGGCGATCCGGTAGGTCACTCCCCCGTGGTCCACGGGCGCGGTGGGGATGCCGACGGCGACCAGGGCCTTGCCGTTGGACCAGGCGATGACGTCGGCGGGCATGGCCTCGATGCGCGAGGTGGGGTTGGAGATCGGGAAGATGATCGGCCGCTCGGTGCCGGCGGCCATGGCCTCGACGACCTCGCGGGTGAACGCCCCGTGCACGGTGGAGGTGCCGAGCAGGATGGTCGGTTCGACCCGGCGCACGGTCTCCACCAGGGAGATCGCGCCGCCGTCACCCGCCCAGCCGACGACCTCCGCAGGATCGCGCGCGTACGGCTGCTGGTAGTCGCGCAGATCGGCCATGTCACGGGTGAGCAGGCCCTGTTTGTCGATCAGCCACACCTGTGCGGTGGCCTGCTCGCGGCTCGCGCCGTCACGGATCATGGCGTCGCGCAACTGGTCGGCGATACCGACACCGGCGGTGCCGGCGCCGAAGACCACGAGCCTCTGCTCACGCATCGGCACACCGCTGACCTTGACGGCCGACAGCGCCGCGGCCAGGGTGATCGCCCCGGTGCCCTGCATGTCGTCGTTGAAGATCCGGTAGGTGCCGCCGTAGGTCTCCAGGATGCGCCGGGCGTTGCTGGGGCCGAAGTCCTCGAAGTGCAGCAGCGCACCGGGGAACATGGACGACGCGATCCGCAGGTACCTCTCGATGAACGCGTCGTAGCCGGCGCCGCGCACCCGGTGGTGCCGGTTGCCCAGGTACAGCGGGTCCTCCAGCAGGGACGCGCGGTCCGTGCCCACGTCCAGCGACACGGGGATGACGCGGCGCGGGTCGATGCCGGCGGCCGCCGTGTACACGGCCAGCTTGCCGACCGAGATCTGGATCCCGCCGACACCCCAGTCGCCGATGCCCAGGATCTCCTCCGCGTCCGTGCACACGATCAGGTCCACGTCCTCGGGCCCGAGCCGAAGCGTGGCGAAGGCCTTCTCGATGTCCTCCGGGCGGTCGACGGACAGGAAGACACCCCGGGGGCGGCGGTACTCGTGGGAGTACTTCTCGATCGCCTCGCCGACCGTGGGGTCGTACACGATGGGCAACAGATCCACCAGGTGATCGGTGAGCACCCGGTAGTACAGGGTCTCGTTGCGGTCGTGGAGCTGTTCGAGGAACACGTTCTTGGCCAGGTCGCCGCCCTGGGCCTGCAACTGGTCGTAGGCGCGCCGCGACTGCTGCTCGAGTGTCAGCACGCCCGACGGCAGCCGCCCGGTCAGGCCCAGCTCGTCCCGCTCCGCCTCGGTGAACGCCACTCCGTGGTTCAGCAGCGGATCCGCCAGGGCGCTCGGAGGGGCGGAGGTCCGCACGGTGCTCTTGGTCATGATGCTTTCCCCATGTGCGTAACGATGCGCGCGCGAGGCGACCCCGCACCAGGACAGTCGCCCGCCGCTTACCTCCACCGTGCGCACACGGCTCCCACCGGCGCTCGTCGATCTTGAGCGGGTCTCCCCGGCGGATGCCCGTTGGGCATGCCAAGTCGGGTGCACAGCGGGCGAGTTCACGCGCCGGCCGGGCTCGGAGTCCGCTCGTTCTCCTGCTCCTCGGCGGCGGGGATCCTCTTCGCCGTCACCGTCCGGGGGATCGCCAGGGCGCACAGTGCGCCGACTAGCACCACGGCGACGCCGATCCAGATCGCCGGGCGCATGCCGTCGACGAAGTCCTGGGGGCCGCGGGGGCTGCCGTAGTGGACGAAGACGCCGCTCAGTACGGCGGTGCCGAGGGCGCCCCCGATCTCGCGGACGGTGTTGTTGGCGCCGGAGGCCTTGCCCCGATGGTGCGCGTCCACGGAACCGAGTACGACCGCCGTGGTCGGCGCGAAGACCAGGCCCATCCCCGTGCCGGCGATGATCCTCTGGGACCGTCAGCGCCCGCCCGGCAGGGTCTGCTCCTCCCCCAGCTGCCGGAACGTCTTCATCACCCAGGGCAGCGGCCCCGAACGCCGCTACTGCTCCCGGCGGTGCGCGACCCGCGAACGGGTCGCGGCCCACCGACGCTCCCGCTCCATGAAGCGGCCGGGCGACTGAGGGGGGCCTGCCGTGGCGCGTCCGTCGCCGGGACCGTCGTGAACGGCAGCACGAGCCGGGAGGAGCGCGCGGTGTCGCGGTGGACCTTGTGGGTGACGGGGCGGCCCACCGGCAGGTGGAAGGTGTCCGGCGGCAGCAGCGCGTCGTGCGCGTCGGCCATGGTTGCCGGCCACATGTGCGCGGCTGGGTGCCGACCGGTTCCGCCCTGGTCAGCGGCCTGATGGCGAGGAATCCGGCGGGTGTGCGGCGGCCGCGGGGCCGCTTCGGGGGAGGCTGCGGGGCAACTGGTCCGGAGGGATGATAGGTGGTGTCGCGCCGGGACGAGCCGGACCAGCACGAGAGCCCCCGCCGCGGTGGGCGGAAGGAGTGGTGGCATGAGTGTGGCCGAATCCGCCCGGGCCGGCTTCGGACCCGTCGGGGGCTTTCCCTCACTTCCGGGCGCGCGGCCGTCTCGGCTGTCGTAGTCCATCGTCAGGCAGGAGCTCGGGAGCCCGCGCCCTGCCGCCGGTAGGCGCCCGGACTGACGCCGAACTCGCGCTTGAAGGCACGGTTGAAGGCGAACTCGGAGCGGTACCCCACTCGTTCGGCGACGGTCTGGAGCGGCGCGTCGTCGTCGCCGCGGAGGATCCGTTCGGCCGTGGTCATCCGCCACCAGGTCAGGTACGTCATCGGCGGGCGCCCGACGAGTTCGGTGAAGCGCCGGGAGAACGCGGCCCGGGACATGCCGGCCCGCCGGCTCAGCCGCTCGACGGTCCAGGCCGTCGCGGGCTCGGCATGCATGTGCTGGAGCGCGGAACCGACGGCCCGGTCGGCGAGTGCCGCGGCCCAGCCGCCGGAACTGCGCGGGGCGTGGTTTTCCCGGGCAGCCCCTTCGCCGGCCTGAAGTTCCACTTCGAACAGTTCGATGCGGACCAGGTGAAGGTTCTGCGGATCCGGACCTGACATGACAGACCGCGGTGACGACCCCCACCCGGCCCGCTGCACGCCGTGGTGGAGCGCACCGTCAGCGTCATAGGGAGGACAGTCCTGTCGTGGCAGGTTCAGGGCGGGGAAGACGTATGGCATGGGCAAGGGCGAGGACGACAAAGCGCGGCTGGGCCGTCTGACGTTGCTGGCGGACGCCGAAGCGGCGCTGGCCAGCACGCTGGACCTGCTGGACGGACTGCGGCGAGCGTGCCGCGTGCTGACCGGGCGGCTGGGCGACTGGTGCGTGGTCGATCTGCTCGACGAGTGCGGCCGGCTGGAGCGGGCCGTCGTCGTCCACCGCACCCCCGAGGCCCTGATTCCGGGTGGCTACGAAGGACTGCTTCCGCCGGTGCCCGAGGATGCGGGCGGGCCGCTGCCGCGGGTGCTGCGCGGGGCGGGTCCGCTGCTGATCGCCGACATGTGCCCGCCGAGCCGGGCGGTGAACCCGCTGCACGCGCGGCAGCTGGAACTGTTCGAGCAGTTGGGCGCGCACAGCGCCGTCATCACCCCGCTACGGGCGCGGCGGGAGGTCCTCGGCGCCCTGACCGTGTCGCGCACCGACCCCGACCACCCGTTCACCGAGGACGATCTCCCCCTCATCGAGGAACTGGTCCGCGGCCTGGCGGTGCAAGTCGACAACGCGCGGCTGTACCAGCAGACCCAGCGCATCGCCGAGCGGTTCCAGCGCGCCCTGCTGCCCGAGCTGCCGCAGGTCCGCAACCTCCAGATCGCCGCCCGCTACGCCTCCGCGCAGGCCGTCGCGCAGGTCGGCGGTGACTGGTACGACGCCTTCGTGCTGCCGCGGGGAAACACCGCCCTGGTCATCGGCGACGTCACCGGCCACGACCTGCAAGCGGCCATCGACATGAGCGCCCTGCGCAACATGCTGCGCGGTATCGCCGTGGACCGCCAAGAGCCCCCCGGCGACGTCCTGCGCCGCCTGGACATCGCCAGCCACACACTGCAGCACGAGGCGACCGCCACGTGTATCTACGCCCTCGTCAAGGACCCCCCTGAGATGAGCGGCCCCTGGGGGCTACATCACTCCTGCGCCGGGCACCTGCCACCGCTGCTGACCACCGCCGAGGGCGACACCCGCTATCTGGAGACGGGCGCGGGACTGCTGATCGGCCTCGACCCCGGGCACCAGCGCCCGACCGCCATCGACGAGCTGCCGCCGTACTCGACCGTGCTGCTCTACACCGACGGGCTGATCGAGCGCCGCGCCGAATCCCTCGACCGCGGGTTCGCCCGGCTGCGCCAGCACACCGCCGCACTGGCCCGCGAACCCCTGGACGTCTTCTGCGACGAGCTGCTCGGCGGACTGGCCGCCGACTGCACCGACGACGCCGCCCTGCTCGCCCTGCGCCCCGCCCCGGCCCACACCTGACCGAGACGACGCCCCCGCCGGACCGGACCGGCATCCCGGGCGCGCCACACCCAGCGCGGGTACGCCTCGCCGCGCAGGCCGACGCCCGGCCGCAGGCCATCAGTTCAGTCGGCAGAGGCTCCTACGGGACGCTCGGCCCGGACGTCGCGGACGCCGAGACGCAGGTTGTCGTAGAGGGCGTCACCGACGTCCGCGCCGCTCTGCTCCCGCAGGACAAAAGGTGGGCAGGTACGGGAGATGGAGCAGGCCGGCCGGAAGGTGCTGATGGCCGGCGACGGCGTCAACGACGCCGCGACCTGCGCCGGGCACTCCACGAGACAGCGACCGCGCGTGGCGGTGCGTCAGGCGGTCTCGTCGCCCTTGGCCCTTTCGCGCCCCCGTTTCCAGGCGACTCGCTGCCGCACGGGTGAGCGGGCGTCAGAGATCACCTTGAAGGCCTAGTCGATCACCGACCCGCCGGGCATCCAACGAAGATTGACGCGCCGTCAGCAGCCGGAAAACCGGGCGTGCGGGCGCCCTGGGTCCCCCGTTCGGCTCCACAGCACCACCCCCTCCCATTGGCCCGAAATGACAGTCTGTGAGGCTTTTATTACGTTCATTCACATGCCGACTGCCAAAGCCGGCCACTTTGAGACAGGAGCAGAAGCGACATGATCAAGACCCGTTCCAGCGCCGTCACCGCGGCTGTCGCCGCCGCAGCAGCGCTCGTCGCGACCGGCATCACCTACGCCACGGCCGCCCCCGCACCCGAGGCGGCCCCGGCCGTCGTCCAGCAGGCGCCCGCTCCGGCCCAGGCGCCGATGGGCGGCGAGGGTGGACAGGGCGGACAGGGCGGACAGGGCGGACAGGGCAAGGGCAACGAGGGCGGCGGCCGCGGCGGCGAGCAGGGCGAGCGCGGCGAGCAAGGCGAGCGCGGCGAGCAAGGCGAGCGCGGCGAGCAGGGCAAGCGCCGCCACCACGAGATCGGCCGGATCTTCATCAACGAGCGGTCGTTCTCCGCCCACCCCGACGGCTGCATCACCGTGGTGAGCGGTCTGGGCTCCAAGAGCTTCAACATCCGCAACGACAGCAAGCGGACCGTCGAGTTCTTCCGCGGGGC
>NZ_JBSGBZ010000096.1:0-16747 GCF_053601495.1 Streptomyces sp. NPDC004721
CAGGGCACTCAAGATCCTGTGGATGGTGGTCCTGGGAAGGCCAATCCTGTGGGCCAACTCGGACTGGGTCAGCCCCCCGGGTGTCTCGCGGATCGTACGGAGTATCTGGGCGGCCCGCGAGATCACCTGGATACCGCTGTGGCTCCGTGCGCTCGTCTCGTCGGATTGTAAGGTCATTTCCCCATCCTGCCCCTGTGCACGGATCACCACGGAACTCCCGGCGCGCGGGTGTCCCGGTGCCAGGCGATGAACAGCGAGGCAGGTGAACTCGTTGCAGATGTGCTGCAGCAGCGCCCCGGCCGGCTCCGTGGGGACGGCCTCCTCCGTCCCGCCCGGGAGCGGCTCCGGTGGCCGGAAGATCCCGCCCGAGGGGGAGGCGGCGGCGCATCGCCGGCCTCCTTGCGCCATCGACAGGTTGACCACGCCCCCTGTGTCATGGTCAGCCACTACCGACGCCACGCAGACCCGTTGGCGGACCGCCTCCAGCCCTGGGCCCACACCACCAGATGATCCCATCAATCACCGGCCCTCGAGATCTCCCCACATCCGAGGCCGGCGGCCTCAGCCTCCCCGTACGCATCGGCTTCGACGTTGCGCCGCGCGGCGAGGTGAGGCCTGCGCGGCTCGAAGCGGCGCTCCTCGTGCGACAGGTCGGGCAACACCGCCGGTGTTCACCTCACCAAGCCCGGAAGATCAGCCGCTCAGCTGAGCTTTCACACAGGGAGGCCGGTTGCGTCGATCAGGTTTCGCCGAAACTCAACTGATACTTTCGAGCGTTCTCAGTCGTCGTGTGAATGACCAGCATCCGTGCCGGGTCTGTTGATTCATTCATCACTTCAATCGTTTCGTCCTCTGCGACTAGTACGGAGTCATAGCGCCCGAGGAGCACATCCTGCCCCTGCCTCTTGAACCTGAGTTCACCTTCGGTCACCAGGTAGACGGCGGCGCCGCTCTTCCCCGCGACACGACTCACCTTGCACCCGGGAAGATACGTGGCCAACGCGACCCAAAACCCCGGGTCGCTGGTCCTATCAAGCCCCTGCAGGCGCACCCTGTGATACGCGGCGTTGTCCTTCGCGCCGGGTGGCACCGGATAGCTGCGCGCATCCGCAATGCGGCTCAGTTCCATGCTACATCTCCAAACTCGTCATGAGATTAGTCAAGTCGGGTATCTGACGTCGGGATGGACAGAGCGTCACTCGATGTTCTTTTCCGTAGGAGCCGTTCCGGCCCGAAGGTTTGAGAGCCCTTCACCGAGAACCCCGATCCTGCCGAGACATTTCCGCAGGTGTTCGGCGGAATTGAGGATGAACTCGTCTGACCGCGCGTCTGATACGGGATTTCGGAGCGCTTCGGCGCCGAGTGCGTCCCCGGACGCTACGCGTGCCTCATATTCGTTTGCCATCCTGACGATCTGGGACAACTCCTCGACAGTCATGTCGGGGTGTGCTGCCAGCCATACCGGGTTGTAGATGTAGAGAGGGAGTTCTCCGTTTGTGCGTGTGGCTCCCTCGATGGACAGGGTCAGGCGCGGAGCGCGCTCGATGAGCGTCGCCAGGATGTGCTCCCACCGCATCACACCGTCGCCGCAAGGCAGCAGGAAGCGCGCGATTCCCTCCGGCGTGTGGAACAGGCCGGCGTCTCGGATCTGGGTGGCGCGCACGTACGGCGCCAGCCTGGTGGCCGCGGCATGCGGATCCTCGCCTCGTACCAGCACGTTCGCCGTGTCGAACGTGACCCCGAGAACGTCAGGACCGCACCGCTCGACCAGGCGGACCAGTTCGAACGAAGTTATCTCTTCGTGGGTTTCGACATTGAGATGAACGCCGAGGTCCCTGAGGGCAGGCGAGATGGTTCCGACGAACTTACGAGTGGCGTCGAGTTGGTCCTGCCACTTCACATCGGTACGGAACCGGTCGCACGCGTAGAGGCCCGCTATGCGGAACTGGTAATTGGCGGTGTAGGTCCACAGTTCGCGGATGCCGATGGCGGCGCAGGCCTCGATCATGCGCATGAGCCCCGCAGTGTAGTCTCCGTCGCCCAGCACCCGGATCTCTGGAGATTCTGGGCTGGCGAACGGGTTGATGGTGGCGATACCGGCCTCGAGGTACAGGCCGCAGTCACGCGCGTGGTCGGCGACGTCACTCATCTCGACCGGGTCGAGCGTCCGGCTGAGTTCGAAGGCAGATCTGAAGAAGACCCCGTCCAGGCCGAACTCGGCGGCTCGGTCGAGTGTCCAGTGAGGACCGCCTTCGCGCGCGCCGGTGAGCTTGCTGCTGTCCAGTCCGACAGGAATGTGTTGTGATGTCATGTCGTCGGCCTAGGCGAGGTCCACCAGGCCACGGCGGAACACGTTGTTCGGATCGTAGACCTTCTTGACCGCGGCGAGACGTTCATACTTGTTTCCGTAGACGAGCCGCGCAAGTTGTTCGTCGCCCTGGACGCTCGTGAAGTTGATGTAGGTGCTTCCCTGGTAGGCCTCCAGCTTGTCGGAGAACTCCTTTGCCCACGCCACCAATTCGGCCTTCTCGGATTCGAATTCCCAGTCCGCGCCGACGTTCGCGCCCCACTGGTCCTTGCGCTCGGTCATCGAGGTCGAGTTCGGGTCGACCCGGGAGTTCGCGCCGCCGCCGGTCTGGATCTCGAAGGGGCACTGCATTTGCGGTGCGATGTTCGCGTGCGCCTGAAGATGCCGGCCGGGATACCGGTCCGAGTAGTCGATCATGGTTTCGAAGGCTGCGTCGGGCAGAGCAGTCA
Organism: Streptomyces sp. NPDC004721; assembly: GCF_053601495.1. Taxonomy (NCBI): domain Bacteria; kingdom Bacillati; phylum Actinomycetota; class Actinomycetes; order Kitasatosporales; family Streptomycetaceae; genus Streptomyces; species Streptomyces sp. NPDC004721. The sequence continues at coordinate 2,758 of NZ_JBSGBZ010000096.1, forward strand.
GGTAGGAGTGCTTCCAGTAGTGTCCGACCCCATAACGGAACTCGTCGTCACAGGCGTGCTGCAGCCGGACGTGGGGTACCTGGTACGACTGGGACCACACGGGCTCCGCGGCCCTGAACATCGGCTCGGTGATTCGGAAGGACTCGTTCTCGTCGCCATAGTGAACGGTCGTGATGTTCAGCACCGGGCGGCCGCGGTGGGGCGTGGGAATCTGCGACCAGTAGGGGGGCACCTCGAGGAGGCGCGCATACGTCGTGACCGAGTCCGGTGCCGTCATCGCCCAGTCGCGGAAGAACTGGAGCACCGAGAGCCGGTCGTCGGCTGCGAAGAATGCCTGCCGTACGTTTGCTTGGCCGGGAATCGGCACGTGACGGAAGGTGAAGGAAGTGACGATCCCGTAGTTGTGCCCCGCGCCCTTGAGGGCCCAGAAGAGGTCGGGGTGCTCGTCGGCCGATGCGGTCACGATCTCCCCGCTCGCGAGGACGACCTGTGCTGACACCAGGTAGTCAGCGGTTGCGCCCAGGAGGCGGGAGAGGTATCCGGCCCCGCCCCCGAGCGTCAGACCTGCGACGCCCGTGTGCGACACGACGCCGGCCGGGACGACGACACCGTGATCGGCCGCGGGTCGGTCCACATCGCCCCATCGGCAGCCACCGCCTACGGTGACCAGCTCGCGGTCGGGGTGGAACCAAACCTGGTTCATGGGCCCCATGTCCAGCATCACGGCGTCGTCCATGACCGCCGTGCCTGCGAGGTTGTGACCACCGCCGCGCACGGTGACATCGACGTCGTTGTCGAGGCACCAGCGCAGCGCCTTCGCGACGTCCGTCGCCGATGCGCAGCGAACGATGGCGGCAGGCTTACGGTCGACGTCGGCGTTCCAGACGCGGCGGGCCACGTCGTAGGTCGGGTCGCCCGGCAGTACGAGTGGCTGGGAGACCAGAGAGGCGAGTTCGCTGATTCGAGCGTGGGCAATTGAGGTCATGAGAACTCCTCGGAGTTGGGCTGGCTGGCTAACGTGAGTTGCTTCTCGCGTGATCGCGGCTCATGACTGCGATACGGCTCTCAGATGGTCGGCGCACTCGACTGCGAACCGTTCGAGGGTGAGAGCGTCGTCCGGCTTGCTGAGTACATGGAATCCCGGCCTGTCGCCAGCCGACACAGCTCGCCTGTACGCCTCCGTCAACTCCACTAGGCTGGCGAACTCTGAAACGGTCAAGTCCGGGTGAGCTGCGAGCCATCGTGGTTCGTGGACGTCCATCGCAAAGGGGATACGCGAGTGCCCCACTGCCTCGATCGAACCGTTCAGTGAACTGGGGCTGTCCTGCAATGCCTCCAGCAGTGCATCCCAGCCGATCACCCCTCGGCCGCACGGAACGACGAATCGCGTGAGTCGGCCATCAGCGAAACACAGGGCGATGTCACGCAGATGCGTCATCCGGACATAGGGAGCAACACGGCGTGCCGCCGCTGTAGGGTGCTCACCGACCATCACCACGTTGGCCGGGTCGAACGTGATCCCGAGTACATCGTCTCCGACTGCTTCCACCAGGCGCACGAGTTCGAAGGTCGTGATCTCTTCGTGGGTCTCGAGGTTGAGGTGAGTGCCATGGTGCCGCAGGCACGGGGCCAGGTCACGGAGAAAGTTCTCGGTGGCGGCGAGCTGGTCGCTCCACGTCGTGTCCGTTCGAAACCGGTCCGTTGCGAAGAGGGCTGGGAGTCCGTGCTTGAAGCGGCCGGTGGTCGTCCACAGTTCATGACAGTCGACAGCTGCGGCCGCCTCGATCATTCTTTCCATGCCCGCCAGGTAACTGCCGCCTCCGAGCTCGCGCACATGCGGTTGTTCAGCGGTCATGAATGGATTGACCATGCCGACACCGAATTCCAAGTACAGGTCGAAGTCTTTTGCCGCATCAGCGACATCGGACAAAACTGACCTGTCGAGGCTGGGCGTGATCTCGTACAGCGTTCGGAACAGTGCACCTTCGAGCCCAAGGTCTCTGGTCTTGGCCAGAGCGGAAAAAGGAGAGACCAAGTCAGGTGGCAGAGCAGCGCCAGCCAGATGGACATCCCAACCGATTCTCAACGTCGACCGCCTTTGTTGCATAGCGTGTATCAGTTCTTCATCTTCTGCCAAGGGGTTTCAGGGCCGGGGCATCCGCTTGAAGGAATGGAGATCCGGGATGGCCTCCAGTAGCTCACGCGTGTAGGACGCGGAGGGGCCGTCGAAGACTGCTCGCTTTGACCCCTGCTCAACGATTTGGCCCTGGCACAGTACGGCGACTCTGTCGCAGAGTTGGTGCACGACGGCCAGGTCGTGCGCGACGAACAGGACAGCCAGTTCGAGCTGCCGTTGCATGTCGAGGAGGAGATTCAGCACCTGCGCCTGCACGGACACGTCAAGAGCCGACACGGGTTCGTCGCAGATCAGGAGGCGGGGGCGCATGACAATGGCGCGCGCGATCGCGATGCGCTGGCGTTGCCCTCCTGAGAAGGATCGCGGGTAGCGCTCCATGTCCTTGGCGGTCAGTCCCACCATCTCCAAGGCTTCGGCGATTCTGTCCCGCGCCTCGGAGCCGCCGGCCAGTCGATGAATCGCCAGGCCCTCACCGACAAGCTTCCCGACGGTCATGCGTGGGTTGAGACTGGAGTACGGGTCCTGGAAGACGACCTGAACCTCTTGCTGGACTCGGCGCCGTTGGCTGCGCGACGCGCGCGTCAGGTCGATGTCGTCGTACCACAATTGTCCGCTGTCGGCCTTGGACAGGCCTGTGTAGCACCGGATCAGGGTGGACTTGCCGGAGCCTGATTCACCGACCAGTCCCGTCACCTGCCCCCTTTGCACCTCCAGGGTCACATCGCGTAGCACTGGAACCGTTTTGCCACGCGCGCGGTAGGTCTTGTTCAGGCCGGTGATCTTGACGACTGCGCTCATGTCACTCCCTTGGCCGCGCTGACGTCGGCGACGAGGCACGCGACGGTCCCTGTGTCTGCTGTCGCGCGAAGTGCCGGCACGATCTCTGCGCAGGCGTCGGTGCTTTGGCTGCAACGCGGGTGGAAGGCACACCCCGCCGGCCGGCTGGTGGGCGCGGCGGGGGAACCGGGAATGGAGATCAGTTCTCGATCGCCGCTGACCCGGGGCACGGCGCCGAGAAGGCCGCGCGTGTAGGGGTGGCGTGGGGACAGAAAGAGCCTGTCCACACGGTTCTCTTCCACGATGCGGCCGGCGTACATGACCGCGGCGCGGTCGGCGAAGCCGGACACGACCCCCAGGTCGTGAGTGATCAGGAGAACGGCGAGTTCGCGGTCTTCGGCTATGCGGTCGATCAGGGCGAGGACTTGCTCCTGGACTCTGACATCCAGTGCGGTGGTGGGCTCGTCCGCGATCAGGACGCGAGGCTGGGCGATGAGAGCCATGGCCAGAACGACTCGCTGCCGCATGCCTCCCGAGAACTCATGCGGATAGGCCTTGAGCCGGTCCTTGGCGCGCGCGACTCCGACTTCGTCGAGGATGCTTGCCGCTCGGTCGTAGGCCTCGCGCTTGCCGACGCCCCTGATTCTGAGCGGCTCGGCGAGTTGGGCTCCGATGGTCGTGATCGGGTCCAGGGCTCGCAGGGGGTCCTGGAAGACCATGCCTATCTCTGCTCCGCGGATCGTCCGCATTTCGCGCTCTTCCATGGACACCAGATCTCGTCCCTGGAATGTGATGCGTCCGCCGACGCGAAGTTTGCGGGTGAGGCCGATGACGGCGTGAGCTGTCAGGGTCTTTCCCGATCCTGATTCACCGACGAGTGCGACACGCTCTTTCGGCATCACGGTCAGGTTCACCTGGTCGACGAGTGTGATCGATCGGCCCTCACGCTCGAGCGACACGCTCAGGTCCTCGATCGCCAGAATAGGAGTGCGCGCGGTGGCTTGGTCGGTTGAAGGCGACTCGTAGGGGTTTTCGCTGCGCGCCTCAGGAGAGGTGTTCATGAGGTCTCCCGAAGGTTGGGGTCTCGCCAGGTCTGCAGCAGTTCACCGAGCAGACCGAATGTGATGACCGACAGGGTGATGGCGACGCCTGGAAAGAACGCCATCCACCAGGCCGTGATCACTTCGCTGCGACCGTCAGCCGCCATGGCACCCCATTCCGCGCTGGGAGGCTGAGCGCCTACACCGATGAAGGACAGGCCGCCGAGCATCAGTGCCATTCCACCCACGTCGAACGCTGCCTGAACCCCTAGCAAGTCCGTCGAGTTCGGCAGCAGGTGCCGGGTGACGATGCGCCAGCGAGAGGCGCCCATGAGTCGTGCGGCTTCGAAGTAACTTGCCGTCATCGTCTCCCGCATGACGACACGTGACATGCGGATGTATGAGGGGCACAGGCTGATGACGAGTGCGATCAGCGCCGATCGCAGACTGGGGCCCAGAGCCATCGCGATGCCCAGTGCGAGCACCATGTTCGGCAATGCGAGCGCGATATCGCAGATGCGCATGATGAGTTGATCGAGCCACTTGGGCAGCGACGCTGCGAGTGCGGCGATGGCGACTCCGATGAGAGCCCCGGCCGCGACGATGAGGACGGATGACAGCAGGGTGCTTCGCGCTCCGACGAGCAGGCGGCTGAAGACGTCCCGCCCTTGCTGGTCTGTCCCGAACCAGTGCTCGCTGCTTGGCGGAAGCAGTGCGTCGTGGGGCATGACCCGGTAAGGATCGAGAGGCGCCAGGCGATCTCCGAACACCGCGACGACCAGCAACAGCAGCGCCAGGAGAACGATGACCCGATTGAACCACTTGGCGTCGGCCGACGGCCGCCGGCGCAGAAGGGCGGAGCCGACCATCGTCGGCTTGGTCACCGTGCTCATGCGGCACTCCCCTCGGCGGCTCGAACGCGCGGGTCGAGCACCATCTGCAGCAGATCGACCACGAGGCTTGCGATGATGACGACACCCCCGATGAACAGGACGCCGCCAAGAACGGCGAAGGAGTCCTTCTGCGTCACGGCTGCGCCGATGTACGAACCGATTCCCTGTCGCGTGAAGATGGCCTCCACCAAGACGGTTCCCCCCACCATCCATCCGAATTGCAGGCCGACGATCGTGAGGGACGGGACCAACGCGTTGCGAAGTGCGTGGACCCACAGCACCCGTGACCGGGACGCCCCCTTCGCGATGACGACCAGGATGTATTCCTGTTCGAGTTGGGACAGCATCGCTGAGCGCACCGTTCGCATCGTCACCGCGCAGAAGGGAGCTGCCATGATGGCGGCCGGCAGAACGAGGTGATACAGGGCGTCTCCGAAGGCGTGCAGGTCACCGGCCAACAGCGCGTCAATGGTCACCGCGCCTGTGCGCGTGGGCACGTCGACTCCGAAGGAGAGTTGGCCGGTGGACGGAACCAGGCCGAGCTTTGTCCCCAGGAGGTAGTGCAACATCACGCCGACCCAAAATATCGGCATTCCACCCCACATGACGGCCAGGAGCCGGCTCACGAGATCCGGTGTGCGATCCCGCCAGCTTGCCGCGACGACCCCGATGGCGGTCCCCACGACGAGGTTGATCACCATCGCGGCCAGGACGAGTTCGACGGTGGACGGGAGTACCGCAGTCAGATCCTGCCGGATCGGCCGCAACGTCGCGATCGATGTTCCCAGATCGCCGTGCACCAGTCGGTCGAGGTAGGGGAAGTACTGCGTACCGATGGACGAATCGAGTCCCAATCGGTGGCGGACCTGCTCAACCAACTCGGGCGAGGCGCCGCGACCCGCGGCTACCCGTGCCTCGTCTCCAGGCATAGCCTTGATCATCAAGAAGACGATGGTTGCAAGTCCCCAAAGGGTCACGATGGCGAGCGCCAGGCGCTTGGCCGTGAAGATGAGCAGGTCCGCCATTGATTCGCTACCCCACCTTCAGGTACAGCGGGTTGACTGAGGGATGGATGGGACTGAACGTCACTCCCGAGATGTCAGCCCGCGTCACGACCAAATTCGTACCATTGAGCAGCGGCGCGATGGCGTAGTCGTCGTGAATGATCGTCTCAGCCTGCTTGTAGAGACTGCAGCGGTCGCTTTCGCTGGCGTCGGATAGCGCCTGAGTCAACAGTTTGTCGACACGCGGGTTGCTGTATTGCGAGTAGTTCGCTCCGGTCCCCACGAACTTCGAGTCGAATTTGCTGTACAGCATCTGACCCGGGTCGGGGTACAGCGGCGCATCCCACACAAGAGCCATGTCGGGCGTGGTCTGCGGCTTGCTGAGCATGCCGAGGTAGGCAGCGAAGGTGACCGAGCGAAGGCTCACAGTCAGGCCGACGTCTCGCAGGTTCGACTGCAGAAGAGTGGCCTGGTCCTTCAGTTCCGAAAGGCCCTCGGGGTAGACCAGGTTGAACGTGCGGCCGCTCGCGCCGGCCTCTTTCAGCAGTTGCTTGGCACGACCCTGGTCCTGAGCCGGCGTCGGGAAGTCCGCGTGGCATGAGAAGAAGCTGGGAACCACTCCTGTTGCGATCTTCCCGTTGCCGCGCAGGATGCTGGACAATGCCCCCTTGTAGTCGTAGGAAAGCGTTATTGCTTCCCGGACCCTCTTGTCGGACAGGACCGGCGACTTATTGTTGAAGACCAGGTAGCTCTGGGCGGCGAAGGGAAGCTCGACCACCTTGTACGAGCTGTTCTTCCTGAACGGCTCCACATCGGCGGGAGACATGGTCACCCCGACGTCCAGGTCGCCGGACAGGAGCATGTCGCGTATGGATGACGACTCTTCGCTGTTGGGCAGCACGAAATGCTCGGGGCGGCTCGCCTTGAAGTCGAAGTACTTCGCGTAGCGGGACGTCTGTATGGAGCTTCCCGGCTTGAAGGAGGTCAGGGCGTAAGCACCGCTGCCGGCCTCATGTGAGGCGAGCCATGCCTGTGCGTGATCGGAGCCTTCGTGCTGCTTGACCAGTTTCGAGTTGAGAATGTACACGCGCGACAGTGCACCCAGGAAGCTGGAGTCGGGTCGCGACAACTTGATCTCGACGGTGCGCTTATCGATGGCTGTCGACGACGCGTAGCTGCTCGTGAGAGACGCGACACCGATGCCCAATGCCTTCACGCGATTGAGCGTGTACACCACGTCGTCCGCTGTGACCGGAGAGCCGTCGTGGAAGGTGACCCCCTGACGGAGCGTGAAGTGCAGTGAACGAACGTCTGGCGACACCTTCCAGCTCTCGGCCAGATACGGAGTCACATTGCTCTTGGCGTCATAATCGATCAGGGTGTCATACATCATCGACGAGGGGGTGTCGTTCTGGATCTGTGTGGACAGCACCGGGTCCAGGGTGTTGATGCTCCCTGACAGGGCCATCGTCTGCTTGCGGTCTGCGGTGCCGGAGTTTGCTCCTCCGCAGCCGGTCGGCAGCAGGACAAGAGCCAAGGCAGCGGAGGCGATTCCAAGCCGCCGGGTGCGCACAAAGATGGTCATCATTCTCCATGCCGTAATGCATCGCCCGCGCGATGCGCGTCGGCCGCCGACCGTGTCCCGTGGAGGAGGGGGGCGGATTTCTTGCGGTCAATTCCCCCGTTTTGCGTGCGATTCAGTCTCTCGTGCCGGCCCAACACCGGTTACTAGGCGGGAACCACATGCAGCTGGTTGGGGACACTGTTCAGTTCCTCGTATCCGTTTTCAGTGACGAGAACAGTTCCACCGATACAGACGCGGCGCTGATTCCGCAGAGCATTCGGCTCGAACGCGAAGGCGACCCCGGCTTCGACGGTGAACTCACCGTCGCGCGGTACTTCAGGAGGCAGGGCAGGGAGGTGTGCCATCCCGGGGTCGACCGCGACATTGATGTGGGTGGGGCTGTTGAAGATCACTGGAGACACCGTCTGAATGTGCGGACCGGTGTTCCAGCATCCCGCCTCCACGAGGGGCTCATGCATGGCGTCGGAGAGCTGGGAGAACTTCACACCGGGTCGCAGGATCTCGAGTCCACGCCGATAGGACTGCATGGCGACATCGGCGACGAATGCCAGGTCGTCATCGGGCTCACCGACCGAAACGTCGATCTGCTGCTGGGTCTCGAATCCGCCGTAGAACGAGAACAGTTCGGCTGACACGGAGTCTCCGTCCTGGATCGTTCGCGACCCACCGCCCATGGAGGTCCACTCGGGAACTCCCCAGGCGAATCGATTGCGTCCGGATCGCATGATCAGGGTGGGGAACGCCATCCAGCCGCCCGCGGCAACGATGGCTCCGAGCGCCGCACCGCCCACTTCGCTTTCTCGCACACCCGGCCGGCAGGCATCGATGAAGGCCTGGCAGGCGATGTCCCCGATCTCAGCAGCCTTGCGAAGCATCTCCTGCTCTTCGGGGCTCTTGACCATCGTCATCATTTCGAACTGCTCGGCGACGTCAACGAACCGCGTCTTCGGGTTGGCTGCCGTGATGGCGATCCACGAGCTGTACGGAATCGATCCGGCCGGTTCCACGTGGATCCTGCTGCTCAGCCCTACGACTCCGACTCGCTTACCATCCAGCCCCCTTTCACGCAGAAAGTCCGTGATCGTCTTGACGGGCGCGCCGAGCCGCACATCCGAAACCCATCGATCGAACGCCTGCCCCGGTTCGTCGAACCGCGGGAGCGGGAATCGCCCCACCAGGTAAGCCGGTTCCGCATCCAGCGAAAGCGCTGCGATACCGCCGACCTCGTTGGTCACGTAGCGGTCCCACTTGTCGCGGCCGCTGCCGAAGACAAGCAGTCCTTCGATGTTGTTGCGCCGCATGAATTCCTGGAGGGCCGCCCATCGGCGGTCTCGCTCGGCGCGCGAGAGAACGGGGAAGTCGTGGCGGGGGGATCGACTCATGTCTTATCCTTTACCGACGAATTGTCTGCGATACATCAGAACCTGATAGGCGCACTTCGCCTGTCAAGTGCTGGAAGGAGCGTTGCCGTCCATGACCGTCCCGAATTCCTCGAGCGGCACGCCGACGATCAAAGCGGCCTTGTTCACGCCAGGGCGACGACACCGTCGAGCCGGCCATTTACCGCACTTCGAAAATTAGATGGAACGATAGGGCCAGTCAAGAGATTTGACGAGATTTCTTCTGTCATGCGGTATGGAATGACCGCATCGCGGAACAGGCCTGGGGGCAGACCGCAGGTGGGGCAGGCCCAGGCCGTGCTTGAGTTCCCGGTGCTTTCGAGCTGTGCGGCCAGCAAAGTGCGCGGGTGGTTCAGATCGGTCGACCGCCCCCGCACACCGCCAGGTGTCATAGCGTCAGGTCGACCCGGGTCCCCAGCCCGAGTTCCGCCGCCTGGTCGATGAGGAGGCGTGCGGTGGCGACGTCCTGCAAGCCGAGACCGACGGAGTTGTAGAGCGTGACCTGCTCGGGTGACTCGCGGCCGGGCCGGATGCCGGTGATGACCTGGCCCAGTTCGGTGCGGAAGTGCTCCTTGTTGATGGCTCCTTCGTGCAGGGGCAACAGGACGTCCCCGACTTCTCCAGCGCGGTGGCATAGGAGTCGACGACGACACGGGAGTTCAGGACTCCGTCGGTGTCGATCTCGCGGTGGTCGGGCCGGGGTGGCGCGCCGACCGCGTTGACGTGGAGGCCCGGCTGGAACCAGGCACCGCGGACGAGAGGGTCATGTGAAGGGGTGACGGTGCACAGCACGTCCACGCCCGACACGGCTTTGCGGATGTCGTCCACCGGCTCCGCGCCGAACCCCTCGGAGCCGAGTTCGGCCGCGAGCGCGACCGCCCGCTCCGGGGTGCGGTTCCAGATCCGCACCTGCTCGATGGGCAGGACGGCCCTCAGGGCGAGGGCATGGGCTCGGGCCTGGGCGCCGGCGCCGACCAGGCCGAGGACGCGGCTGTCCGGCCTGGCCAGGTGGCGGCTGGCGACGGCCGACGCGGCGGCCGTGCGGTAGCGGGTGACCGCGGCGCCGTCGAGCAGGGCCTCGCACGCTCCGGTCTCCGTGTTGGTGATCATCAGGGTGGTCTGCTGGACGGGGAGTCCGCGTCCAGCATTCGTCGGGATGTCGGAGAGCAGCTTGACCCCGACCGCGCGCGCATGGGCGGAGGCGGCTGCCATGGGCACGAAGACCGAGTCGGAGCCGGGCAGGCGCAGGGCGGCCGGGGCCGGCTGGGCGGCTCCGCCGCGGGCGAGTTCCGCGTGTGCGTGCTCGACCGCGTCGATGACCTGGCCGAAGGTCAGCATGCGCAGCACGTCGGAGCGGGTGAGCAGAAGGGTCATGACAGGCGCTCGGCGATCTTGGGGAAGAGGCGGAAGGCGTTGCCGTAGGCGATGGCGTCGACGTGGTCCTGGCCGAGGGCGGCGGCGTCGGCGAAGACGGACTCGCGCTGGATGCCCAGGACGGAGTCGCAGGAAAAGGGGATGTCCGTGCCGAAGAGGATCCGCTCGTGGCTCTCCAGCTTCTGCACCGGCCCCATGTTGAGCGTGGTGTCGTAGTAGATGCCGTCGAGCTTGGCGATCTCGCGGGGGACGTCGGCCGGGTCGATCTCGATGCGCCAGTCGGCGCCCGTCAGCTTGTACATGGCGATGCGCCACTTGAGGTAAGGGACCATGCCGCCGGTGTGCGGGAGGATGAAGCGGATGCCGGGGAAACGGGCGAAGACGTCCGCGCTGGCGAGCTTGGTGGCCATGCGGGTGGTGTCGAAGGTTCCCTCCAGGAGGGCCGGCGGCAGGTCGGCGACCGGTTCGGGGAGGATGGGGTGGGTGAACACGGGTGTGCCACGGCGGTCGAGTTCGGCGAGCAGGTCCGTGTAGGCGGGATCGGAGAGGTAGGCGCCGTCGTAGCTGGTGTGCATGCACACCCCGTCCAGGCCCAGCTCGTCAAGGGCGTGTACGGCCTCCTTGACGGAGGCGTCCGGGTCGGGCATCGGCAGGCAGGCGAACGCGCCGTAGCGGGTGGGATGTTCGCGGACCAGATCGGCGAGCGACTCGTTGATGGTCCGGGTGAAGGCCGCCTGCTCCGCCGGCGGGCAGAAGGAGGCACCGCCCGGGATGGAGAGGACGGACAGAGTGGTGCCGGTCAGATCCATCCGCTCGATGCCGATCTGCGGGGTCCACTCGGGCACGAACGAGGGCAGCGGGGCGCCGAGTTCGGCGCGCTTGGCCTTCATCACCTCCAGCTCGGCATGGTGGTGGACGTCGATCAGCCTGTTGAGGGGGACGCTGGGCGTGTTCATGCGGCGGTGTGCTCCTTCTGCTGGAGGCGGACGAGACGACGGCGCAGCTCGTCGGCGCTGGCGGTGACGAAGTCGACAGCGTCCTGCTCGGTGGACGGGGCGGCCAAGGCGGTGCGGTCCGCGCGCTCGCCCGCCTGCGCCTGTTGCTCGTAGCGGCGGGTGAGGGCGCGGACCCGGTCGAGTTCGCCATCGGTCAGGTCGGGATGCGCGGCGCGCCAGACGGGATCGGTGGTCCACAGGCTCAGCGCGAGACCGCTGAGGCCGGCGGCGACGGTTCCCTCGAAGACTCCCTCCAGCCCGAGTTCGACGGCCCGGGGGTCCACAGGGGTCCGTGCCGCTCGGAGCCGGGGAGCTTGCTGGCGTCGACGCCGATCCGGGGGCTCATGTGCGGGTTCCGGAGGTGTCGTCGCCGTTGTCGGACAGGTCGACGAGGCCGCGGCGGAACACGTTGTCGGGGTCGTACTCCTTCTTGACGTGCACCAGGCGCTCGTACTTGTCGCCGTAGACGGCGCGGGCGACGTCGTCGTCGCCCTGGACGGAGGTGAAGTTGATGTAGGTTCCGGTCTGCCACGGGTCCAGGGCAGCGCTGAACCCGCGTGCCCAGGCAACGAGTTCGGGTTTCTCCTCGGGGAACTCCCAGTCGGCGCCGATGTTGGCGGCGAACCGCATGTTGCCGAACTCGGGCAGGGCGTCGTCGCGCTGGGCGAGTGCGTCCGGGGAGCCGGCGAACATCTCGAAGGGGCACATCACCTGGTGGGCGATCGAGGCGCTGGCGTTGAGCGGGTGCCCGGGGTAGGCGTCGGACCAGTGCAGCAGCACGTCCAGGGCCTCGTCGGGGAGTTCCCGCAGGAAGGCGTGCTTCCAGTAGTGGCTGAGGCCGTAGCGGAACTCGTCGTCGGTGGCGTGCTGCAGGGTGACGTGCGGGAGGGTGCGGACGCTGGTGTAGATCGGCTCGGGGCCCTCGAAGAGCGGCGCGGTGAGCCGGGGCTCGTCGCCCGGGTCGCCGTAGGTGACGGTGGCCAGGGAGAGAACGGGCTTGCCGCGGTGGGCGGCAGGGAGCTGGGACCAGTACTCGGGGCTGGTGTACAGGCGCAGGTAGGAGCCGACCTGACGCGGCGCGTCGACGGCACGTTCGCGGAAGGCGCGCAGCACGGCGAGCCGGTCGTCGGCGCCGTAGAGGTGGATGCGGACGGTGGCCAGGCCGGGCAGGGCGACGTAGCGGAAGGTGAAGCGGGTGGCGATGCCGTAGTTGTGTCCGGCGCCCTTGAGAGCCCAGAACAGGTCCGGGTGCTGCTGCCGGTTGGCGGTGAGGATGCGTCCGTCCGCGACGACGACCTCGACTTCCTCCAGGTGGTCGATGGTGGGGCCGAACTGGCGGGCCAGGTAGCCGAAGCCGCCGCCGAGGGTGAGGCCGGCGACGCCGGTGTGCGAGACGACTCCGGCGGGCACCGCGATGCCCAGGTCCTCGCAGGCGCGGTCGACCTCGCCCCAGATACAGCCGGCGCCCACATGGACGAGTCCGGCCGCCTGGTCGACGCGGACGTCTGCGAGCAGACGGGTGTCGATGAGCACGGCGCCGTCGCCGACCGCGGTGCCGGCCAGGTTGTGGCCGCCGCCGCGCACGGTGATCGGCAGGTTCCGCTCGCGGCACCAGGTGAGGGCGGCGCTGACGTGCTCGGCGGTGGCGCAGCGGACGATCACGGCAGGGCGGCGGTCGATGTCGGCGTTCCAGACGGCGCGCATACGGTTGTAGTCGCGGTCGCCGGGCAGGACGACCTGGCAGCCGACGGCCTGGGCGAGGCCGGACAGGTCGGTGGGAGCTGTGGTGGTCACGGGCGAAGCATCCCTTCGGGTCATATGAGGGTGAGGGCGGGTCAGGCGAGCGCGGCCACGCAGGCGCGCAGGTGTGCGGCGGAGGTGCCGACGAAGTCGTCGTGCGCTGCGCACCAGGCGTCGCTGTGGAGTTCCAGCCCCTCCAGTCCGGGCGCGGTGCCGGCTTCGGCTCGTTCATTCCGGCGGACTGGAGGTCGCGAGCGGACCAGTCGTCGAAGGGACCAGTTGGTGAAGATGGTGTGTCCGATGATGTGGTCGCGGGTCTGCTCGGGTTGTCCCTCCTTGCCGTAAATCGTGTGCGAGTTGGGAAGTGAGAGGTGGTGGTGGGGGGTTGGGGAGGGCGCGTGCCGCTGCCCGGGAGCGCTCAGGGCACGGTCGATGGGCCTGGTGGCTGTAGGCGGCGAAGCACGTCGACGGCTCCTGACGGAGACGGTCCGGGGACACGGCAGGGTGCGTCAGGGCAGTTGACAGGTCTCACCGTGCCCCGGAGCTGGGTGAGAGATCAAACCGGCTTCACCGCCGGACGGCTCACGCCCATTCCTGTTTCGCGACGAGGTCCCGCAGCGCCAGCAGTGCCCGCGCGCACTCCTCCTCGCGGCCGTGAAAGCGCTGAGCCGGCATGGGGACGCTCACCGCCATCTGCTGGCCCGCCACTTCGAAGGCCACGCCCGCCGCGCAGATGCCGTCGTTCTGCTCTTCATAGTCGTAGGCGACTCCGGCCTCACGGATCTCCTTCGCCTGTTCCAACAGATCAGGGAACTTGGTGATGGTGCGCGACGTGAGAGACGGCAGTCGCGGAGGAAGAAGCTGACGCATCCGGCTCGGCGTGAGCGTGGCCAGGATCGCCTTTCCCGGGGCGCAGGAGTGCAGGGGGAAGCTCTCCCCCACTGCGCTCACCGCTCGCAGGCGATGGGGCGCTTCCACCTGGTCGAGAAACGTGATCACCCCTCCGTTCAGCACCGACAGGTCCACGGTCTCCACCAGACGAGCG
>NZ_JBSGBZ010000097.1:0-16606 GCF_053601495.1 Streptomyces sp. NPDC004721
GTAGGACGTCTTCACCGCGAGGTCGGCCTGGTATGCCGACCGGTTCCGGGCGGACACCTCGACCTGCGTCTGACCCTTGACGCAGAGGGTCACCGCGCTCGATGTGACGGGTACGGAGCCCGGCGGTGTCGGGTCCTTGGGGAGCACCGTGACGGTGAACTTCTTGGGCGGTGCCACGTTGCCGGCGGCGTCGACGGAGCGGTACTCGATCTGGTGGGTGCCGTATCCGGGCAGCCGCTTGGCGAACGGTGAGGTGGACAGGCCTCCGGTGCCGAGGTTGCCGTAGATCAGATCGTCCACGTTCGTTCCGGTGGGAGTGAACAGGAACGGCTTGGAACCGTCCGTAGGCCAGCCGAAGTAGTGGAACCACCCGTCGCCGTCGACCCGGAATTCCGAGGTCAGTGCCCCTGGTTGGTCGTCGTGTGCCATGAGGGCGAGGCTGAAGGAATCCTTGACGGTGTAGTGCGGCGTGCCGTCGCTGTTCTTCGAGACGCTGACCGGGTCCGACACACGGTAGCTGGTGGTTGCCGCCGTGTTGTCGACTGTCCACTGTTCGGTTGCCGCAGGCGACGTGGGCTTGCGTGAATCGCTTACGCTGACGTCGACATGGTGGGTGCCCTTGCCGAGTCGGAGGCCGCCGAGATCGAGGCTCGTTGAGTGCCCCACGACATGGCCGTCCAGCCGCCACACCACGTTCAGAGCGTGGTCGCGCGGGTGACTCGGGTCGATCCACAGGACGTCAGTCGCCCCGACGGGCCGGTCGGCGGGCGTCGCCAAGGAGATCTTCGGAGCATCGTCGTCGGCGAACGGTGCGGAGGGTGTCCCGACCGTCCACTCGCGCGTGGCAGTCATCTTGCTGCTGTCCCGAAGGGCGGGATCGCGGACGAAGCCCGTGTCATCGACGACTTTCACACCGATCGTGTCGCCCGCGCGTGCGTGGAGGTCCCGCACATTGACGCTGCGGGCGTTGGCGACGGTGCGTACCACCTTGCCGTTGACGCTCCAGGTGGCGTCGAGTTCGTGATAGACCGGGTGAACGGTGTCGATCCACAACTCGTCGGTGGGGCCAACGGGTTCATCGGTGGGCGTCGAGTCCCCGATGAGGTTGACGGCCCCCGACAAGCCCGCCGTCATCCGTTCACGACTCACCTGGTCCATGTAGTAGCCGAGCGTCTTCATCATCGAATGCCGGCTCGGTCGCCAGACACCATCGGTGTAGTACATGCCGCCTTCGTACCGGCCGATGGTGCCGCCCGATTCGCTCTTTTCCCCCAGCCAGCGCCACCACTTGGCCTTCTGGTCGCGCATCTGTTGCTCGGTCAGCAGGGTGTGATGGACCGACTTGGGTTCACCGCCGATGTAGGTTCCGCTGGTCACTCCCCGGGAGTAGTAGTCGTACTCGTCCTGGAGACCGCCGAAGGAGTGGCCGAGCTCGTGCGGGGCGATCAGTGCCGACATGGCGTTGCCGCCGGTCGCTGTGGCGTACGAGCCGCCCGCGCCGCCGTAGGTGTCGCTGTTGGCCAGCGCGAGGATCTGATCAGCCTTCGGGGCCAGGGCCGCGTACTTCTTGGCCGCGTTGTTGTCCATCACGAGCAGCCGCTGGATGCCGTTCGTGGAGCAACCGCTCCAAAGCTTCATCCTCAAAGGGGTGTTGCGTATCGGGGAATCCAACTGAGGGTCGCAGCTGATCCCCGACTCCTGGGAGGGAGTCTCGACGGCGTAGACGTTGATGTAGTTCCGGTAGCTCTTGTAGGGCTCAAGACCCCAGAGCACGTTCAGCTGGTGATCGACCTGGTCGAGGAATTGGGGCATCTCGGACGCGGTGTAGCCGTCACCGAGCACCACCAGGTTCCAACGATTCGACGGGTCGCCGGTCACCTGGATCGGAACGACCTCCGCGCCGTCGGCCGCGGCGCTCACCGGAGCGCCGGCCGCCTGTCTTTCGGCACCCGTCGCGGCGGGCACAGCGGCCATTGTGCCGAACGCTACAGCCACCGCGACGAGAGGAACCAATATGCGTTTCACAAGGAAGCTCCTTGACCTGTGTCCTGGTCCGACGGGCCTTCATACGACTGCTCACCATGAGGGTGCGTCAATCCTCTGGCTGAGCAGGGACCTTGGTTGTGCGCACAGACTTCTGACACATGGCCGAGGAGGAGGGGGCGCGACCCGTGGCTGTCACATGGGAGCCGCGGGTCGCCGCCGTCGTCGGTCTCGATCTCGTGCACCGGCTCGTAGTCATGGCCTCCAACGTCGGTCGTGCACCCGCAGCCGTTGCACTCGGGGCAACCTCTCGCCATCGTCCACCCGCAGGTCTCTCACATGACCATGCGATCCAACTCGGCTGCGATCACGGTGACTTGCACGTGAGGCCCGGGTCCCGGGTAAGTCGTGAGTTGTGGTGGATGACGTCCGCACGCTCTCCCGGATCGGCGATGTTACATAGCCGGATGGCGGCGAGGCAGAGGTCCCGGTCAAACTGGGGATGTTCGTGGACAACAGCCGAAGGCGCGCTGCGAAGCTGGCTCCGCAGCGGCGGGCCGACCTGGATGCGCTTGGCATGCGCTGGTAGGCCGCTTGTTGCCCGGCCCGGCGTCACCCC
This sequence comes from Streptomyces sp. NPDC004721, assembly GCF_053601495.1. NCBI lineage: Bacteria > Bacillati > Actinomycetota > Actinomycetes > Kitasatosporales > Streptomycetaceae > Streptomyces > Streptomyces sp. NPDC004721. The sequence goes on from NZ_JBSGBZ010000097.1 coordinate 2,603, forward strand.
GCATCAGTTTCGCATGATCAGAGAGGGCCCTTCGCGGCGCAGTTGTTCGATCGAGGTCACGCCAAGCAACTGCATAGTACGGCGCAGTTAGACCTACGGGATCTTGATATTGCACCGGCGCATGGTCCGCGACTACGAGCACCATCCGTCCTCGTCCGCCTCCCGCGTCTACTGGGCAATGACTCACGTCATGGTCCGCCGACTCACCGGCACGAACGCCTCTGCCTGGCGCGACCCACAGGCGGTTTCCGCATGAACATCCGGCCCCTGCTCGACGCGCTGGACATCCAGGAGAGTGCCGCCCGGGCTCAGACCGATGACCTCCGCACGCAGATCGGCCAGCTGCAGACCCGGCTACGGGACGCCGAGACACACCTCGAGCATCTCGTGACACCCGGAGGACCGTCACCGGCCTTGCCGACCGGCTCCCGGTCGGCCCACCGGACCTGCCCGAACACCCGGACTACCCCCGCATCCTCGCCGTCTTCAACGACACGACCCGACCGCTGCGGGCCAAGGACGTCTGCCAAGCCCTCGACCACGAACTGCTGCCGAAGAACATCGAAGGCACCCGAGCCAAGCTGAAACGCCTGGTCAAACTCGGCATCCTCACCGAAGCCGACACCGGCAGCTTCACGGGCTCCCCCTGAAGACTGCACTCGGATGGTTCGTTTGGGGTTGTGCCTGGTCAAGGGGTACCGGTGCTCACCTCTCGGGGTCGGGCCAAGTCGCCACAAGTGCTCGCCGATCTTGAAAGCGGGGACCGGAGACCATCTCCTGGGTGGTCTCACTGTTGAGCCAGCACACTTGCTCGGGGCCGCCGTCGCCGGTGTCGAACAGGCAGCACACTCCGCCGCTGGCGGCGGTGAGGTCGGTGAACACCTTCCTGATGTTGGTCGACCGCGCGAACAAGCGGCTCATCCCCGACGTCGCTGCCCAGAACTCCACCGACGCGTAACCAGGGTGCAGGAAGGACTCGAACCGGATCGTCGCGTAGATGTACCCGATCTGGATGCGCCCGTCCGCCTCGGGTTCGGGGCCGCCCGTCTCCGCGTACTCGCGCAGTGCGTCATCGACGTCGAACATGATGGACGTGTCGAGCTCGAGCGAGCTGCTCGTGGAGCAGTCGACCGGCTCGCTCTTGAAGTGGGACGTGAACGGGAGGACGAGCCGCTCACCGCCGGGGAGGGTGAGCTCGAGCGGCGGCACGCGAGGGGCCGGTGGCGCCAGCTCGCCCAGATTGGCCAGCGCCTTGGCGACGTTTCGGGGACGTAGATAGATGTCGTAGCCGTAGGTCAGCCCCATTCTTCTCCCTCTACCGGGTCGAACCGCACCTTCTCATGACCCGCCCCTGGGACGCCTGCCGGTTTTGGAGAGGCACGCCGATCCGGCACCACAGTGGTTTCCCGCTGCTCCTTGCCTGCGTGGGTTCACCGCACCCAGTCCCCGCTCGCGGACCGGCGGATTCCACCCATGCTCACAGGCAATAGCAGGAAGCACTCAAAGGCTCACGAACCGCTCTCTAAGGCAGATGTCTCGAATTCAAGGTGTGGGTGTCTCCGCGTGTCCATCCCGTGGGACGACAGGTGGATAAATCTCGGGCTGATGCTGGTGCACACATCGTTCCCACGTCGGCATTGAGGTCCCCGACGTCTTCGACTCCTCGTCGGGGGCCTCTGCGTGGTCGGCGAGCTGTATCCAGGTCTCAGATCGCCTTGGCGGGGTTGAGGATGCCGGTGGGGTCGAGTGCCTTCTTGATGGCCTGGTGCACGCTCATGGCCTCGGCCCCGATCTCCAGTTCGAGCCACCGTCGCTTCAGCGCGCCGACGCCGTGCTCACCGGTGAGGGTGCCGCCCATCGACAGTGCCGAGCGGAACACGGCGTCGGCTGCCGCCCAGACGTTGTGTGGGACTTCGCCGGTACCCGATTCAAAAACAAAGGTCGGGTGGAGGTTGCCGTCGCCTGCGTGAGCGACCGTCATGACGGTGACTTCGTGCTCGGCGGCGATCTGCTCGATCCGCTCAACCATTTCGGGGATGCGGGATCGCGGGACACCGACGTCCTCGACCAGGCACCGTCCGAGGCGCTCGGCGGCCGGGTAGGCGAGCCTGCGAATCTCCAGGAGTTGGGCGGCTTCGAGAGCGTCAGTCGAGGTGGCGACGAAGTCGGCGCTCGCCGCCTCGAAGACGTTGCCGATCAGGGCTGCGGCGTGTTCGTCGTCGGCCTGGGCGAGGAGCATGGCGGCGGTATCGGTGTCGAGGCCGATGTGCTTCCAGTCGTCGATGGAGCGCAAGGTGGCCCGGTCCATCAGTTCCATCAGACCTGGCGTGATGCCCGCCCGGACGACACCGGCGACTGCCTCGCCTGCGCTGCGCAGAGAGGGGAAGCTGCCCACGATGGTGATGGGCTCCTGGGCCGGGCGTGGGCGCAGTTGGAGGGTGGCGCCGGCGATGATCCCGAGTGTTCCTTCCGAGCCAACGAACAGGCTGGTCAGGTCGTATCCGGTGACGCCTTTGACGGTGTGGCTGCCGGTGTGGATCACGCGGCCGTCGGCGAGGACCACTTCGAGCCCGAGGACCCAGTCGCGAGTGACTCCGTGTTTCACGCAGCGCAGGCCGCCCGCGTTGGTGGCGAGGTTGCCGCCGATCGTGGAGGTCTCCCAACTGGACGGGTCGGGCCCGTACATCAGGTTCACCGCCTCAGCGGCGCGGTCCAAGTCGGCGGTAATGACGCCGGCCTCGACGACGATGTACTGGTCTTCGGCGTTGACCTCGCGGATGGCCGTCATCCGGGACAGGCAGAGCACGAGGCAGCCGTCGATGGCGGTTGCCCCGCCGGCCAGGCCGGTTCCGGCGCCGCGGGGCACCACGGGTACCTCGTGGGCGTGCGCCCAACGCATGGCTGTTGACACTTCCTCGGTGCTGGTGGCCAGCAGGACGGCGAGGGGGTGACCGGCCACGACCGTGTGGGCCTCGTCGCGGCGGTAGCCGTCGACGATGTCCGGGTCGGTGATCAGACGGCCGCCGGTGAGGAGGCCGGCGAGTTCTTGGATGGGGTCCATGGGAGCGTCCGTTCGTCGCTTTCGTCAGCTTTCGGGATGGTTCGACCCCGCCGATCCGGGGGTGTCGGCGGGGCCAGAGTTGGGCAGCAGGCGCTCCGGCGGCAGGTACGGCTGCAGGTTGCGCCGGCTGCGATTAGCTCGGTGTTGTGGCGCTGGCGCTGGCGGGGGCGGTGTCGGACAGGAAGCCCTCCGGATAGACCATCTGTTCCGGTGCCCGGGAGCGACTGCGGCTGAGGGGGTAGTACAGGGCGGCGGTGACGACCAGTCCGACGATCCAGGAGACGTCGGCACCGCCGAGCATTTTCGTCATGGGGCCGGTGTAGAGGGTCTGGGCGAGGAAGGGGATCTGGGCGACGATCCCGGCGGCGTAGCAGCCGAGCGCGACGAGGTTCCAACGGCCGTAGCGGCCGTCGGGGTCATACAGGGCGGGAATGTCGACGCGTTCCTTGGCCACGAGGTAGTAGTCCACCAGGTTGATGGCGCTCCAAGGGGTGAAGACCATCAGCAGAGTGAGGACGAAGTTCTTGAAGTTGCTGAGGAAGTCGTGGCTGGCCAGCAGGGCAACGAGAACGGACAGCGCGAGGAAGCTGGTGATGTACAGAGTGCGCCGAAGGACCCGGACCACTGCGAGCCGAGCACGCTGCCCCACAGGGTGCAGTGGAAGGTGGTGCGTGGGGAGGTTGTCCTGGGCAGGTAGCGGGAGTAGTCCGCGACGTAAGGGCCGTAGGTCAGCTGCCATCCGGCGCCGAGAGAGATCGCGAGCAGGAAGGTCGCGGCGTCGAAGGGCTTGGCCCCGAGCAGGGAGCTGAGGTGGTCCGTGGTGGTTACGAGCCGGAAGGCCAGGTAGGCGAAGCCGATGCCGCCGAGAACGGTCGTGACACGCCCGAGGGCGTGGATGTAGCGGTATCCCAGTACCGCGACCAGCGCGGTCAGGGTGCCGAAGACGATGATGCCCACCGGGCGGGCACTGGTGTGCACGATCTCGTTGACGGCCTGGCCGGCCAGCACGGTGCCGGTCGCGGCGAAGCCGAGGTACATCACGATGACCATCACGAGCGGGAGGACTGCGCCCAGGACGCCGAACTGCGCGCGGCTGGAGATCATCTGCGGCAGGCCGAGGCGCGGACCCTGGGCGGAGTGCAGTGCCATGACGATGCCGCCGAGCAGGTTGCCGATCAGCAGTCCGATGATCCCCCATAGGGGGTCGGCGCCGAAGGCGACCGCGAGCGCGCCGTTGACGACGGCGGTGATCTGCATGTTCGCGCCGAACCACAGCGTGAACTGGTTGAAGGGGCTGCCGTGGCGCTCGGATTCGGGCACGACGTCGATGGTGCGGCGTTCGACGAGCCCAGTGGGTCTGACGGGCGGATCCAGTTGTGCCATGGGTGCGCCTCCTACGGCGACGGTATGGGGCTGGGCGGGGTCAGAGGTGTGCGAGGTGCTGCGGCCAGGCCTGACGGACCAGTTCGGTCGGGGGAGGGCGGCGTCAGGCGAGAGCTCGCTCCACGAGTTCGAGCCCTCTGGTCGTCGGGACACTGATGCGTACGGTTCCGGGCACGCCGAGGGCGCTTCCGGGGCGGACGGCCACGCCGTGCCTGGCGAGCCTGTCGATCAGTTCTGTTTCGTCCCGGGCTTCTACCAGGACGAAGTTGGCCTGGGAGGGGACGACCTGGTAGCCAGCGCGGGTGACGAGGCTGGTCAGCGCTTCTCGGTGCGTGAGGGTGTGCTGTCGGACAGCCTGGTGGTGCCCGGCATCCCGCAGGGCGGCGAGACCGGCGGCTTGTGCCAGCACACCGACTGAGAAGGGGGCCCGGATCTTGCGCAGCGTCTCCACTATGGCGCTGTCCGCCACGAGGTAGCCGACTCGCAGACCGGCGAGCCCGTGGATCTTGGAGAAGGTACGCAGGACCGCCACCCTGCGCTCGCGGGCGAGAGGCATCGCGGTCGTGGTGCTCGGGTTGTCGGTGAAGTCGATGTACGCCTCGTCCACCACGACCAGGCGGGCACGACTCTCGGCGGCGAAACGTTCCAGCGCCACCAGCGGCAGCGCGGTGCCGGTCGGGTTGTGCGGGTTGACCACGTAGGCGATGTCGGAGTCCACCTCTGCCATCGCGTCCAGGTCGTGGGCCCAGGCGCGCAGCGGGACCTTCGTCAGATGGGCACCGACCACCTGACTGCTGATCTCGTCCATGCGGTAGGCCGGATCCGCGCAGACCGCGCGACCGCCGTGGGCAAGATAGGCCCACGCCAGCAGGAAGATCAGTTCGTCGGAGCCGTTGCCCACGAGGATCTGCTCGGGAGCGACCTGGTGCAGGCGGGCCAGCTCGCCGCGCAGCTCACTCGCCAACGGGTCCGGGTAATGGTGGGCCCCGGCAGCGGCCTCGGCCACCGCCTGGGCCACCCGCGGGCTCGCGCCGAGCGGCGACTCGTTGGACGCGAGCGAGCCGTCCTCGCTGCTCGCATGCGCACCGGGCCGATAGGGCTGGATACAACTCAGCCACGGCCGAGGTTTGATCATTGAGGAGACCCTCCCGGGATCGATGCCAGTCGTCCGCCCGCGGGGCCGACGTGCTCGCCCGCGCGTCGGGAGCGGAAAGCTCTTGTTCGTATATACGAAACTGAAACGCTTATACGGACGGAGGCACCATAGGAGCGGCTCAACCGGAGTGTCAATGGTCGGTTGTCGAGTGCGGCGGGCCCATTGATGGCACATGAGGAACGGTGTTTCTATATGCGAACAGACCCGGAGGAGGAACGTGAGTACATCCGTCGTCCGCGCCATGCGCATCCTCGACCTACTGGCCCACGCAGACGAGGCGATGACGCTGACCGAGATCACCGAGAAGCTCGACATACCCAAGAGCACGGCCTTCGGCATCCTGCGCGACATGGTGAACGAGTCCTTCGTGTCGCTGCCCAAGCCGGCCACGTACACCATCGGCATGAAGGCATTCGAGGTCGGCTCCGCCCACCTGCGCCGCGTCGGCGTCACCGGCATCGTGGCCCCGGAGCTGAGCCGGCTCACCCGCGCGCTCGGGGTGACCTCGCACTACGCGATCCTCGATCGCACCGACGCCGTCTACCTGTGCAAGCAAGACCCACCCGGCCTCGGGATCCGTCTGGCAAGCTCTGTCGGCGCGCGCCTTCCGTCCCACCTGACCGCCGTCGGCAAGGCCTGCCTCGCCTGGCTGGCCGAAGAACGCCTGCCCGAACACATCGAACTGACCGCGCCGAACGGCACCGGCGTCGCGGATCCGCTCCAGCAACTCACCGCGGAGCTGGCCCAGATCCGTCAACGCGGCTTCGCCACCGACAACGGACAGATCACACCAGGAGTCACCTGCGTCGCAGCACCGGTCTTCAACCCGGCAGGCTGCCAAGGCGCCGTCGGTGTGAGCTACCTGCGCGATACCGCAGTGGACTTCGACACCCTCGTCACGCAGGTCCGCGACGCCGCCAGCCGGACCTCCGCACTACTCGGCGGAGCCCCGGCCTGACAACGCTCCCATGGCCTACCGCGCGTGACCCTGCCACACGCAGTCGCTGTGCAGGTCAGGTCCCCGGCGTTCAGTGCGAAAGAGCCTTGCAGGTAGGCGCCGACGAAGTGGCAGGACATCACGGTCGGGCGGGGGATGGACCGCCTCAAGCGCTGGAGGTACGCGGCCGCCGCCTGGCGCCGGCCGACGCCCTCGGCACCCTGACCGAGCAGGGCTCGATGCGGCCGCTGCCCGGCGACGACCGGCGGCGTACGACCAATCGCATCGCGGACCCTGTGTGTGCCGAGTGTCATGTCGCCCCATGCAAGTTCTCCTCGGGCAGGGGATGCACGGGCGCACTGTCAGGTGCGGTCATCGGCCTCCCCTTGTCCGCGCCGCTCCTGGCGGCTGGGCCGGCACTACTGTGCAGGCGCGCGCGAGCAGGCACTGCGAGACTCGCGTGCCGGCTTCCTGCCACGAAGCTGAACGCCACCTACAGTCAGCTACTGGAGGTTGACCGAAAGTCAGACTTGCGCGGCGGGCGCCAGCGGGAGGACCACGTCGAAACGGCAGCCGCCGGGGATGTTCTGCACCGCGCCCCGGCCGTGGTGGGCCTCCACGATGCCGCGGACGATCGCCAGGCCGAGGCCCGCGCCCGTCGGCCGGGTGCGGGGCGGCAGGTCGTCCGACGGGATGCTGCCGCAGCCATCCGAGACGGACAGCACCACAGAACCGGACGCGTCGTCCCCGTGCGCGGACACCGCGACCGTGCCGTCCGCCGGGGTGCGGTGGTTGCGGCGTGGGCGATGGAAGCGCGGTCTAAGGCCGCCTCGGCCATGGCGTCCCAGTACGGTCCGGCCGTCAGTGGGCGCAGGGGGCGGGGTGAAGACTTCAGCGTCGATCAGTCGGTCACCCGACGTGGGGGTGACGAGCCGGTCGCCACCCCGCCTGAGAACCCAGCCAGCCTGCTTCGCCAGCGGGTTGCGAGGAGCTGAGCCTGACAGTTTTCCGACTGTGCCAGGTACATGCGCCTGCCGGTCGACCGACCAGTTTCAGCGTGATGAAGACGGCGCTTACCTGACCACCGATCAGCACCCAGTCCTTTTGGCGACCCGGCTGGCCCACCTCATCGGGTTGTGCGTTGAGTAGGCCACCTGTGTGTCGTGCTGGTGTTGCCACAGGTAGGGTGGCGGCAGTTCGCCTTGCTCCGTTGGGCGGATGGTGTGCCGGGAAGTCTGGTCGGCGATGGACCCGTCGTGGTCCGAACCAGTAGATGCCGTCCCGATGGAGTCTCGCGATGTCGCCCCAGGAGCCCTCTTCTCCGTCCCCGTCCGAGTCCCTGGATTCAGCGATCCGGCAGGTTGTCGTCTGCTTCGACACCTATGCCCGCATTCGTAACGCGCGTGACGGCATCCTGCCTGCCAACCGAGTCACTCCGCAGGATGCTGATCGCGCCTTCGGCGCTCTTCAGATGTCCATCGAACGGCTCCGGAACCTCAACTGGCAGTAGCGCTCGCGCGGGGTGGACGGCCGCAATGTTTTCGGGCTGAGTGGCGGGACCACGTGGTCAGGTCTTCTTCGACCAAATGGTGCGGGTGCCCATGCGGGTGAGTCTGCGGGTCATCGGCGTCGTGAGTGCCCAGGTCAAGTGCATTTCCGAGTACGGTGATCGCCGTGGGCAAGGGCTGCAGCGGTCGGGCGTTCGCGATGCCCTGGTGCGGGGGCGGTTGCCGGGTGACGGCGCTGAGTGGACCGCGAGGCACCCGGAAAAGAGTGTGGCTACAGCCAGCCCCGGCGGGCCGCCTGGATTCCCGCCTGGAAACGGTTGCTCGCGGAGAGTTCGTCGAACAGCCGACGGGTGCGGCGGCGCATGGTGCGGGTGGACAGACCCAGACGGCGGGCGATCGCGGCGTCGGTCATTCCGCTGGCCAATAGCGCCACCAGGGCGCGGTCGGCTTCGTCCGGGTCCGGGCCGCCTGCCGGGTGAGGCCCACTGGCCGTAGGCCGCCCACCGTGTGCGAGGGGCAGCGCCCGTTCCCAGTAGCACTCGAAGAGGTCGATCAGCGCGTCCAACAGGGTCGACTCCCGAACGAGCAGGGCACGGGAGCTGTCCATGTCCAGACTGAGCGGCAGCAGCGCCACCTGGCGGTCGGCGATCGCCAACTTCATCGGGAGGTCCGGCAGCACCCGGCCCTCCTCGCCCAACGCCGCCAGCCTCTCGATCTCCTCCAGCGCGCCCGGAACCTCCAGTGCCTCCGGGGTGTAGACCGCCCGCCACCGCACCCCACCGGCCAGGCTGCCCGGCTCGATCGGGTTGCTCGGCGCCAGCGCGTACGGTGGCCGGTCCAGTACCAGCATCTCCTCGCGGACCTGGTGCTGGAGTCGGACGAACCAGCGGCCCAGCGACTGGGGCCCCTCCAACAGTTCCACTGCGCCGCCCCGGCCGTCTCCGCGTTGTACCGAGTGGAACAGCGACGACAGTTCCATCGCGGAGGTGCGCACCGCCTCCAGCTGCGTGGTGCGGTGGCGTACCAGGGCCTCCACCGCCGCGTCCGGCTCGATGGCGGTGTAGCGCCGTCGCCGTCCGGACAGCCGGCTCACCAGTCCCTGAAGCCGCAGCCGGGTGAGCGCGCGGTCCACTCGGTCGGTGGGGAAGCCCAGCTCCCTGCCCAACTCAGCGGGGGTCGCGTCGCGATGCCCGAGCAGCGTCCGGTAGACACCCTCGTCGAACCGGGGGACTCCGACAGCCCTCAGGCTGCCGCTGTCGTCGAGTTCCTCCACGCCACCCTCCCGGACACCGCCACGACCGTGCTCGAAGCCCGCCCCGGCGATGCCGGTTACGGCACCGGCCCGCACGCGGCTCGTCGACGGTCCCGCCCGTTCACGTCGTCCCAGCGACAGGTGTGGCCCTTTCAGAGCCGGGCCATCGGCGCTCCGTCGGGGGCACTGGCCACTTTCCCGCAGATTGACCCCTTGAGTTGTCGAACGTGATCGTGGCCCATGCGTGCCAATGGCCGCAAGGGGACTTCCCTGGCGTTGCCGCTCACACCGGTGGCTCGCTACGACTGGACGATGCGCCTCTCCCGAAGACGAACCGTCGTGCTGACCATGGCCTTTGCTGTGGCCCTGAGCGGGCTCGCCACCGAAGGCATCCAACGTGCGGCCGCCACCGACAGCGCGGCGGCCACAATCGAAAGTGCCACCGAGCGCGTGCTGGTACGACTTGACGGCGGCCCCGCCTTCCAGTCGGTGGACCAGGCGCGGATCGATACGCGCGGTGAGGTCTCCACCTCCGCGGTGCGAGAGGTACGGGAACGGCGTGCCGAACTGCGCACCGCCCAGACCCGGTTCCTCACCACCGTGCGGGATGCCGGGATCGAAGCCGCCCCCCGGGCCCGGCTCACCGGGCTGGTCAACGGCGTGGCGCTCACCGTGTCATCGGCCGACCGAAGCCGGCTGGCCGCCCTGCCCGGGGTCTCCGCGGTACTCGACGACACCCGGATGCGGGCCAGTACCGACACCAGCGTCGACCTGATCGGCGCCTCGAAGGTCTGGCAGAGCAAGGACCCCAGCGGCACTGGAGTCCGCGGTGCGGGCACCACCATCGCTGTGGTCGACACCGGCGTCGACTACAGCCACCCCGACCTGGGCGGCGGCTTCGGCGCGGACCACAAGATGGTCGGCGGCCACGACTTCGTCAACGACGACGACGATCCGATGGACGACAACGGCCACGGCACACACGTCGCCGGCATCATCGCGGCCGACGGACAGCGACCGGACGGGGTGCTCGGCGTCGCCCCCGAGGCGCAGCTCACCGCCTACAAAGTGCTGGGCGCGGACGGCTCCGGTTACACCTCGGACATCATCGCCGGCCTGGAGGCGGCGGTGGACCCCGGCAACCCGCACCGCGCCGACGTGGTCAACCTGAGCCTGGGCGGGCCGGGCGACGGCACCGACCCTCTGGGCCGGGCCGCGACGGCCGCCAGCAAACTGGGCGTCGTGGTCGTCGCCGCGGCCGGGAACAGCGGCCCCGGCGCCGGCACCGTGAGCACCCCGGCCGTCGCCGACGGCGTTCTCTCGGTCGGCGCCTCCACCAGCGGGCTCACCCTGCCGACCGCCCACATGGTCACCCCGCGCCGGGAGTTGCTCCAGACCTACCGCGCGCCGTACTCGGCCAACCCGCCCCAGGAGCAGGTGACCGGCGAGCTGGTCGACGTCGGCGCCGGCACCGCGCAGGACTACGACCGGGTCGGTGACGTGACAGGCAAGGTGGTCGCCTACCGCGCACAGCTGCCGCAGAGCCTCGGGAACGTCCAACCACGAATGCTGGAGCAGGCGCGGCTCGCCGAGGAGCGCGGTGCGATCGCCCTGCTCGGGTACACCAACTCCAGCGGGCCGGTGCTGGCCCCCCAGCGCGCCCAGGCGGGCACCGGGGATCTGGACACCCCTGGCACCGTACGGGTCGACCTGGGCGCCCGGCAGTCCGGGGACAGCTTCCGGATGGACAAGATCGTGGTCCTCGGCCTGGCCGAGACACAGTGGCCCGAGCTGAGCACCGCCCTGGCCAAGGGGCCGGTGAAGATATCCGTTTCCGGCCAGGATGTCACCGACCGGATCGCCTCGTTCAGCTCACGCGGCCCGGGCACCGACTTCCAGCTGGAGCCCGACCTGGTGGCGCCCGGAGTGGAGATCCGCTCCACCTGGCCGAAGCGGCAGTGGGCGCCTGGAAGTTACCGGCTCTCCGGCACCAGCATGGCGGCCCCGCACGCCGCCGCCTCCGCCGCCCTGCTGCGCCAACTGGACCCCAGCGCCTCCGCGGAGGAGATCCGTGCCCGGCTGATCGGCTCGGCCACCCCGGTCGAGGACGCTCCGACGACCGCGCAGGGCGCCGGCCGGCTGGACGTTGCGGACGCCGCCGACGCCACCGTCACCGCCTCCCCGACCTCACTCTCGCTGGGTCTGGCGGATCTCTCCCGGGACCGGGTCAGCCGCAGTGGCGAGGTCACCCTGCGCAACACCTCCGACCGGTCGACGACGCTGCGGCTGAGTACTCGGGCGGCCGGGAAGGACGCGGGCGACGTCGGCGTCAGTCCAGGCCGGGTGACCATCCCGGCCGGCGGCGCCCGGTCCGTCACCGTGCGGGTGTCCGGCGATGTCGGCACCAGCGCCGACCATGACCTTGCCGGCTGGCTGGTCGCCGACCCGGAGCGGACCGGTGAGCCCAGCCTGCGGGTGCCCTACCTGCTGGCGGTCCGGCCGCTGGTGGTGCAGACCTCACCGGATCCCAGCGACGGTGACTCCACCGCGTTCATCTTCAGCCCCGTCCCGCTCGCCGGCTCCCCGACCGTGACCGTGACACCCCCGCAAGGCCGCCCGGTTGAGAGCGTGGCCGAGCACGACCACGGCAACTGGTACCGGGCACGGCTCGACGGCGACCACGCGGGCACGTACACCGTCTCGGTGCGCGCCGAGACCGAAAGCGGCGAACGGCTGCGCGGCGGTTCCGCCTTCGAGGCACTGCCGGAGGACAACCGGCCCGGCGGCCGGCGGTGGGAGCCCATCGGGCCCAACGGCGACGCCGGCAACATCGCCAGCACGGAGGCCGACCCGTCCACCGCGGTCCTGACGCAGTACGTCAACCGTGGCCCCTGGAAGACCGACGACGCCGGAGTCACCTGGCGGCAGCTCTCCCGGCTGCCGGTGGCGAACGGTACCGGCTCCGCACTGGTCGACGCCCGGGACCCGGACACCCTCTGGTACGCCGTCAACGCGCAGACCGGCGGCGGGGTGAACAGCGTGCTCGACTACACCTACCAGGGGCAGCTCCTCCGCAGCCGCGACGGCGGACGGAACTGGCAGCGCCTGGACGTCCCCGACACCCACCTCTACGCCCTGGTCGGCGACCCCAAGTCCCGAGTGCTCGCACTGGTCACAGCGGACGCGGTGCTGCTCAGCCACGACGGCGGCAACACCTGGACCGAGCGGCCGAACCCGCTTGGTACGGAGGTCCGGGACGCCGCGATCGGCGGTGACTCGCTCTACCTGGGCGGCTACACCTCGGTGTGGAAACTGCCTGGCGTGCTGGACGCCCACGAGGCACCGGCAGCGGAACGGGTGTACGACGCGCCCGCCGGGGAACGCCTGCGTGGTCTGACCGCCGACGCGGACCTGGTCGCCATGATCACCTTCGACAACCGGGTCGTGGGCTCCCAGGACGGCGGCGGTCGCTGGGAGGAGCTGTACCGGGCGCAGAGCGGGGGATTCCAGTCGATCACCCTGAGCAGGGGCATTCTCGCCATCTTCGCCATCGGGGCCCAGCAACACCTCAGCAGGGACCACGGCAGGTCCTGGACGGTGGTGAACAAGCCCATCAGCGGTTCGGTGATGTCCGACCTGTCGCCCTGGACCGACGACTCCCTGCTGTGGTCCGCACCGGGGGCCGGGATGTTCACCACCGGCAAGGACGGCAGCGACCCGCGGCGCGTGGGGATCCAGGGGGCCAATGCATACGACCTGGCGGTCCTCGGCACCGACCAGCCCGAACTGCTGGCCGGCACCGACTCCGAGATCTACCGCACCGCCCTGCCGACCGGGCCGGTCACCCCACAGACCGCCGAGTGGGGACTGAGCGGGTCGGAGGCCTACCTCGGACGGAAGGTCGGCCAGATCACCGTCTCGCCGAAGGACCCGGACACGGTCTGGAAGATCCGCAAGGACGCCCTCTCCAGCTTCTACGTCTACCGCAGCGGCGACGCAGGCAAGACCTGGAAGGAGCGCGGCCGGACCAACGAGACACCGCTGAACCTGGCGGTGGGCCCGGTCGACGACGACCGGGTGGCCGTCACCTTCTGGAGCCTCGCCGGCCCCGGGGTCTACCGGACCCTGGACGGCGGTGAGACCTGGAAGAAGCTCTACCACGACCGGATGTTCCGGGCGGTCGCCACCGACCCCCGCGACCCCGACCGGCTGTGGCTGGGCGCGGCGGACGGGTTGTATCGTTCCGACGACTTCGGCGCCACCGTCACCAAGGTCGCCGACGGCGCGGTCAGCGCCATCACTCTCTCCAAGGACGGGAAACACCTGGTGATCGGCGGCTCCACGCTCCGGGTCAGCGACGACGGTGGCGCGCACTTCCGCCCCGCGGACACCGGGCCACTGCCGCTCCAGGTCTCGGAGACCGTCCTCTCCCCGCAGGATCCGGACACGATCTACGCCGGCACCTCGTCGTTCACCGCGAACGGCCTGGTCAAGGGCGGCCGTGGAGTGCTGCGCAGCACCAACGGAGGGCGCAGTTGGACCAACGTCTCCGGTGGCCTCCAGAACCTGGACGTGATCTCGATGGCCACCAGCCCGGACGGTGACTGGCTCTACGCCGGCACCAGGATGGGAGGGGTGCACCGGCTGCGGACCGGATGAGCACTTCGGGGCCCGTGGTGCGGGCGCGGCGGTCATGGTGACCGCCGC
>NZ_JBSGBZ010000098.1:0-16524 GCF_053601495.1 Streptomyces sp. NPDC004721
ACCAACGTCAGGTGGACTGGCAGTTCACCACCCACGATGCGCGTATCAAACTGCGCCACCTCTACCCCAAACATTAGCCGCGACAGTCTACTAGTGCCGCGGCAGGCAACGTTTGCCCGTGAAGGAGCGGCGTCCGGTGCGTGCTCTCGGCGGGCCGGCCGGAAGTCCTCGTACTGGACGTACTTGGGCTTTCGGCCGGTGCGGCGAGTGGGGGTCCCCCTGCTCGAAGAGCTCGGGGGAGCGTGCCGGGCGTCGCGACGGGGCGAACGTTGTCTGTCGGGGCACTAGCGGGCCTGTCACGGACGGGCGCGGGCCTGATGGCGAAGACCTCGCTGACGCCGACGAGCGCGGCGTTGGCTTCCATGGGTATCCCTGACGCAGACAGACGCGGCACCGACCCCGGCGGGACCCTGGCGCCGCGTTGCCGGTCCGGGCCCGAGCGGGCGGTGTCTTGGCGCCGGGGGGCTGGCTCTGGGGGGGCGAAGGGCGTTGGCTGCTGTCGACCTGTATGGGCCCGGCGCTGGCGTGTTGTTCCTGGTGCCGATCTCGGGTTCGGGCGCTCGTGGGCATTCTCCCGGCGCTGACGAGCGGGGCCCTGGCGCCAACTCGTGCCGTTATGGCGGCGGCTGGCGCGGCCGTGGCGCCGACCTGCGGTGCGGGCGTTGGCGGGCGCGGCCCCGGCGCTCATGGGTGTGCGTCGAAGGGCGTCGTCGGCGCTGACTTACGTGGTTCTGGCGCCGGCCGGTGCGCCGTGGGCGTGGCTCTGGTGTGGACGCGGGCCGGCCAGCGGCTCGGCGGTCATTGGGTGTACGGGCGGAGTGCCTGGCCGGCCTCGGGGCCGGTGCCCCACGCCGCCCGCCGACATCGTGTGTCCCGCCCGCTCAGGGCTCGGCCCCCTCACCGGCTCCCGGCCGGCGGGCCGAGCACCCCGACTCCGAGAGCGACGCGGCCCGTTCGCCGGGCACCGAGCGGCGGCCGCCGGTTCACCGCGAGCCCAGTGTCTCGCCCAGCACCTCGCGCGCGGCCTCCAGTGCTGTCGTGCGGTCGGACGGTACGAGGCCGATTCGGGTGCGGCGGTCCAGGAGGTCGGACTCGTCGAGGGCGCCCTCCTGGCGTACGGCCCACAGGAGTTCGGCACGGGTGACGGGGTGGCCCTCCAGCACCGGTTCGCGCAGGCGTGGGTCCCGAGCGCCCAGGGCGTGGACGGCCGGCGCCTCCGTGCCGTAGCGCCGGATCAGGCGGTGCGGGGCCCGGAGCGCGGCGAGGATCCGCGGTGACGCGGCGCCGACGAGGGGGAGGGCGGCCGTGGGGGAGGGGCCCGCGCCGAGTCCGTGCGCGGCGACGGCGGTGTCGACGGCGTCCTCGGCCATGCGCCGGTAGGTGGTGAGCTTGCCGCCCACCACGGTGATCACGCCGTCCGGCGAGGTGAGCACCGCGTGCCTGCGGGAGATGTCCGCGGTCCGGGCTGCCGAGGCGGACCCGGTCGCCGGCGTGGTGTCCAGCAGGGGACGCAGACCCGCGAAGGCGCCCGCCACGTCGTCGCGGCGTATGGGCACGTCGAGGGCGGAGGCCAGCACGTCGAGCAGGAAGCCGACGTCGGACTCGGGAACCTCCGGCACGTCCGGGACGCCGCCCTCGACGGGCTCGTCGGTGAGCCCGACGTAGACCCGGCCGTCGTCCTGCGGCAGGACCAGGACGAAGCGGTTGGTCTCCCCGGGGACCGGGATGTGCAGCCCGGCAGGCAGCGGGCCGAGCAGGCCGGAGCGCAGCACGAGGTGGGTGCCGCGGGAGGGCCGGATCCGGATGCCGTCCACCAGGCCGCCTGCCCACACCCCGGAGGCGTTGATCACGGCGCGGGCCCGGATCTCGCCCTCCTCGCCGGTCAGTTCGTCACGTACCCGGGCTCCGGAACCGGTGAGTTCCAGGGCCCGGACCCGGGTCAGGACGCGGGCGCCGCGACCCGCCGCCGTACGGGCGAGCGCGGTCACCAGGCGGGCGTCGTCGGTGAGCCGCCCGTCCCAGGACAGCAGACCGCCGCGCAGCCCGGTGCCGCGCACGGCGGGCGCGAGGTGGCGGGTCTCCACGGCGGACAGCCTGCGCGGCACCGGCAGGGTGGCGCGGGCGGTACGTGCCGCCAGCCGCAGCCCGTCGCCGGCGCGGAAGCCGGCCCAGGCCAGGGCGGCCTGGCCGCGAGAGACCAGTGGCGTGAGGGGCAGGACGAACGGCTGGGCGCCGACCAGATGGGGAGCGGTGCGTTCCATCAGCACACCGCGTTCGACCGCGCTCTCGTGGGCGACGTCGAACTGGGCGGAGGCGAGGTAGCGCAGTCCGCCATGGACGAGTTTCGAACTCCAGCGGGAGGTGCCGAAGGCCAGGTCGTGGGCGTCGATCGCGGCGACGCTCAGCCCGCGCGCCGCGGCGTCCAGCGCGGCCCCGGCGCCGGTCGCGCCGAGACCGACGACCAGGACGTCCACGGCCGGACCGCCGACGGTGCGGGCCAGTTCGCGGGCGCGGCGGGCGGCGGTGAGGGAGGTGCCCGGAGCCGTGTGCGCGGGGACGGCCGGGTCGTTGCCGAAGCTCATGGCGTCAGGGTCCTCTCCAGGATGGTCCGCAGTTCCGCGAGGAAGGCCTCGCTGTCCACTTCGGGGTCGTCCTCCTCGGTCATGGTGCGCAGCGACAGCGTGAAGGACTGCACGACCAGCAACAGGGACCGCGCCTGCCGCTCGGTGTGGCCGGCGCGCACCGACCCGTCGGCGTGGCCCTCGCGCAAGTGATCGGCTAGCAGGGAGAGCAGGGCCTCCTGGCTGGCTCCCCGGCGGTCCAGCACATAGGGGAGGAGCAGTTCGGGGTCCACGTCGACGATCTTGCGGAAGAGCGGGTGGGCGCGGAACGCCCTCACCCCGGCCACGAGCCCGTCGACGATCAGCGTGCGCGCGTTCGACCCGGGCCTGCGCTCCGGCATCGCCCCGAGGGCCACGGCGATCCACTCCCGCGTCATCAGATCGCCGACGAGGGACCGCACATCGGGCCAGCGGCGGTAGAGCGTCATCCGGGACACGCCCGCGCGGCGCGCCACGTCCGTCAGGGTCGTACGCCGGACGCCGACGGCCAGGACGCAGTCGCGCACGGCGTCGAGTACGGGATCACTGTCCGAACGATCCGAACGATCCGAGCGGTCCGGCCGGTCCGAACCATTGTGACGAATAGGCGTCATGTGTCACAGTGTAACGCCCTGCGGTCGCGTCGCGGCGCTCCGCGGAACACGGCACTCAGAACAGCCGCCCAGAACACGGCACTCAGAACAGCCGCCCAGAACACGGCACTCAGAACACGGCGCTAGGAACAAGGCCCCCCTCCTTCGACACGACCGGTGAGGAACACCCCATGGACATGCTGTGGAGCGGCTGGGGCGACCCGGCCAGGGCCACACCGCTGCCCGAGCCGGTGACCGGACTCCTGCGCGACCTGCTCGGCGTCAAGCCCCGCGAGACCGGACCGGTCGCCCTGGAGGAGATCCGCGTCCCCGCCTCACCGCTGACCGCGGACGCGCTCCGCGCCCTGGGTGAGGCCGTGGGCGACGAGGCGCACGTCCGCACCGACGCCGAGTCCCGGATCCGCCACACCCGCGGCAAGTCCACCCCGGACCTGCTGCGCATCAGGGACGGCGACGTCACGGACGTCCCGGCGGCCGTGGTGCTCCCCGCGGACCACGACGAGGTACTCGCCGTGCTGCGCGCCTGCGCCGCCCACGGCCTGGCCCTGGTCCCGTTCGGCGGCGGCACCTCGGTCGTCGGCGGTCTCGCCCCCGAGCGCCGCCGCCCCTTCGTCGCCCTGGACCTGCGCCGTATGAACCGGCTGCTCGCCCTGGACCCGGTCTCCCGCACCGCCACCCTGCAAACGGGCCTGCGGGCCCCGCACGCGGAGGCACTGCTGGCCGAACACGGCTTCACCCTCGGCCACTTCCCCCAGTCCTACGAGTGGGCCACCCTCGGCGGGTTCGCCGCCGCCCGCTCCAGCGGGCAGGCCTCGGCCGGCTACGGCCGCTTCGACGACATGGTGCTCGGCCTCACCCTCGCCACCCCCGAGGGCACCGTCGAGGCGGGCCGCGCCCCGCGCTCGGCGGCCGGACCCGACCTGCGCCAGCTCGTCCTCGGCTCCGAGGGCGCGTTCGGCGTCATCACCTCGGTGACCGTGCGCCTGCGCCCCCTTCCGCAGACCCGCGTCCACGAGGGCTGGCGCTTCGCCTCCTTCGAGGAGGGCGCCACCGCCCTGCGCCGACTCGCCCAGGACGGGCCGCGCCCGACCGTGCTGCGCCTGTCCGACGAGACCGAGACCCTGATCGGCCTCGCCCAGCCCGACGCCATCGGAGCCCTGGATGTCCGGCAGGGTGCCGGCTGCCAGGCGATCGCGGGCTACGAGGGCACCGCGGAGGACGCCGCCCACCGCAGGAGGCATGCAGCGGCCGTGCTGAGCGAGTGCGGCGGCACCTACCTGGGCGAGGAGCCGGGGGAGCGCTGGGCCCACGGCCGCTACTCGGCGCCCTACCTGCGCGACTCCCTGCTGGACGCGGGCGCGTTCGCCGAGACGTTGGAGACCGCCGCCTTCTGGTCCCGCATCCCCGGGCTGTACGCCTCCGTACGCGCGGCGCTGACCGCCACGCTCACCGAATCGGGCACCCCGCCCCTGGTGATGTGCCACATCTCGCACGTCTACGAGAACGGCGCCTCGCTGTACTTCACCGTGGTCAGCGCCCAGGGCGACGACCCGATGGCGCACTGGGCGCCCGCCAAGCGGGCCGCGAACGAGGCCATCCTCGCCGCGGGCGGCACCATCAGCCACCATCACGGCGTGGGCACCGACCACCGCGACGGGTACGTCCGGGAGGCCGGACCGCTCGCCATCGAGGCCCTGCGGGCCGTCAAGCGCAGACTGGACCCCGACGGCCTGCTGAACCCGGGCGTTCTGCTGCCTCTCGACTGACCCAGGCTGCTCCTCGACCGACCCCGGCCCGGCACCGTCCGCGACCGCCCCCTTTCCGTCCCGGAGGCCCCACCGATGCGACAGTTCACCGCCATCGTCAACCCCACCGCGGGCGGATCCGCCGGGGCCGCGGCGCTGCTGCGGGTGGCCAGGCTGCTCCGGGAGGCCGGCGCGGGCGTGGAGACCGAGTACAGCCGCAGTCTCGCCCACGCCCAGGAACTCGCCCGCCTGGCCGGGGAGCGCGACCGCGTCGTGCTCGCCGTGGGCGGCGACGGCATCGCGGGCGGCGTCGGCGGAGCCCTCAGCGGCACCGGCACCCTCCTGGGCCTGGTCCCGGCGGGCCGCGGCAACGACTTCGCCCGCGCGCTGGAACTGCCCGCCGAACCAGCGGAGTTGGCCCGGATCCTGCTCCATGGCACCCCGCGCCGCGTCGACACCATCGAGGTGGAGTCGGCCGCGCACCCGCGTACCGTCGTCCTCGGCAGCGTGTACGCGGGCGTCGACGCGCTCGCCAACCGGCACGCGAACAACTCCCGGCTGCTGCGCGGCGCCGCCTCCTACTACGCGGGCGGGCTGCGCGCCGTGGCCACTTGGCGGGCGGCGACCTACCACGTCACCGTCGACGGCGAGGAGCACACCCACCGCGGCTACACCGTGGTGGCCGCCAACTCCGCCTACTACGGCTCCGGTCGCATGATCGCGCCCGGCGCCCGCGTCGACGACGGCCTGCTCGACGTGGTGATGATCCGCGAGGCACCGCGCCGACTCTTCTTCGCGCTGATGAACGAACTGAAGTCGGGCGCGCACGTGGAGCGCCCCGAGGTGCGGATCCTGCGGGGCAGACGGATCCGTGTCGCCGCCGACCGCGAGGTGCCCTACGGCGCCGACGGCGAGGTCGAGGCGGTCCTGCCCGTCACGGCCCGCGTGCTGCCCGGCGCGCTCGCCGTGCTCTGCTGACCACTCGTCGGCTCAACTGGCGGTCAGAGAGCGGCACTTGGTCGATCGAAGTGATGTCAGGAGCAGCCCCACGCCGACATCCCCTGGAGGACGGCCAGTCGCCCGGCCACCCTGATCTGCTCTCTGCGCGAGGCCAGGTCCGCTCGGCGCGCATACTTCAGCCCTCCCGCGGCGATCCAGCTGGACTGGCGGAACTGGAGTCCGCCGTAGTATCCGTTGCCGGTGTTCGCCCTCCAGTTGCCGCTGGACTCGCATGCGGCGATGGCGTCCCAGTCTGGACTGAGACCGACGGCCGGGAGCGCCGTCGCCTGGGGTCCGCCGGCCAGTGCCGCGGTGGTCGCCGCGACCAGCAGGGTTCCGCGCAGCGCGCGAGGGCGGCGGCTGGGAGCCCTGTCGATATTCTGCTGACAGATCATATGCAGACTGTTACATCGTATGATCAGAAAGTAGTGAAGCGACGCGCCGGGTACCTGTCCGTCGAGGTGCTGACGGCCGGCGAGTCAGTGGCTTCGCCTTCGAGGGTCCGTGCAGCGCGATCCGGATGGAGGAGGGGACCTGACGCGGACGGCGGACGCGGTCTGGCGCAGACGGACGAACGCCCCGCCGGGGTCCTTCCCGGAGCCTCGCGAACCGGACACCATGCCCCGTCATGGACATTCTGCTCGTCGTCAGCGCCTTCAACAGCCTGTCGCAGCGCGTCTACGCCGAACTGGCGGACCACGGCCACCACGTCGACGTCGTACTCGCCACACCGGGCCCCGACGCCGTCCGCACCGCCGTCGCCGAGACGAACCCGGAACTCGTCATCGCGCCGATGCTCAAGACCGCGCTGCCCGAGGACGTGTGGCGGGAGCACACCTGCCTCATCGTGCACCCCGGCCCACCGGGCGACCGAGGCCCCTCCGCGCTGGACTGGGCGATCGCCGACCAGGCACCCGACTGGGGCGTGACGGTCCTTCAGGCCGAGGCGGCGATGGACGCCGGCGACATCTGGGCGGCCATGCCGTTCCCGACGGCGCCGGTCGGCAAGAGCGACCTGTACCGCAACGAGGTCTCCGACGCCGCCGTGGCCGCCGTACTCCTGGCCGTACGGCGTTACGCCGAGGGCTCCTTCAAGCCGCTGCCGCAGAGCGACCCCGCCACCCGCGTCGTCTGGCGCGGCTTCCTGCGCCAGGAGCGGCGCCGCGTCGACTGGGAGAACGACAGCACCGCGACCGTGCTGAACAAGCTGAGGGGCGCCGACTCGCAGCCCGGAGTCCTCGACGAACTCCTCGGCCGTGAACTGTTCCTGCACGGCGGTCACCCGGAGGACCAACTGCGCGGCCGCCCCGGAGAACTGCTCGCCACACGGGCGGGAGCGGTGTGCCGCGCCACCCGGGACGGCGCCGTGTGGATCCCGGAACTCAGGCCGCGCAAGAACTCCGGCGACCCGGCCCCCTTCAAACGCCCGGCTGCCTCGGTCCTCGGCCCGACCGGTCTCCCGGAGGCGGCCGTATCGCTCGAACTGCCCCCGGGGCGGCGCACCTGGACCGACATCCGCTACCGGCAGCGCGGGGACGTCGGCTTCGTCGCCTTCTCCTTCCCCGGCGGCGCGATGAGCACCGGCCACTGCCGCAGGCTGCTCGCCGCCTACCGCCACGCGCTCACCCGCTCCACCCCGGTACTCGTCCTCGGCGGCGCCCGCGACTTCTTCTCCAACGGCATCCACCTGAACGTCATCGAGGCGTCCGACGACCCGGCCGCCGAGTCGTGGGCCAACCTCAACGCCATGGACGACCTGGTCGAGGCGGTGCTGCACACCGCCGACCGGCTGGTGGTCGCCGCGCTCGGCGGCAACGCCGCCGCGGGCGGCGTCATGCTCGCCCTCGCCGCCGACGAGGTGTGGTGCCGCACCGGCGCCGTACTCAACCCGCACTACCGCAGGATGGGCCTGTACGGCTCGGAGTTCTGGACGTACACCCTGCCGCGCCGGACCGGCACCGGGGCGGCCGAGCGGCTGACCACCGAGGCCCTGCCGGTGAGCGCCGCCACCGCGCACGGCCTGGGCCTGGTGGACCGTCTCGTGCCCGTTCCCGCGGGGGAGTTCACCGCCGAGGTCGACCGCATGGCGGCCGGGCTCGCGGACGCACCCGACCTCGGCCGGCGGATCGACGCCAAGGTGGCGGCCCGCGCACGCGACGAGGCGCTACGGCCGCTCGCGGACCACCGGCGCGCCGAACTCGCCCGGATGCGCGACATCTTCTTCGACCCCGCCGCCCCCTACCACGCGCTGCGCTCGGCGTTCGTCCGCAAGCTCCCCGGCGCCTGCGCCCGCCCCCTGTCCGCGGCCGGCGCCCCGCTCACCGGAGGCACCCGATGACGCCGCCGCCCGGCACCCGGCTCCTGGTCGCCGGCGTCGGCAACATCTTCCTCGCCGACGACGCCTTCGGCCCCGAGGTGATCCAGGCCCTCGGCTCCCGCCCGCTGCCGGCCGGAGTCCGGGTGCGGGACTTCGGCATCCGCGGCCTGGACCTCGCCTACGAACTGCTGGACGGCTACGACACGGCCGTCCTGGTCGACGTGGCGCCGCGCGGCCACCGGCCCGGCACCCTGTCCCTGATCGAGGCGGAACTCCCCGACGACGACGCCGGCGCCGCGGCCCCGCCGGAGGCCCACGGCATGGACCCGGCCAAGGTGCTCGCCCTGGCCGCACACCTGGGCGACGGTCCGCTCCCGCGCGTCCTCGTACTCGCCTGCGAGCCCCAGGCGCGGCCCCGCGGCGACGAGGACATCATGGCCGGGCTCAGCGACCCGGTGCGCAAGGCCGTCGCCCCGGCCGTCGAGGCCCTGCACACCATGGTCCCGGTGCTGCTCGCCGACCCCGCGGCCACCCCGCCGTTGGTCCGCACGGAGGAATCCGCCCCCGCGCACACGGCTGCGCTCCCGCACCTCGCCACCGAAGCGGCCGAAGATCGGTGAGGGGCCCCGCAACCCTCCACCCGTCCTCCCCGCCCCCGCCCCAGAGCCGACCCCGAGGAGCAGCGCCATGTGCCGGTCCGTCGACGTCAAGCAGGCCGTCCTCGCCAAGAACGACGACCTCGCCGCCGCTCTGCGCGGCGACCTGGCCCGGCAGGGCGTGGCCGTCGTCAACCTGCTGTCCAGCCCCGGCAGCGGCAAGACCGAACTCCTCGGCCGGGTGCTGGCCCGCGCCGTCGAACGGGACGTCCCGGTGGCCGCGCTGACCGCGGACCTGGCGACCGAGAACGACGCCCGCCGGCTGGCCCGCTCCGGCGCCCCGGTGCAGCAGGTGCTCACCGACGGACTCTGCCACCTGGAGGCCCGGCAGGTCCGTACCCGGCTGGAGGGCTGGCTGCCCGAGAGCACGGCGGTGCTGTTCGTGGAGAACGTCGGCAACCTCGTCTGCCCCGCGTCGTACGACCTCGGCGAGACCCTGCGGATCGTGCTGATGGCGGTGACCGAGGGCGAGGACAAGCCGCTGAAGTACCCCACCGCGTTCGGCTCCGCCCACCTGGTCGTGGTCACCAAGACCGACCTGGCCGAGGCCGCCGGCTTCGACGAGACCGCCTTTCGCACCCATGTGCAGCAGGTCAACCCGGGGGTGGAGATCGTACGGACCTGCGCGCGCACCGGCGACGGCGTCGACACCGTCCTGGACCGGGTGCTGGTCGCCCGTGATGGCGCCCCGCTGCACCGGCCGCCGCTCACCCCGCGGCCCCACGTCCACGAGCACGCCGCCGACGGGGAACAGGCCCACGACCATCACACGCAACCGCACCCGGCGACCACCCCCGCCTCATGACCGCACCCGTCACCGGCCCGGTGCGCCGCCGGCTCACCGTGCGCGGCACCGTGCAGGGCGTGGGCTTTCGGCCCTACGTGCACCGCCTCGCCGCCGGCCTGGAGCTGGCCGGCTTCGTGAGCAACACCGCCGCCGGCGTGCTGATCGAGATCGAGGGCCCGCCGGACGACGTCACCCGGTTCTGCGACCGACTTGCCCGGCGACCGCCCCCGCTGGCCGCCGTCACCGGCATCGGCCTGGAGGACCTTCCCGCCACCGGCGCCACCGGCCCGTTCGCCATCCGCGCCAGCGAACACGCCCCGGGACGCACACAACTCCCGCCCGACACCGCGACCTGCGCCGACTGCCTGCGCGAACTGGCCGACCCGGACGACCGCCGCCACCGGCACCCGTTCATCACCTGCACCCACTGCGGCCCCCGCTTCACCATCGCCACCGCCATGCCGTACGACCGCGCGGTCACGACCATGGCCGGCTTCCCGATGTGCCCCGCCTGCGCCCGGGAGTACACCGACCCCGCCGACCGGCGCTTCCACGCCCAGCCCGTCGCCTGCCCCGACTGCGGCCCCCGGCTGCGCCTGGTCCCCGCAGCGGACAGCGGGCTCCGCCCGGCCCGGGACACGGACGCCCTGGCCGCGGCCCGGGCCCTGCTCGACGCCGGACGGATCGTCGCCGTCAAGGGCGTCGGCGGCTACCACCTGGCCTGCGACGCCACCGACACCCGCGCCGTAGCCACCCTGCGGGCACGCAAGGAACGCGGCGGCAAGGCGTTCGCCGTGATGTGCGCCGACCTCGCCGCCGTCGAGCGGATCGCCGACCCGACCGACCGCGAACGGGCCGCGCTCAGCGGCCCGACGCGGCCCATCGTCCTGCTGCGCCGGCGCGCACGCCCGGACGGGCTCCGCCTGTCCGACGAGGTGTGCCCCGGCAGCCCCCACGTCGGCGTGATGCTGCCCTACACCCCCGTGCACACCCTGCTGTTCGGGCTGCCCGGCGATCCCCCCGGCCCCCGCGTGCTGGTGATGACCAGCGGCAACCGCTCCGGCGAACCGATCGTCACCGACGACGAGGAGGCGCTGACCCGGCTCGCCGGGCTGGCCGACGCCTGGCTCGCCCACGACCGGCCCATCGCCTCCCCCTGCGACGACTCCCTGCTGCGGGTACGCCCCGACGGCACCGAACAGGTGCTGCGCCGCTCCCGCGGCTACACGCCCCGCCCGCTGCGCCTGCCGCTTGCGGTGCGCCCCGCGCTCGCCGTGGGCGGCGACCTGAAGAACGTCCCGTGTATCGGCGACGGCGAGCAGGCCTGGTTCGGGCCGCACATCGGCGACATGGGGGACCTCGCCACCCAGGAGGCCGCCCGGCGGGCGGAACGGCACCTGCTGCGCCTGACCGGAGTGACCCCCGCCCTGGTCGCCGCCGACCGCCACCCCGGCTACCACTCGGCCCGCTGGGCACGCCGCCGCGCGGCCGAACTCCTGGAGCCGGAGCCCGTACTGGTCCAGCACCACCACGCGCACATCGCCTCGGCGATGGCCGAGCACGGCCTCGACGGCACCACGCCCGTCATCGGCGTCGCCTTCGACGGCACCGGATACGGCGACGACGGCACCGTCTGGGGCGGCGAGTTCCTGCTCGCCGACTACACCGGCCACCGCCGCTTCGCCCGGCTGGCCCCCGCCCCGCTGCCCGGCGGCGACGCGGGCGTGGCCAACCCCTGCCGGCTCGCCCTGGCCCGGCTGTGGGCCGCGGGACTGCCCTGGGACCCCGGACTGCCCAGCGTCGCCGCCTGCGCACCCGACGAACGGTCGCTACTGCGGAGGCAGTTGGAGCGCGACCTGGCCTGCGTGCCGACCTCCAGCACGGGCCGGCTCTTCGACGCCGTGTCCTCCCTCGCGGGCGTGTGCCACCGCGCGGGGTACGAGGCGCAGGCCGCGCTGGAACTGGAGGCCGCCGCGACCCTGGCCCGGGACGCCGACAGCGCGGCGTACCCCTTCGCCATCGCCGACGGACCCGGCCCCCTCGGCTGCGACCCGGCGCCCATGCTGCGGGCGCTCCTCGACGACCAGCGGCGCGGCACCCCGCCACCGGTCCTCGCGGCCCGCTTCCACCGGGGCCTCGCGCGGGCCGTCGCGGAGATCTGCCACCGCGCCCGCACGGCCACCGGCCTGACCACCGCCGTCCTCAGCGGCGGTGTCTTCGCCAACGGCTTGCTGGAGGACGAGTGCGCCGCGCTGCTCACCGCGGACGGCTTCACCGTCCTGCGCCACGGCGAAGTCCCGCCGAACGACGGCGGACTGGCCCTCGGACAGCTCGTGGTCGCGGCACACGAGCGGCACCAGCGGCGGCGTCCGGAAGCCGCCGCCGTATGAGCCGACCGGGCCGGGACCCGCGCGAGGGCCGCGGGGCCGGCGGACGACAGACAGCGACGAGACGGAGTGACCCATGTGTTTGGCAGTGCCCGGCAGAGTCGTGGCCATCGACCACCGCGCCGACCCGCTCACCGGTCTGATCGACTTCGGCGGGGTGCAGAAACAGGCGTGTCTGGAATACCTGCCCGATGTGCGGGTGGGGGAGTACGTGATCGTCCACGTCGGGTTCGCCCTCCAGCGCCTGGACGAGGAGTCGGCCCGCGCGTCCCTGGAGCTGTTCGAGCAACTGGGGCTGCTGGAAGAGGAGTTCGGTGACGCCTGGGTGCAGGCGGCCGAGCAGGCCGGCGACCCGGCCCCGCACGCCCCCGGGGCCGAGGAACGCGAGAAGAGCGGGAGTGAGGCCTGATGAAGTACATCGACGAGTTCAACGACCCCGGTCTGGCCCGGCGGCTGCTGGACGAGATCCGCGCGACGGTCACCCGGCCATGGGCGCTGATGGAGGTCTGCGGCGGCCAGACCCACTCGATCATCCGGCACGGCATCGACCAGCTGCTGCCCGAGGAGGTCGAGCTGATCCATGGCCCCGGCTGCCCGGTGTGCGTGACCCCCCTCGAAGTCATCGACAAGGCACTGGCGATCGCCGCGCGCCCCGACGTGACCTTCTGCTCGTTCGGCGACATGCTGCGGGTGCCGGGCACCGACCGGGACCTGTTCCGGGTCAAGGGCGAGGGCGGGGACGTACGGGTGGTGTACTCGCCGCTGGACGCCCTCCGGCTCGCCCGGCAGCGCCCGGACCGGCAGGTGGTGTTCTTCGCCATCGGCTTCGAGACGACCGCTCCCGCCAACGCCATGGCCGTGCACCAGGCCCGCCGCCTGGGCCTGGACAACTTCAGCCTGCTGGTCTCGCACGTCCGGGTGCCACCGGCCATCGAGGCGATCATGACCGCCCCGGCCTGCCGGGTGCAGGGCTTCCTCGCCGCCGGGCACGTGTGCAGCGTCATGGGCACCGCCGAGTACCCGGACCTGGCCGAGCGGCACCGGGTGCCGGTCGTGGTGACCGGCTTCGAGCCGCTGGACATCCTCGAAGGCATCCGCCGGGCCGTGCACCAACTCGAGCGCGGCGAGCACCGGGTGGAAAACGCCTACCCGCGCGCCGTGCGCGAGGCAGGCAATCCGGCCGCCCTGAGCATGCTCCAGGAGGTCTTCGAGGTGGCCGACCGGTCCTGGCGCGGCATCGGACGCATCCCCGCAAGCGGCTGGCGGCTGTCCGACGCCTACCGCGCCTACGACGCCGAGCACCGCTTCGACGTCGGGGGCATCCGCACCGAGGAGCCCGCTGTGTGCCGCGCGGGCGAGGTCCTCCAGGGCCTGATCAAGCCCACCGAGTGCTCCGCGTTCGGCACCGCCTGCACTCCGCGCACCCCGCTCGGCGCCACCATGGTCTCCAGCGAGGGTGCCTGCGCCGCCTACTACCTGTACCGCCGGATGACCGGACAGGCCTCACCGGGCGCCCCGGCGCCGCAGGGCTCCCGCATCCCGCAGGAGGAGATGAACCCCGTTGGCTGAACTGGCTTCCGCGGCGGCCGACGCCCCCGTCGACCCGGCGAACTGGACCTGTCCCGCCCCCCTGCGCGACCAGCCGGTCGTGGTGATGGGCCACGGCGGAGGCGGCGCGCTGTCCGCCGAACTGATCCGGGACGTCTTCGCCCCGGCCTACGGCAACCCCGTCCTCGCCGCCATGGGCGACTCCGCCGTGCTCCACCTCGGCGGCACCCGGCTGGCGTTCTCCACCGACTCCTACGTCGTCAGGCCGCTGTTCTTCCCGGGCGGCAGCCTCGGCGACCTGGCGGTCAACGGCACCGTCAACGACCTGGCGATGAGCGGCGCCCGGCCCGCCTACCTCTCCGCTGCCTTCGTGCTGGAGGAGGGCGTGGAACTGACCGTGGTCGACCGGATCGCACGTGCCATGGGCGCGGCCGCCGAAGCCGCGGGCGTCACCGTGGCCACCGGCGACACCAAGGTGGTGGAGGCCGGACACGGCGACGGCGTGTACGTCACCACCGCCGGGGTCGGTGTCGTGCCCGAGGGAGTGGACATCCGTCCGCAGCGGGCCCGGCCGGGCGACGCCGTCATCGTCAGCGGCCCGATCGGCCTGCACGGTGTGGCGATCATGAGCGTCCGGGAGGGCCTGGAGTTCGGCGTCGAGGTCGCCAGCGACACCGCGCCCCTGGGGGACCTGGTGGCCGCCATGCTGGCCGTCACCCCGGACATCCACGTGCTGCGCGACCCCACCCGGGGCGGTCTCGGCGCCTCCCTCAACGAGATCGCCCGCGCCTCCGGCACCGGGGTCCTGCTGCGCGAACGCGCCATCCCCGTCCCTGAGGCGGTCACGAACGCCTGCGGATTCCTCGGCCTCGACCCGCTGTACGTCGCCAACGAGGGCCGGCTCGTCGCCTTCGTGCCGCCCACCGAGGCGGAGGCCGTCCTGGAGGCGATGCGTGCCCATCCGCAGGGCGGCGGAGCCGTGCTCATCGGCGAGTGCGTCGCCGACCATCCCGGCATGGTGGTCGTCGCCACCGGCCTCGGCGGCACCCGGGTCGTCGACCTGCCGCTGGGGGAGCAACTGCCGCGCATCTGCTGACCGTTGGAGCCGAGAGGCCCTGCCGGTGCACGACGCACCGGCGGGGCCTCTCGGCCGCCTGGCGGGCCCGTCAAGGTGCGGGCGACGGGGCGGGCTCGATGGCGGTGATCTCCAACTCCCGTCCGCTGCGCAGGTCCCGCGACGGACGGTCGCAGTGCGGGCACCAGAAGAACGGGGGCATGCCGACCGGGAACTCCGTGTCGCACGGGACGCAGTAGGCGTGCGCGGTCACCTGCTCGACGACGAGCCGGGCCCCGGCCAGGGCGGTGCCCTCCCGGGCGATCTCGAAGGCGAAGCTCAGGGCGTCGGGTACGACCCCGGCCAACTCGCCCACCCGCACCGTCACCACCGACACGGCGCCCGTCCCCTCGGCCCGTGCAACCTCGTCGGCCTGCTCCACGATGGCGGTGGCGATCGACAACTCGTGCATGCCGGTCAGCTCCGATCGGCCAGTTCCGTCCGGTCAGTTCTGCTTGGTCAGTTCCGCTTGGTCAGTTCTGTTCGGTCAGCTCCGCGAAGAACTCCTCGACGGCGGGCCACACCCGGCCCCCGCCGGACAGACCCCGCCACTCGCGGCGGACCACGGCCAGCATCCGGAAACAGTCGTCGACGGGCACGATCCAGTGGTGGTCCAGGCCCTGGACGGTGTTGACGAGCAGCGCCTCCACGTCGGGCTCCATGGAGGCGAGTTCGGGGAACCGGGTGGTCAACTGCCGCCAGACCGCCGCGTCCACCTCCCACCGCATGGCACCCGCCGGGCTCGGGCCCTCGGCGGTGACCGTGCCGTCGGCGCGCGGCACGAAGAAGACCAGACCGACCGGCACCCCCAGCGCGGCCGTGTCGACGCGCGGAAGCCGCACCCGGCGCCGGGGGACGAGCCGGTAGTGCCCGCCACCCGCCCCGTCCTCGGCGAAGAGCACCGAGCAGGGGCCGCAGGCGCACCGCACCTCGGCCTCGGCGGTGTCGTAGAGGTGGCGGTGGTCCTCGGGCACCGGCGCGGCGCACAGATCGCACACCTCGCCCGGTGCCGCGGAGGCCCGGCCCGCCGAGGAGCGGATGAGGCGGGCCAGCGCTCCGCCCCCGGTCACCGTGGCTCCTGCGACCGTGGCGCACCCCGGCGCGCGAGCGTCTCCAGCGGGACGAACGCGGGAGCCGCCTGCCGCTCGGACGCGCCGGGCACCGCCTCCACCGCCGCCAGTTCCGGAGCGGCGGCGAGCACGGCCGCACGGACGGCGCCGGTCACATCGTCCGTGGCGCCGCCGCACCCGGAACCGCACCCGCCGCCGCCCGTGCTCACCCGCACCCGGGCCACCTGTTCCTCCAGGCCCATCCACTCGACGTCGCCGCCGCGCTCCCGTACGGCCGGGCGCAGCCGTTCGACGGCGCGCGCCGCCCGGCGCTCGGCCGGCTCGGGATGGATCTCGTGCAGGACCAGCAGGTGCCCCACCAACTCGTCCTCGGCCAGACGCAGCGTCAGTTCGGCGTCCGCACGGTCGAGGACGCGGCCCAGCGCCTCGCCGTAGACCTCGGTCAGCAGCCGCACCGCATCCAGGGCGGACCGCACGGTCGGCCCCGGAGCGGACTCGAGCCCCGCGAGGAGTTCGTCGAGCCGGGCGAGCCGCGCCTCGACGTCCGGGTCCGCGAGCCGGCCGGACCGGGCGTCCTGCTCCGTGTCAGGCATGTTCGGCTCCGTAGGTGGGGGTGTGGGTGGTGGTGAGGGTTTTGCCGTTGCCGAGGTACATGTGGACGCCGCAGGGGAGGCAGGGGTCGAAGCT
>NZ_JBSGBZ010000099.1:0-16395 GCF_053601495.1 Streptomyces sp. NPDC004721
AGGACCCGAAGCCCTTCGTCTGGACGAAGGACGCCGACGAGATCCTGCAACGCCTCGCCACATATCTTGATCGAATTCCCGGCGCAGGACACTAGCTGCGGGGCGAAGAGATGGGTTGCGCTGTGCCATCAGGTTTTGTGCAGATTGACTCTTCGTTTTCCGTCCGCTGCTGCGGCAGGCGGGGGCTTGCGAAAACCATTGGTGCCCGGCTTGCTCCCCTGATGGACTGACCGTGAGTCTGCCGCGTGACGGAGGTAGTGGTTGTGACAGGTTATGGCGTGCTTGCCGAGGTGTACGAATGGCTCATCTCGGATGCGAAGTTGCCTCCAGCCGAGTTCGCTGCGTCGTTCGACGACGTCCTCAATCTCCTGCCGTCGAACGCTCAGGTCCTCGACTGTTCGTGCGGAACCGGACAGTTGGCGGTTGGCCTCGCCGGTCGTGGCATGCAGGTTGTCGCAACTGACGCCAGCGAGGCGATGGTTCGTCGGACTGCAGAGTTGTCTGAGGAGTTCGGGGCATCCGTCCGGGCCGTACGGGCGAACTGGGAAGAGTTGCCCGACCACTTCCAGGACAACACGTTCGACATGGTGTTCTGCGTTGGCAACTCGCTTCACCATGCCACGGGCGCGACAGGCAGGGGTGCTGCTCTGGAGTCGATGTCACGGCTTCTGCGCCCCGGCGGGCGCTTGGTACTCACATCCCGCACTTGGGAACTCGTGAGGGCCAGAGGTTCCCGGCTGGAGATCAGTGACCGACTCGTCCGCCGGAACGGTCGCGATGCCGTCGTGGTCTACCGCTGGGAGATTGCGCCGCATTGGGAGGAGGAGCACCACATCGACTTTGCGATCGCGCAAGTTGATGCGACCGGGTTGGTTCTTGTCCGCTCGGAACTGCTGTCCTGCTGGCCCTACCGGTACGAGGAACTCGAAGTCGAGCTGCACCGGGTCGGACTCCAGACGGAACTGAGCACGTTCGATCTTAAGGCCGAGAACTACATGGTGGTCGCGAGCAAGGTATAAACACCGGACTCTCAGTCCCTGGCGTCGGAAGCTCGGCGCATGTCCGCGACCTCTCTGCGCATGAGTTCGTCGGTGCGTGTGCTGTGCCAGATGGTTCCTTCCCACTTCTCGTATCGGTGTTCGCGGTCACGCAGGAGGACCGGTTTGAGGTGGCTGTGGAAGAGGAGTGTGCGGCCCTGGTCCTTGCGGGTGCGGCTGAACCACATCGCGCCTTTTTCGTGACGGGCGAGCCGGTTCGCTGCGAGGCCGGAGAGCTTGCCGTGCATCCGGCCGGGCGTGTAGGCCGTCAGGGGTTGGCTGGGCGGGCGCCAGGAGTCGGCGAGGGACCAGTGCGCGATGGCGTCCCCCTTGCGGTCGGGCGGGCTGTAGGGGTAGGTGATGCGGTTGCTGATCTCCGTGAAGAAGCGGGCTTGCTCGGCCTTGGTGCCGTCGGCCAGCTGCCGCCAGTGGGGTGAGGCGATCAGGGGTGCCAGAGCAACGGCCTCGGGATAGACCGCTGCGAACATCCGCGAGGTGCTGTAGCCGATGTACTCCTGCTTCTCTCGGTCGAACGGGATGAGGAGGTCGATGCGGTCGTCCCAGGCGTCCCAGGTGCCGAATGGGACCGGGTAGCCGTCGACGGACCAGATGTGAGCGCAGAGCATGAGGCCGCTGAGCACGGCGTCGTAGGTGGCCTGCCAGCCGTAGCGGCTGAGGATGCGCAGGTGTTTGCGCTGGGCGTCGACGACTTCGGGGAGCCGGGTGAGGTCGACGGCGGGGTGGTCGATGTCGGGCGGGCCGATCCAGGTGCGGTGGCGCAGGCAGACGTAGCGGTGGTGGGGCAGGAGCCGGGTCACCTTGCCGCCGGGGTGCCGGGCGTCGCAGCGGTGGCAGCCGGTCTGGGGCTGGTGGCGGAACATCGTCCAGTCGGGCCGTGGTGTGCGCAGTTCGGGCAGGGCTCCGGCGAGGGCGTGGACGGTGCGCCCGGTGAGCGCGGAGAGGCGTTCGGGGACGACGACGCGGCGCATGCTGCCGGACCTCTCGCGCTCGGTGACCTGTGTCCAGAGGTCGTTGATATCGAGGCCGTGAAGGGTGGCCAAGCGTCCGATGTAGGAGGCGGGGATCTCGTGCCGGGCGGGTGGAACGGGATCGGGCAGTCGGCGGATGGGCATCAGACCACGTGCCTCCGTTTCCTCGCGGGCCTGGCGGGAGCGGTGCGCTTCTCGGACTGCTCGGCCGCGTAGTCGACGGGGACGGCCTGGAGGAGGTCCTCGGTGATGCGCTCGCTCTCGTCCTCGATGGCGAGGACGGCCGCGCCGCGGATGACCTGGGAGAGGCTGCCGATCATGCCGCCCGTGCGGTGGTAGAGGTACTCGCTCAGCCCGGCCAGCGCGCCGGGTGTGTGGTGGCGCAGCCGGAGTGTGGATTCCAGGGTGCCTACCAGGGCCCGCCAGGCGTCCTGGTCCTCGGCGGTGGCGTGAGTGAAGGGGGCGGCGGGGATGACGACGAAGCGTCCGGCGATCTGCTCTCCCCGGGTGCCCTTGAACAGGCCCTTGGACTCGACGTTGATGCCGGCGTAGGCGAAGGTCGCGGGCAGTCGTTCGGCGAAGTACTTCAGATGGTCGGATGCTTCGGCCCCGGAGCGGGTGGCGAGGGTCAGGTTGTGGATCTCGTCGACGAGCACCAGGTCGACACGGACATGGGCGGCCGTTGCGCAGACGGCGTCGACGATGTCGGTGACGTTGGCCCGGGAGGGGAAGGTCAGCCCGAAGAAGCGGGCGAACTCCATCGCGAGCATCTTCGGTGTCGCCGCGGGCGGGACGGTGACGTAGAGGACCGGGAGCCGGTTGCGGTCATGGGAGTGCCGCTTGCGGACGGCGAGCTCGTGAGCCCGCCCGAGCTGGGTCAGGGCGGTCGTCTTCCCGGTGCCGGAGGCGCCGGAGAGGATCACGCCGCGGCGGGCGGAGATCTGGTTTCGGTTGAGCTGGATCAGCAACCGGGAAGTGGTGGTGACCTTGCGGATGACCGGGGTGTGCACCATCGGCAGATCGGCGTGATACTCGCGACGCCGTTCGTCCTCACGCACCCGTTCCCGCGGACTCAGCGCCGCCCGTTCGGCGGCGGTCAGCGGCCGGGGCGGGACCGGCTCGTGGTCGACGAAGTGACGCCAGCCCTCCTTGCTGGTCAGTGGGTTGTCCGGCGGAGCCTCCGAGTCCGGGACGGATGGGGAGGGCGTGTTCATAGCCACCTCTCGGCTTCTGCGTGCGCGTCGAAGAGCCCGAACTCCACCGCCGCCGCGGGCTGCTGGACCTCGGGCTCTGGCTCCGTGCGGTGCTCGGTCTCGGGTGCCGCGGCGGGCGCGGGGACGGGACGGGCAGTGCGGGTGCGAGCGGCCACCTTGGCCGACCGGGTGTCCGGGCCGTGCTCGGCGCGGGTGAGCAGCTCGTCCAGGACGCGGGCGATGGCCGTCTCGTTGGTGTCGTCCAGCCCGGCCTCGGCCGCCAGGCGGCGCGCGTGTTGCCAGGTGAAGTCCGCGAACGGTGCGTTGACCAGCGGCCACTGCGTCCAGGGCGCGGTGACCCAGCCGTCCGGTGTTCGGACGAACACCTGGGACAGGTCGTAGGGGTCGTAGTGCACCTCCCACAGACCGCGCTTGGCGGTGATCCCGGAGTGCTCGCGCCGGTGCGGCCCCAGGTCGGGGCTGTCGTAGGTGCGGTAACTGATCTGGATGCCGTAGTCGTTGATCGCCCGCCAGGCCACCGGCAGCAACTCCAGGTAGTCCTCGCCGCGCAGCACGAGCGGCAGGTAGCCGCAGGCCGCCACCAGCGAGGCGTACTTGTCGTTCGGCGACATCGCCCTCTTCGTACGGAACGGGTCGCGCAGAGCGCTGTGTGGCCTGGCTTGCCACCCGGCCAGCAGCCACTCATCCAGCAGGTCCTGAAGCTCCGGAACGGTCCAGACGGCCTGGTCCTCGACCCGTTCGCCGCGGCGGGAGACGTCCCGGCCGGTGTAGCCGGCCAGGTGCTGGGTGAACAGGGTGTTGACCGAGGAGAAGGTGGCCTCCACGATCGCCTTGTCGGTCGGCGTGCGCGGACGTGCCCGCTGCACCGAGATGCCGAGCCGTTCGCAGGCCCGGACGAAGGTGTCTGAGATGAACACCTTCCCGCCGTCGATGACGACGGTGTCCGGCACGATCACCGGTTTCGCCGCGACCTGTTCCATCCGCGTGTCCACGTCCAGCAGACGCATGTGCGGCATGCGGGAGGCCGCCATCCGCAGACTCGCGGACCAGCCGGGCCGCATCGGCTCGGGCACCAGCATCCGGGCCAGCAGCAGCGAGGCGTCCAACAACGCCAAGCTGATCGAGCAACAGGCCCTGCAGACGGACAAGAACCTTGCCCAGGAGATGGGCGTGAAGCCCGGCAGTCCGCTGCCATCCGGGGCGTACATGCGCAACACCGTGATCGGCTACAAGGTCATCAAGAAGTCGAGCGATGAGGTCAGTGTGTGGCTGCTGGCCCGCGCCACCCAGAAAAACGGCGAGACGGCCAAGGAGTCGAGCTCGTACACCCGCACTCTGAACGCTGTGGTGTGGGAGGACGGCGACTGGAAGCTGTCCGGAGCGGCCACTACGCGCGCCCAGCAGGACGCCGCGAAGCAGACTGAGCCGAAGATCGTCGCCCCAGGCGACGAGGACTTCAACGACGCCGGGTGGACCGCGATCCGTGAGGCGTCGTGAGGCGTCGGCTGGCGGTTCTGCTGCTGGCGCTGGTCGCGGTGTTCGGGGTCTCGGTGTCCGCTCCCCAGCCCGCGGCGGCTGCGGACGGGATCATAGGCGGAGCCATCAACGGGGCATGCCGGATCGCCACGGGTCCCATTCTCGGCACCATCACGGGAACCATCACGTCGCCCGGTCGGGCGGGCTCCATCACCGGTGACGGCCCCTTGTGTGACAAGGTCGGCCAGGTCGGCGCCAAGGCGGTCAGTAAGGCGTGGAAGGCGGTCTGGGACAGCGTTCTGGGCGACGTCATCAACTCCGCCGCGGACGTCGTCAGGTGGGTCATCAAGAAGGTCATCACGCGGGCCATGGCCCGCGCGTGAGCGACGGCGTCGACGGGACCGTCCCGGCTTCGCGCGAGTTCCCGTACCTGGCACCGCCCAACCCCAACCCGCCCGAACCCGTTTCCGTCCCGACGGCCGCCGCAAGCTGATGAGCAGTTCCCTGGCGGCCACCCATGCCGGAGGGCCCGACCTTGCGGGCGGGCCTCCCACGACGGCCGGCGTCATCGCCATGGGCAACCTCGACGCCCGCATCGAAGGACTGACGTTGCAGGCGACACGGGGAAGACTCACCGCTGACGTCTGGGGCGAGCTGGTGGAGCTGACCGTCCTGCGCGGGCACGTACTGGGCCGCATCGACCAGGCCGAGCGCGCGGCATCGCTGGCCGAGAGGTTCGTTGACCAGGCGCCGCGCGATCCTCGCTCGCTTGTGGCGCGCGCCAGACTGTCGAGCCTCTTCCACCGGTTCGCGGCGGCGCTGGACGATCTGGACGCGGCGGCCGCGCTGGGGTTCGATCGGCGAAGCATGGACGAGGAGCGGGCAGCCGTCTGTCAGGCGGTCGGGCGGTACGAAGAAGCGCTCACGCTACATCGACAGGCGCTGTCGAGAGGGCAGGACTTCAGCACCCTCGGCGCCATGGCCCGCTGTCATGCCGAGAGCGGCGAGGCAGACGAGGCCGAGAGGTGGTTTTTGGCGGCGAGACGCACCTATCGCGGGGTCAGCCCTTTTCCGCCGGCGGTCCTCGAATTCCAGTGCGGGCAGATGTGGCTTGCCCAGGGCAGCCTGGTGAGCGCGCGTATCTGGCTGGAGTCGGCCGCCCGCCGACTGCCGTCCTACGTGCCGGTTCAAGGTCACCTCGCTGAGACCGACGCCGCCGAAGGTAGGACGCCCGTGGCGACACAGCGCCTGCGTCGGCTGGCTCTCGCCAGTGACGATCCCGACTACGCGACCCGGCTTGCCCGCCTCCTGGACAGGTTCGAGGCACCGGCGGAGGCTCGAACCTGGCGTGCCCACGCTGCCGCGCGCTACGAGGAGCTGATGGCGCGCCACCCCGAGGCCTACGCCGATCACGCGGCGGAGTTCTGGCTGACCGTCGGCGGCGATCCCCAGCGAGCGCTTCGGCTCGCGCGGTGGAACCTTGCCCTTCGAGCGACCCCGCGCGCCCAGGCGCTCGTCAATCGCGCGATGTGCCGTGTCGGACAGCGTCAACAGTAGCGGCGATTGGTACAAAGTCGCCGATATGCGACCGGAAGGATGTCATGACAGCGACTGAAGCCCCACCGCTGCAGCTGGACGAGATTCAGGGCATCGTGCTGCGCAACCGGCCGTCACCGTACGTCGGCACCTACATCCTGCTGCGTGTGGACGATCCAGGCGCCGGGCGTGAGTTGATGGGGCGTCTGGCCGAGCTGGTCGACTCCGCTGCCAACTGGTGGCAACCGGACCTGCCCGCGCTCCTCAACGCCGGACTGACGTATCGAGGGCTCGCGGCGCTCCAGGTCCCACCGGCTGCCCTGAACACCTTCCCTGAGGAGTTTCGGCAGGGCATGGCGGCGCGCGCCGAGTTCATCGGTGACACCGGGGAGAGCGCGCCCGCACGCTGGGAGCCGCCCTTCGGTACCGGCCAGGTGCACGTCGTGCTGTCCCTCCTGGCCGCCGACCAGGAGTCATTGGCGGTCGTCCTCGAACGTGCGCGCAAGGCCCACGCGCAGCTTCCCGGTGTTCAGGTCGTCCATCGGCAGGACTTCTACCAGCTGTCCACCGGGCGCACCAGCTTCGGCTACAAGGACGGCATCGGCAACCCCACGATCGAAGGCAGCGGCGCCGAGGCTCCGCCCGGTGACGGTTCCGTGCTCAAGGCAGGCGAATTCGTGCTCGGCTATCCCGACGAGACCGGAAACCTGCCGCCGATGCCGCAGCCGGCCGAGCTGGGCCGCAACGGCACCTTCGTGGCCTGGCGGAAGCTGCACACACGCGTCGTGGCCTTCCGCCGGTATCTCCACGACAACTCCGGAAACCCGGAGGAAGAGTCGCTGCTCGCCGCCAAGATCGTGGGCCGCTGGCAGAGCGGTGCCCCCTTGATCCTGGCGCCCGAGCACGACGACCCGGCCCTGGGGGCGGACGACCAGCGCAACAACGACTTCCGCTACGAGTCCGATCCGCGTGGCGCGATCTGCCCCCACGGCGCCCACGCCAGGCGAGCCAACCCGCGCGACTCGGAGATCATCGGCGACATCCGCCTGCACCGCATGATTCGACGGGGCACCAACTACGGCCCCCCGCTGTCGGCCGGCATCCTGGACGACGATGGCGCCGACCGTGGCATCGTCTTCGTCTTCATCGGCTCACACCTCGACCGCCAGTTTGAATTCGTGAAGTCGCAATGGCTGAACGACGGCCATTTCACCGGCCTCGACCAGGAGAAGGACCTGCTCACGGGCGACAACGACGGCACGGGCATCTTCACGATCCCGCAGCACCCCATCCGGCGCCGCCTGCACGGCGTAGAGCGTTTTGTCATCACCCGCGGCGGAGAGTACTTCTTCCTGCCGAGCCTCAGCGCGCTGCGTTGGCTGGCCAACGCCCAGTGAACCGAGCGCCGGTCGAGGGAGACCATCGTCTGTTCCAGAATCGGGCGGTTGTCCGCATCGCTAAGGCGGGCCCGGCGTTTGCTGGGCAACCTAATGCCGTCCGCTTCCACGGTGTCGTAGACGCACTGTGCCGCAGCGCACCCGACGCTAGCGAACAGCGCCGAACAAGCGCGGGCGGCCGCGAACCATCGCGGCAGGTCAGCTGCCCATCCACCCTCGATCGAGGCCCGTTGCAGTTACTTCGGGACGAAGGGATCGTGCCAGACGCGTGCCAGATCGTGCGGGGAATCACGGGGAACACCGGGAAGTCAGCTGCTCCAGAGGACATCTGGGCCCGCTGCTCGTGATCGCTCCTCGACGGCGTGCGCCGCGCGAAAGCGCATCGCCCCTCACGAGCGGACACCTGGAGGCCATGACGATGCGAGCAATCCAATACGACCGGTTCGGCAACTACGAAGTCCTCCACCTGGTGGACGCCCCCAGGCCTGCGCCTCAGAGCGCACAGGCCCTTGTCCGGCTGACGCTGGCCGGCATCCAGCCGTTGGACGACACCGTGCGCAGGGGCAAGCGCGGCGGGGTCAAGCCCTTCCCGGTCACCCCAGGAGGCATGGGCGTCGGGACGGTCGAGGAGCCCGGTGATGGCGGTCCGGCGGCGGCCACCCGGGTCATGATCAGCGTCGGCCGCTACGGCATCGCCGCGGACGGTACCTGGGCCGAGTACGTCGCGGTCGACCCGGCCCATCTGGTGGCCGTCCCGGACGGGATCGACGACACCACAGCCGCGGCGCTATCCACTGGCGTCGGCTACCTGACCGCGTACCTCGCACCCACCGCGCTGGCCGGATTCCAGCCGGGTGGCACCGTACTCGCCCCCGGAAGCGGCGGCGCGGTGGGCCAGGGCGGCGCCGAGATCGCCCGGTTGGGCGCATCGCTCGCGATCACAACCGCCACCTCCACGTCCAAGTCAGAGCAGAGCCGGACGGCCGGATACGAGGTCATCGACCTCAGCC
This sequence comes from Streptomyces sp. NPDC004721, assembly GCF_053601495.1. Taxonomy (NCBI): domain Bacteria; kingdom Bacillati; phylum Actinomycetota; class Actinomycetes; order Kitasatosporales; family Streptomycetaceae; genus Streptomyces; species Streptomyces sp. NPDC004721. The sequence continues at coordinate 8,660 of NZ_JBSGBZ010000099.1, forward strand.
GCGAATCGCTGCGCGACGGAGTCGCCCGGCTCACCGACGGCAAGGGTGTCGACGTCGTCCTCGACGGTGTGGCCGGGCCCATCACCGGGCAGGCCCTGGGCGCGCTCGCCCAGGGGGGCACCCTCATCAGCATCGGCTACTCCGCCGGCATGCAGGCCGACATCAACGTCACGGACCTGATCTGGAAGGCGGCCCATGTGCACGGCTTCCTGTTCGCCCTGTTCACCCAGGAGCAGATGAACACAGCCAACACCAAGCTCCTGGACCTGGTCGCCCGTAAGGAGATCACGCCCCTCGTCGACCGCGCCTTCCCGCTCGAGCAGGCCGGCGAGGCGCAGCGCCACCTCATCGAGGGCGGCCCTTCGGCCGTGTGCTCCTCAGCCTGTAACCGCGTGCCCAGCACGCCCCTCGCGTTGCGCCTGAGCGCCTAGGAGGTCGAGGAACTCACCGACGCGGCCGGTTGAGCCTGCAGTGATCTTCGTCAGTGTCGCCCCGCCCTCTACGCTCCAGGCTCGGCACCCAGCCCGGTGAGCGTTCGGCAGTCGCAGGGACAAAACCCCCATCCCGTAAGGAGCCCTACCGTGCACGTCATCCTCTACGGCGCGTCCGGCCAAATCGGACGTCCCGTCCTCGACGAACTCCGCAGCCGCGGACACCAGGTCACAGCGGTCGTGCGCAACCCCGACAAGCTTCCCGAGAATATCGAGCGCGTCCGCGACGACCTGAGCAGTGCGGACCGGATCGCGGCAACCATCACCGGGGCGGATGCCGTCGTGAGCGCCTACGCGCCCCCGCGCGACGACACCGATCAGCTGCCCCGCGCCACGGAGCGCTTGATCACCGCGGTGCGCAGGACCGGCGTCCCCCGGCTGATCGTGGTGGGTGGATGCGGCTCGCTCGAGTTCTCACCCGGCGTCACGGTCCTCGACTCCGGCCACTGGCCGCAGGAGCTCGTTCCGATCGCCGAATCGCATGTCAAGGCCCTCGACGCGCTGCGAGCGTCTGACATCAACTGGACGTATTTCAGCCCGCCCATGGAGATCGAGCCCGGGGTACGCACCGGGGTGTTCCGGCTGGGCGGCGACAGCCTCATCAAGGACGTGCAAGGCAACAGCCGGGTATCTACCCAGGACTACGCTGTGGCCCTGGTCGACGAGCTCGAAAGTCCGGCGCACGAGCGGTCGCGCTTCACCATCGGCTACTAGCGTCACGTCAGCCTGTCCATGTCACCTGAGGCCGTCCTGCGAGGCCGTCCGAGTCCCGCAGGGCGGCCTCGGGAACGTGGCCTGCCCAGGCTCCGGCTGCCGTTGGGCATCTGCGGCCACAGCGATCAGCCCGGTCAGGTCGCGCCCGCCTGCTTGGGCCGCGAGTATGCCGCAGTTGGTCTCGGCGGCCTGCAGCCAGGCGACCTCGCGCGCGGCGGATCGGGCCGTACGCAGTGCTGCCAGTGCTGTGTGGTTGGCTTTGTTCACGACTTCCGACAGCGGATGTACGCGACTTTGAGCAGCACGCCAACGTGTAGGTGTTCGATGTTCATGAGTAACGACAGCACGCATCGACTCGGGGTCGCAGCAGTCAGGTGGGCTGAGGGATCTCCGTGGCAGGCGACGGTGGCCGGACGGCCGCCGAGGAGAATCGCTCCATGCGAATCCTGATCATCACCGCCGGTTCACGGGGAGACGTCGCGCCCTTCACAGGACTGGGGCGGCGCCTGCTGGACGTAGGCCATCAAGTCACCTTGGCCGCTCACCCATCCTTCGAGGCACTCGTCGGCGGGTGCGGCCTCGAATACCGGCCTGTGCCGGGAGACCCGCAGGGGCTGATCCGGGACTGGGCCCGGGCGACGTCGCGGGAGGAGACCCAGGCGCTGACGAGGGCGTACGCGGACGGGCTTGCCGATGGGGTGGCGGAGGCCGCGGCGGGCGGAGCCGACCTGCTGCTCACGGCCTTCGGCCCGGCACCGCTCAGCCGGACGGCCGGCGAAGCGTTCGGCATCCCTGTCATCGGCACCTACCTCGTACCGGCGTTCGCCACCGGACAGTTCCCGCTGCCCAACGCACGGAGCACCGACGGCCTGGGGCCGGAGGACAACCTCGCCGCGGGCCGGGATGTGCTGAGGCGCGCGGAAGGGGTCTTCGCAGGCGCCGTCGCCCGACTGCGCGCCCGCCTCGGGCTGCCCGCCGGCGCGCCCTCGGCACCGGTGGACATCCGGCCGGTCTTCCACGGCTTCAGCCCGCTGGTAGTGCCGCGCCCCGAGGACTGGCCGGCCTGGGTCGAAGTGGCGGGCTACTGGTGGCCCGCGCGGCCGGACGGCTGGCGTCCCCCGGTCGAACTGGTCGACTTCCTCCAGGCCGGTCCGCCCCCGGTGTTCATCGGGTTCGGCAGTATGGCGGCTGGACAGGGGGAACGGCTCAGCAAGCTAGTGGCCGCGGCGGTGAAGCGGGCAGGTACGCGGGCGGTGGTGCAGGCGGGATGGGCCGATTTGAACGGTTGCGGCGCCGACGTCCTGGCCATCGGCAACGTCCCGCACGACTGGCTGTTCCCTCGCACCGCCGCCGTCGTCCATCACGCCGGGGCGGGCACCACCGCAGCCGGGCTACGGGCCGGAGTGCCCGCCGTGCCCGTTCCCGTCATGGCCGACCAGCCGTTCTGGGCGTCTCGGCTGTACGAGCTGGGAGTTGTCCCCCGGCCTGTACCGTTGCAGAACCTCACCGCCGAAGCCCTCGGCGACGCGATCACGGCCTGCCTGTCCGAGCCGGCCCACCGCCGCCGCGCGGCCGAACTCGCCCGCGGGATCGCCGCAGAGGACGGCACCGCTTCGCTGCTCGCCCACATCGGCTCAGAGAGCGCCGGGTGAAGCCGCATCGCCGTGCTGCTGTGCCAGGCTGCCCGAGGCACTCTGCCGCATCCGGTGCTGTCGAAACGCGCGGACAATTCGAACGCCGCCGCGCTCCGGCCGCCGCCCAAAGTCGTGAGTAAACGCTGCCCGAAGTCGTGAACGTAGCCAGTGCATCCCGAGGTCATCACCAATGGTTCGCCTCGTGATGTCCTGGACTTCCTCCACTGCGACCGGTGCATCGTCGGGCAGCTGCTGCTGTTGCCGGTCCCAGGCAATGACCCGGTACCAGCCGTCCCCGAACGGCGCGAAGAAGGTAAAGCCATGCTCGTTTGAGGCAAAATTGAAAGCTTCGTCAGGGGCGCGCTCAAGCAGCACATCGGCCAGCATCACGGAGCGGATGGCCGACTTGCCGGAGAATGGCATGCCCAGGCTCTGCCGGACGGTGCTGCTCGCTCCGTCGGTACCGACCAGGTAGCGCGCTCGAAGCGTGCCCGTGGCACCGTCCGGATGGCTCATGTCCACGCCCATCCACGGCTGGTCGGAACGTCCGCCTCCACGTCGATCATGGGCCACGGCCCGGAAACCGTTGTCCGCCCTTCGGACAACGTGCCCGACACCCTGCCTGCCGGGATGAGCTACCGCGAGCAGTGGACTGGCATACCCGCCACGGCCCAAGCGGCCCGCGCCGTCTACACCGTGTGGCCTGGCTGAACCCCCGCCGCCTATGCGGCACATCAACCTGGCGCAGACCCACCCTGAACTCACGGACCCCAAGGTCAGCGGAAAGCTCATTCCGGGCTCTATCGCGTCAGGCAAGACGCTCTCACGCCTGTACGACAAGTGGGACACCGCCGCTGGGGAGCAGAAGAAAAGGAACACGGCGGCGATGGACAGGGTGTGCGCGACGATCAAACCGTCGAACACGGACGGCCTGGACTGTGACGAGTATCCGTTCGCGTCGACTTGGGAGGGCGCTGGCTAGGGCCCTAACTTCTCCGTGAAGTATCTCGACTCGACGCAGAACCGCAGCGCCGGCAGCCAGCTCGGCGACTGGTACACGAAGGACGGGATCCTGCACAAGGACTCGTTCTACGTCGCCATCGACAAGTAACTGACGCACCCAGCAGTCCGGTAGCCCCTCACCCCAAAGGGTGGGGGGCTACTCGCGTCCGAGCAGACGAGCGACCTCGTCCTCCTCGGCTCGCTGCCTGGCGAACCGCTCCCGCAGCCCGAGCTCACCGCTCGGCACGGGCGCCTCCTACTCCCCTGCGGGAGTGAATACGACCGCATACTCCTCGAAGCCCTCGCTGGCGCCCCATGCCTCTCGCTGCATCGCCTCCTCGTGCCGTTCCCGCGAATCCTCCCGCCCCCGCGCCCATACTTGGGCGCGATAAACATGGGACGGATCGAGATCAATGGCCGGCTCACCCGGCTCGATGCTCTGGCCGAACGCCTCCATCGGTCCGGGGGCGGGTGATGCGACGCCGTTCATGGTGTCGCACGCGTACATCCGACCCCCGTAGACAGGCGCGTAGGACATTGTGGAGACAAGCCGCCAGTCACCTCCCGGCACCGTCTCCTGGCCGGGTGCAGCGCTGGACAATACGACGGGCGCCCTGTGCGCCTGCACACGGGAGACGATCACGATCTGGCCGGGTACGACGAGGCCCCGTCCGACGTGGCGAAGTCCGCCCGCGCCTCCACGGCGTCGAAACCAGGATCGCGCATCTCACCGATGCTGAAGTGCGAGTACTCCACTTCGACGATCCCCGCGCGACTGACATCCACGAACCTCACCCCTCCGACTGCGCCCGTATCGGCGTCGATGCGCTCAGCAGGGAAGTCCAGGCGTCACATCCCCAGCTCGACACCGTCGCCGACAGACTCATGGTGACGCACCGCCTGCACCAGCACCCAGCGGCGCGTCACATCAGAACAGGGGAAAGGTTGCGTGATACGGCACGAGATGCCTGTCGATGGCATGGTGCGATGCGGTCTCGACGCCGCTGGCTCCCGGATTGTGGCGGTTGCCGACGGAAGGCAGGGTGGTCTCGAGACCGTTCGGGCCAGGCAGAAGGCACACCGCCTGTCACGGATACGAGCTGTGGCTTGTCCTCATTGCGAAGCGAGTTGTGTGAGCCAGGAACCGGCGAACGTGGTCACCGCCGAACGAGTGGGTCGGTACACCTGCGGCGGTGGCCGACGCAAGGTCGTCTATTCCGGGCAGGCTTACGGAGGTGTGGTGCATGTCAGAGAAGAACCCAGAACACGGGACCGCCAACGAGATTTCCTTGCCGCCCGAAGTCAAGTTGCTGCAGGAAGTCACTCCGCCCTTCTTTCCCGAAGGTGGTTCGGGAATGACCGTTCTCGTCGAGTGGCCTCCCGGTCACCCCGGGCTCCCTCCGCATCGCCACTCGGGCCCGTCGTTCGGCTATGTCATGGAGGGCGCGCTCCGGTTCGAGCTCGAGGGCGAGCCGGAGCGTGTCGTCGAGGCCGGTGGGACGTTCTGGGAGCCAGGCGGTGACGTGATCCACTACCAGGACGGCAACGCCCTGTCGGACGCATCGACCAAGTTCGTGGTGACCATGGTGTGCGCGCCGGGTCAGCCGATGCTCACGGTGGTCGACGAGGAGGAGCTGAAGGAACGGGCGCACCTGCGCGCCCCGCGTCCCTCCGAAGGCTGACCCGCGAGATCGACACGCGTCACTTCACAACAGGGCAAACGTTGCCTGATACGGCCCCAGGTCTGCCCCCGGGCGCGGTGACGCCGCCATTCGTAAACGGGGCACTGCACTGTCGTCGGCGAGGTCTGACCGAGTGCACGGAAGCGGTGGGCTGGGTTCATAGGCGCACGATGACCAGGGCGGTGTCGTCGGTGGCGCCACCGGGTGGGAGTAGGTCGGTGAGCACGGCGTCGGCGAGAGCTTCGAGATCGTCTGCCCGGTGGCGGGCCAGGGAGTCGGCGAGCAGGGCGAGGCCCTTGTCGATGTCCTCGCCGCTGCGTTCGATCAGACCGTCGGTGTAAAACACGAGGATGGTGCCCCTGCGGAAGGTCGCGGCAGCCTGGGTCCGGGAGGCGTCGGTCACCTTCGTCGATGGTCTCTGACGCCGCCCCTCCTCAGCCGATTGAGGCGCATATGCCATATTTCTCACATAATTTCAGGAAAGGCGCCCTATGAAGATCGCAGTCATCGGCGGTACCGGGCTGATCGGATCGCAGGTCGTCACTGACCTGAACGCCGCCGGGCACGAGGCGGTACCCCACTCGAAGTCCACCGGGGTCGACGTCATCAGCGGCCAGGGACTGGACGAGGCGGTGGCATCGCCGGCCCCGAGATCTTCTCCCTGGACGAGCTGGGTCGCATCACCCTGTCCCACAAGGGCGACAACGGCACGGTCGTCACCGACCCCACCGCCGGCATGTTCGCCGCCGTCAAGGGCGACGTCCTCACCGACGAGCACGCCCACCTCACCCCCACCCGCTACATCGACTGGCTCTCCTGACCCGCTCACCCTCTGAGGTGCGCAAACCGCAAAGAGCCACCCCGTCGCCCACCTCGCCAACTGCCCGCCTCGCGCGCCGCCGAGCTCGACGCCTTCCGCATCGGGGTGCGGCGCGGCTCTCGGGTGGGACCTGCCGGTCGACGTCGCATCATTCGACCGCAGGCGCACAGCGTTGGACGCACCGGTACCGATGGGCGGACTGGGCTTTCCGTTTTCTGTCCACGAGTGGTCACACGGAGCAGATGAGGGAGGTAGACGACCCTGGACGTCTATGAGGCGGTCACGAGCCGACGAGCGGTTCGCGGATTCACCAGCCGGCAAGTACCGAGGGCGGTGCTGGAGCGCGTGCTCTCCGCTGCGGCCTGGGCGCCGTCCGGGTCGAACCTCCAGCCGTGGCGTACCTACGTGCTGACCGGCCGGCCGCTGGCCGAGCTCAAGAGGCGCGCCGGCGAGCGCGTGGCCGCAGGCGACCCCTGGGACGAGCGGGAGTACGAGATGTACCCGGTCGCACTGAAGTCCCCGTACCACGAGCGCCGATCCGCCTTCGGCCATGAGCGCTACAGCGCACTCGGCATTGCGCGTGAGGACTGGGAGGCGCGCCAGCGGGCCGCTTCCGCGAACTGGGACTGTTTCGGCGCGCCCGCCGCCCTGTTCTGCTACATCGACCGCGACATGGGCCGGCCCCAATGGTCCGACGTCGGCATGTATCTACAGACCGTCATGCTGCTACTCCGCTCCGAAGGACTGCACAGTTGCCCGCAGATGGCGTGGTCGGTGTATCGCAAGACCGTCGCGGAGATCCTGTCACCCCCGGACGAGCTCATCCTCTTCTGTGGCATGTCGATCGGGTTCGAGGACGTCACGGTGGGCTACAGGCGTACGGGCCGGGCGCCGCTCGACGAGACCGTCACGTTCGTCGAAGGTTAGGATCAGCACGCTCCGGCTTAGACATCATCTCATTTGGCCCAGTAGTTGGTCATGGCGGGGATTGTTGAGCGGCTGGTGCCAGACGAGTTGTGGGAGCTTCCTGGCAGCGTCGGGCTGTACGTGGCAGCAGCTTCCCGCGGCGTCGTTCGGGCCATCGGGGGCGACGGCCCACCGCAGGTTCACCGAGTGGTCAAAGGCCCGGGTCTGGGCCAAGCTGCACCGCCTGGTCCTCGACGGACTCGGCTCCCGAGGCGACCTGGACTGGTCCCGGTGCGCGATCGACTCGGTGAACATGCGGGCCCTGAAAAGGTGCCGCTATGGTTTTCGTCAAGCGATAGCGGGTGTGGCTGGCTGATAGAAGGTGCCGTCGCCCCTCTCTGTCAGCCTTGGGTGAGACATCCCGCTTCGCCGGGTTAGCCTGAGAGGGCGCGACAGGAGAACCACCCCCTCATGACCAGCACCAACC
>NZ_JBSGBZ010000100.1:0-16178 GCF_053601495.1 Streptomyces sp. NPDC004721
GGGCTGACGCGCATTCGACCATGCGTATCCGAACGACAGGTCCAGCGGGTCGAGGGTGCCCTCGGCGGCTGCGTCGATGTGGATCTGCCCGTCCTCCACCAGCGTCGGTTGACGATGCTGTCACAGGGGCCGAGCTCGACCTTCCGGCCGTGGGTGTCCCGGACGACGTCCTGCAGCTTGATCTTCTTGCCGGGCCCCGCGTGGCTCGACAGTCACCCGGTGGGCGGCGTCCAGCACCACCTGGGTGCCCCTGCCGCTGGGCAGTGCGGCCCCGAACTGCGGCGGCCCGGTCCCCGAGGGCGGACGTCTGTCGGCCCCGGGACTGGTGGGCTCGTCTGTTGAGGTGTCGCGTATTCGCCGACGGCATCAGTAGAGCGTGACTGTGTGTCGGGGCTCTGCGGCATGATGGTCGCCGTGAATACCGAGATACTCGTCGACGTCTGGCAGCGCCTTCTCAGCGACCCTCACAAGTCGTGGGTACTGTTCGAACACGGCACCTGTGTGGTGCTTACCGCTCCCGATGGAGACCTTGCCGAACAGGCCACCGAGATCCTCAGGGAGTTCGGTCCTGTGCATGCAGGCTCTCCTGCAGGAGACTTTGGGGTGATCGACGTCAAGGACGCCGACGGCTGGGTGGTCACCGGTCACCACCAGGACGTCCTTACTTATGTGGCGCCCGACGAGCCCAGTGGTCAAGAGAACTTTGCTGTCGGGATGTGCGGACGTTCCAAGCGCCACCGGGATGGCACCGAACTGCACATCGTCCACGTCGAGGACCGGCGTGACTCCGCGGGGCCTGCGTAAGGACGTGGCTGGTCCTCATCGGCGGTGATCGCCGGGGGCATGCCGGCCCAGGTTCCGCCGGCTTGTTGCAGGTCACGACCTCCAGCGGCCCATACCCGGCGGTGCCCAGAACGAGCGCCTGAGCCTCCTCGGCCGACTCCTCACTGACGACAGCCTGCCGCTTCGCAGTCGCGTCGTCGCGGTCATCGTCCTGCTCTACGGGCAGCCTTGCAGCCGAGTCGTCCGCCTGACCATCGACGACGTCATCCGTGACAATGACCAGGTCCTGCTGCGTCTGGGCGAACCTGCTTCGCCGGCGCCCGCTCCGTTCGCCGAACTCCTCCTGAGCTGGATCGACAACCGCGACAACATGAACACCGCGACCAACCGAGACTCCCGCTGGCTCTTCCCCGGCCGACGCGCCGGCCAGCCGCTGAACCCCAACAGTCTCTCCGGCCTGCTCAACGACCGCGGCATCCCCACGACCGCCGCCCGGACCGCAGCGATCCGCCAGCAGGTCCTGGAGATGCCCGCCCCCGTCGTCGCCGATGCCCTCGGCTACCACCACAAGAGCACCACCTGCCTCCGCAACGAGACCGGCGGTACCTGGAGCCGATACCCCCCGGCGACCACACACGGTCACCAACAGGCTGGACTCCGCAGGAAACTCAAGGCAGTTGAACCAGGCCACGGAGCAGCAGGCCAGGGCACTGCCTGACCTGCCACTGCCTCACGAAGCCGTCGGCGTCTACTCGTGGCTGCTATAGGGCCGCGTGATGATCTCCATGCCGTGCCCGGCTGGATCCATGAAGTACAGCCCGCGCCCACCGTGGTGGTGGTTGATCTCTCCGGGCTGCTTCAGATGCGGATCGGCGTAGTACGTGATCCCGGCCTGCTGGATACGCGCGAAGGCCGCGTCGAACTCCTCGTCGGAAACGAGGAATGCGTAGTGCTGCATGACGATCGACTCCGCCGGAATGGCAGCAAAGTCCAGGGTGACCCCGTTGCTGGTGGCCACGGGAATGAACGGGCCCCACTCGGTCCCGACCTCAAGCCCCAAGATGTGCGCCAGGAACTCGGCCGACTCCCGGTTGTCCCGGGCATGGATGATGGTGTGGTTCAACTCGACTGACATGTGTGGAATGCCTCCGTAAGGCACCTCACGGCACCTCCATGCCTCACCCAGCCGGTGACCGACACGCGATGCGTGCGCATGATCCTAAACAGCAGCGCTCACGCCGTCGAGGCGTCTTCCGAGGAGGTAGCCCTTTTCGGCCACGGAGCGTCACCCATCGCCAGCCCAGGCCGAGAATTGGCGACAGTTGAATACGCGAGCTCACCAGTATCGAGGCCGCGACAAGCGGGGCTGGCGCTGGGTGGTGCGCATGGTCTACGAGGTCGTCGCCTTCCAGGCCCTGCGCGACCAGTTCAAGTACAAGGAGATCTGGGTCGTCGGCGCCGACAAGTGGCGCAACCCCGGCGAGGACCTGCCCCAAGACTTCGGAGCGTTGCGAGGAGAACTACCGCGAGCGGCGCAAGCCGCTAGATGCCGCCGTGTTCGTCGACGAGCTGCGCGAGCAGATGACCACCGAACTGACACTGCTGAACGACCAGATGCCCATGCCGAGCTGGTTGGACATCGCCGAGCGGAAGTCCGGGGCGATCCGGCTGACCCCGGCTGAGGCCCAGCCTCGCCGTCGTCGTACACCGCGGCGGTCGAGCGGTACCTCACCGGCACCGGCACCGGCATCGCGAAGTCCTCCGCACGGATCTACCAGATCTCGCTGACGACGTGGGGTGGATGTTCGCCGGCAAACCCGCGTCGACCGGACCGGCTCGCCGAGGCGCGAGCCGCCCGTCTTCCCCGTCTCCGCGTTCGACGACATGGCGCTGCCCGAGGTGCTCGCCGAGTTGACGGCGACGCAGGCGGACGCGATGGATGCTGACACCGTGAACCGGGAGTTGTCGATCGCGCGCAAGGCGATCGGCTGGTGGCAGCGGCAAGGCTGGATCGAACGCGATCCGACAGTCGGCATCGAGCGGCGGCCGGCACCGCCGGATCGCACCAGGGCCTTGTCGGAGAATCAGATCGTCTCCCTGTGACGGCGGCCAGGGGAGACGACGTCGGCTTCGCCACCGCTGCCGCCCGCTGCGGCGGCCCTTGCGACTCAACGGTTCTCATGTGTGCCCCGTGCCCGCCTGTTATCGCAGATCCACCCGGGCGTGCTCGTAGCCGTCTTCGAAGTTGCAGCTCATCGAGGACTTTTGGCCGGGCTTGCGCCAAGCGCCCCACCACGTGTACTGGAACTGGGGTGGCGGTGGTCAATGCAGGTGGCACGTGCACGGTGTCGACGCCAAGGGGGCTGGTTGGAGCACCGGACGGCACGCGCATCGGGCTCGGAGACGTGCGGTGCCTCGCCTTCGAGATCGTCGCCTGGTCGTGTCACGGCAAGATCAGCGGAGGGATGGGGCGAGGCACCGCGAGCGGTCAGCCGGTCAGCTCGCCGTGCGGGGGATGCGGCGCTCCCACGTACGCCGGAAGACCTCGCTGTCCCCGTCCGTGCAGACCACCTCGTTGAAGGTGAGGAAGTCCGTGGCGTTTGCGGCGATCTCCGTGCGGATGCGCACCCGTGCGTCCCAGCCGGTGTCCGGGCGGTGCAGCCGGACCGACCAGTCCGAGCGTGTACGCGCGGAGAGCGGGTCGCGCTCGTCGATGGTGTACGTCTCCAGGGCGTCCTCGGTGAACTCCAGGCCGTCCGGATAGATCCGGGTGCCGCCGTAGCGCGGGTCGACCTCCAGCCGCCACGTGCCGGCCGCCACGTCCCGGGTCACGACCCGCTCGGGCCGCTGGTCCTGCTGCTCGGGGAAGTGCACGGCCAGCGGCTCAGCCTGCTCGGGCCCCTCGAAGGAGACGGGGGCGCGGTTGGCGTCGGCCGCCCGGTCCCGCACCGGCAGCTCCACTGCGGACGCCTCCGGCAGGACGGACCAGCCCGCCTCGCTGCCCGGCTGCGGCCAGATCCACGGCCAGTAGGCGGAGGAGAGCGCGATCCGGATGCGATGACCGGGCGGGAAGGTGTGGCCGATGCCGTTCATCTCGAAGGTGACGTCCTCGGTCGCCCCGGGCTCCCATTCGGCGACGCGGTCGCGGCCGTGCCGAGCGGCGAGATTGAGCACGCCCCGGGTGACGAGCGTGGAGGAGCCGTCAGGGGCGACGTCGCACAGGCGAGCGATCACCTGGCCGCGTGGCACCTCGCTGGTCAGCCGCAGCCGCACCCGCGGCCGGCCCAGGATCTCGGTCGGCGCCTCGGGCACCGCCACGTCGAAGCAGACGGAGCGCCCGTCCTCCTCGCACTGGTCGGGCGGGAGGTCGGCGTCGTTGCCGAACGGGAAGTAGCGGCCCGCGTCCACGCCTGTGTGCTGCGGGGAGCGCACCCGGAGGGTTCCGCTGCCGGGCAGGGCGTACGGCGTCATGGTGACCGCCGGGGAGGGCCATGCATGCTCGCCCACCCAGCGGCCGGGCAGCTCGGGGTACACCGTGGCGGGCGGGTGCGACTCGCTGATCCAGGAGCGCAGCAGGGGCTCCTCCATGACGTTTTTCCCGCCGTGCTGCTCGCCCTTGAGCCAGTGGTCCCACCAGCGCAGCGTCTCCTGCAGGAAACCGATCGCCGGGCCGGGCGGCAGCCCGCGGTCCGGGTACTGGTGCGACCAGGGGCCAATCAGCCCGCGGACAGGCGCGCTGCTGTGCCGGGGAAGCTGCTCGACGAGCCGCAGCACCGTGTCCCGGTAGGGGTCGTGCCAGCCGCCCACTGCCAGCACGGCGGCCTTGATCGCGGAGTAGTCCTCGCAGACGCTGCCGCGCCGCCAGTAGTCGTCCCGCGTCTGGTGGGCCAGCCAGGTGTTGACGAGCGGGTCGAGCGCCTCCAGCCGCTCCTCCCACATCGCGCGCCAGCCGTCGCCGGCGTAGAGAGGGTCCGGCGGACGCGAGGCGAAGGCGAGCATGGTCGATGCCCAGCCGTGCATGTCGACGGCCAGGAGGGAACCGCCTACGTAGTGCACGTCGTTGTCGTAGCGGTCGTCGGTCGAGCAGACCGTGACGATCGCCTTCAGCGCCTCGGGCGCGCGGGCGGCGAGCATGAGGCTGTTGAAGCCGCCCCAGGAGATGCCGAACATGCCGACCTTGCCGGTCGACCAGGGCTGGGCGGCCAGCCACTCGATGACGGCGATGCCGTCGGACAGTTCGGTCTCGTCGTACTCGTCCCCGGGAACGCCCTCGGAGTTGCCGTGGCCGTGCACGTCGACGCGCACGGAGGCGTAGCCGTGCCCGGCGTACCAGGGGTGGCGCTGGGCGTCGCGCGGGGCCGTCCAGTCGGTGACCCGGTAGGGCAGGTACTCCAGCAGGACCGGCACGGGCTCGTCGGTCACGGGCCGCCAGATCCGGGCGTACAGCCGGGCTCCCCGGGGGAGGGGAATCCGGACGTCCTCACACCGGATCTGGTACGGGAATTCTTGGGTGGTGCGGATGTGCATGGGGTGAACTCTTTCAGCAGTAACTGACAGCGTCAGTGAACCGGTGCCATCGTCCGTCGCATCCACCGCACCGCGGCGACGACCGCGAGCCCGGCGACGACGGTCACGGCTCCGTTGACGCCGAAGTACGCCGGGGCCGAGAGCTGGTCGTAGAGCTTGACGGACTGAGCCTGGATGCCGTTGGCGAGGGCTAGGGACAGCATCCACAGGGCCATCGTCTGGCTGGAGAACGCGGCCGGGGCGAGCTTGGTCGTCGCGGACATGCCGGTGGTCTGCAGGACGACGTCACCGGTGCCCAGCAGCAGGTACGAGGCGATCAGCCACCAGGCGGCCATCGTCCAGCCGTCGCCGGCGCGCCCCGTCGTTGCCCAGGCCATGACCAGGAACGACAGCCCGCCGAGCACCACACCCAGCCCGACCTTGACCGAGGCGTGCGGCTGCCGCCGACCGAGGCGCTGCCACAGTGCGGCGACGACCGGGGCGACGAGCACCTCGGCGACGCCGAGCACGGAGTTGTACCAGGTGGACGGGAAGCTCCAGCCGAGGATCTCCGTGTCCGCGTGGTCGGCGGCAAGCAGGGTCATGGTCGAGTACGCCTGGAAGAGCACCAGGTTGAAGACCACGGACGCGGCGAAGAGCACGATGTACGGGCGTAGCCGGCCTCGCTCCTCGCGGCTCACGCGAGGGCTGCGGAACATGACGAGGAAGTACGCCACCGGTGCGACGACCGAGACCAGCGAGGTCAGGTCGACGGTGCGGGCCATCGTCAGCCAGCCGGCGGCCACCAGCAGCGCCGCCGCGGCGAACAGCACGACGACGCCGGCGAGGATCAGCCATATCGCGCGGCGCAGGGCGGCCGGCGGCAGCGCGAACTCGGCCGCGTGCTTGCGGCCGGCGAGGTGGCGGCGGCCGAGCACGTACTGCGCCAGGCCCAGCGTCATGCCGATCGCGGCGGCCGAGAAGCCCCAGTGCCAGCCCTGGGTCTGGCCCAGCCAACCGGAGACGACCGGGCCGAGGAAGGCGCCGATGTTGATGCCCATGTAGTACAGGGCGAAGCCGGCGTCGCGGCGCTCGTCGTCGGTGGCGTAGAGCTTGCCGACCATGGCTGACACGTTCGGCTTGAGCAGGCCTGTACCGACGATGATCAGGCCCAGGCCCACCCAGGTCATGGTGGCGGTGGGCACGGCCATGGAGTAGTGGCCGCAGGCGATCAGGACGCCGCCGAAGAGGACCGCGCGGTAGGAGCCGAGGATGCGGTCGGCGAGCCAGCCGCCCGCGACCGAGACGAGGTAGACCAGCGTGCCGTAGGCGGCGACGACGGAGGCGGCGGTGCCGGAGGCCATGCCGAGGCCGCCGGCCCGGACGGTGTCGGCGAAGTACAGGACCAGGATGGCCTGCATGCCCAGGAAGGAGAAGCGCTCCCAGATCTCCAGCCCGGACAGCGGCAGAAGTCCGCGCGGGTGGCCGAGGAAACCGCGCTCGGGCCGGGCGCTTTCGGGAGTGGTGTCGGGCGCGGGCGGTCGTGCGGTGTGCTGGCCGGCGCCGTGTCCGGTCTCGTTCGCTCGCCTGTGCCCCTCATCCGCGTGGTCGGGGGAGGCGGGGGACGGGGTGGGCACGGATCTGCTCCTGTGGTTGCGTGTACGGGCTTACGGCTGCTCTCCGGGATCCGGCCCGGCAAACCGTCCTCAAACGTGACCTTCGGCATACCTGATTACCGGGCGGGCGCCGTGGAGGGGGCGGGCCGCCGCTACTGGGCGCCCTGCCGGTACGACACCCACCACCGGGGAGTCACAGCCCGGGACTACGGCCTGGCCGTGCCCGTCGTCGTCACCACCCTGGAGCAGTTGCGCGAGCGGGGCGCGGACGCGGTGGTGTGGCGGCGGCCGGGACGTGACGGTGCGCAGACGTCGACCCCCGCGGGACGCCTGGGAGCCCGGAACGGCGCCCGCCAGTTCTCGACCTGGGCGTCCGGCGCCGGAGCCCGTATGCGCTGCGCGCTTGCGCCGGCCGGTTTTCAGCCCCGGGGCGGGGATCCGTTGAACCGGCCGTACTGCGGAACCCTCGCCACCCTCGCCAGGTCGTACCCACAGGCCGGCTGCGCGGATCGGTGCACGTGTCACGCCGTGGTGACGGCGGCGTGCATTTCCCACATCAGGACCTCGGTGCCGTCGGGGCCGGCGGTGATGCGTTGGCCCTCCGCGCCGGTGATGCGGACCGCGTCGCCGGTGGCCAGCGGGCCCGCTCCCTCCAGTTCGGCGCTGCCCCGGGCGAGGAAGAGGTGGGTGAAGGGGGCGGTGACGATCGGGAGGGTCTCGTTGGGGCGGATGCGGGCGACGTGCAGGGCTGCGTGCTTCTGTCGGATGCCGATCGCGCGCTGGTGGGCGTGCCGGGGCATGCCGGAGGCGAGGGTGGTCCAGCCGCCGCGGGCGAGTTCGTCGTTGATGTCGAGCTGTTCATAACCGGGCTTGATGCCGGCCTCGTCGGGGATGACCCACATCTGGACGAAGTGGACGGGGTCCTGGTGGGCGGGCTTGCCGGTGAGGGTCCAGGAGTCGTTCTTCTCGCTGTGGAGGATGCCGGTGCCGGCGCTCATCCGCTGGGCGAGGCCCGGGTAGATCACCCCGTTGTGGCCCTCGGAGTCCTGGTGGACCAGACCGCCGTCGAGCACCCAGGTGATGATCTCCATGTCGCGGTGGGGATGGGTGTCGAAGCCGGTGCCCGGCGCGACGACGTCGTCGTTGGAGACCAGCAGCAGTCCGAAGTGGGTGTTCTTGGGATCCCAGTGGCGGGAGAAGGAGAAGGAGTGCCGGGAGTCGAGCCAGCCGGCGCGGGTGTGGAAGCGCTCGCCGGAGCGGCGGACGTCGAGGGCGGAGGCCATGGCGGTGTCCTTGTCGTCGGTGGAGGCGGAGCATCGGACCACGATTTAGTTGAAGGTTATACCAATCTGCGAGCCTGGCCACTCCTGCACCGCGTGAGCACGGATGCCCCCGTGATGGTTTACCGTTCAATCAATACTCGTCAGTGAGTGTTCAGCACCAGAACGAAAGCTGTCATGGGCATCTTCAGCCGTAACCGCACACCCGACACCAACCGAACGGAGACCGCAGCCGTGAGCACCCAGACCAAGCTCGCCGTCGTCTACTACTCCTCCACCGGCATCGTCGCCGAGATCGGCAAGGAGATCGCCGAGGCAGCGGAGAAGGCCGGCGCCGAGGTCCGCCTGCTCAAGGCCGCCGAACTGGCCCCGCAGGCCGCCATCGACTCCAATCCCGCCTGGGCCGCCAACGCCGCCGCCACCGCCGACGTCCCCGTCGCCACCCCGGCCGACATCGAGTGGGCCGACGCCGTGATCTTCGGTTCTCCCACCCGCTTCGGGAACATCGCCTCGCAGCTCAAGCAGTTCATCGACACCCTCGGCGGCCTCTGGGCCCAGGGCAAGCTCGCCGACAAGGTCTACAGCGGTTTCACCGCCACCTCCACCGCCCACGGCGGCCAGGAGGCCACCCTGCTCGCGCTCTACAACTCCGTCCACCACTTCGGCGGCATCCTCGTGGCCCCCGGCTACACCGACCCCGCCAAGTTCGCCGACGGCAACCCCTACGGCACCTCCCACGTCGACGCCCAGGGCAACAACCCCGTCGACGACACCACCCGCGCCGCCGCCCATGTGCAGGCCGAGCGCGTCGTCAAGGTCGCTTCCGCCCTCAAGACCGGCCTCGCCGCCGCCTGACCCGGTCCTTTCGGGGGGCCAGCGCCAGGCCCGTCGGCCGCACGACGGGGTGCGGCCGACGGGCCGTCGCGGAGCCTAGCGATCCGCGCCCAGCCCGGCAGACAGGCGCCCACCTTTTATCTCGCGCACGCGCGGGTACTTCCACCGCGAACCGCACGTCGTGGCAAGCACAAGCGCCCCATCTGGCGACCCGGTGGAAGGATGCGGTGGCGGCAGCCGACAGCCCCTCGCTCATCCCGCCCCGCCCACATCCGTCTAAGCCCCTCGGCCGTACCCGCTCCCGACAGTCAACGAACGCGCCAGAAGTCCTCACAGGGCGCTGTCACGTTGTTGAGGGTGTGAGGTGCCTGATGGTGTGTCGGGTGTGGTGGGGCCAGGTTCCGGCTCCGTGCTCAGGCCGCGGCAGGCACCCCGGCGACGCCGGTGACCTGATCCCAGATCGCGAAGCGGATGGTCATCTCGGCTCGGTAGCGGGCGGCGGTCATCAGGTGGCGACGAGGCCGGAAGTGCGGTGAGATGCCGCTGAACGCGGACAGGAACCGCTGGGCCCCACTGGGGGCTTGTAAAGATTCCACACGCTCGCGGGCATGACACACCTCCAGCTCCGAGCAGCACCAGCCCAGGACGCCGCCCGGCCCGGCACGAGCAAGGACTGGTGGGCGCCCCCGGCGCTATGAGCCGGGCGTCTGGCGCACGTCCAGGTAGCAGCGCAGCCGCACTCCGGGCTGCCCCGGATCCCGGGTCGTATGGTCCGCCGCTGCGGTCGCCCACTGCGTGGCGAGCAGCTCCTGGACGGTGAAGGCGGTCTGGTCGTCGCATGCCGCGATCTCCACCACGGCCGGTCCCGGCTCCACCACATGTGCTTCGTTGAGCGGCTCCATGCCCGGCAATACGCGCCGACACCCCAAGAGGTTTTCCGATCCCGGCGGCTTCACCCGACCGAGTAAGACCCGGCCATCTCCACCGCTGCGGCGGACTGGCGGAGTACCTGGCGTCGTTCTGCCCGTCGCAGCGCCTAGCCATCCAGGTAGCCGAGTTCAGCGTCAGGCCGGCAGTGCCCGCAGGCCTCGATGCCTTCGCTCAGTGCCCGCAGGGCGACGTCCCGGGGTACGCCTTTCCAGCGTTTGCCTGCCATATGGCAGCCGCCGACGTGAACGGCGACAGGCGGCGAGTCACGGTTCAGGCCGCCTTCGAGGATCCAGTCGGGTGCGGCCGGCCGGGCCTGCTCACCGCGCCGGCGCTCCTGCCCACGGCGCTCGGTTATGGCGATCTGCTGCCGTACCCGGTCGAGAGTGAGGACGAGCCACGTCTCCAGGGTGCGGAGGCGGGGCAGGTCAGGCGGAAGATCGTGGTCGGTAGGTTCGCCCGGCAGGGTCAGGTCCGGGTCGACCGGGCGGTCCTCGCTGGTGTGGGTCGCGGAAATCGCGCAGCACCGCTTCCGCGCGGGCGGGGTTGGCTTCCTCCTCGCTACTCGCCCTCGCCGCTGCCGGCGCATACGCCTGAGGTGTGGCGTCATCCAACATGGCTGCGGATTCGCCGAGTTGCTCGTGAGGTGGCGTGAGGTGAGCGGATCCTCGACTGCTGCCCGAGCGCCGGCTCGCAACAGCGGGGGTCGTAGAAATATTCCGACGCAACGACTCTCCGCCGCGTGGTGCACCTCACCGCCAGATGTAGTTCATCGTTCAACAAGCTGCGGCTAGTGTCTTCAGTGCCTAGCGAGGCAAATACGCGCTAACTCGCCCATTCGCATCGTGGGGTGAGGAAAGAGAGGAAACCATGGCAAGCAGGACTGTTCGTCGAGTCGCCGTTGCGATCGCCTCGACCGCCGTCGCGGCCGCCGGGCTTCTCGCCACCGGCGGCTCGGCCTCGGCTGCGACGTACCCGAGCAGCAGCCAGTCGGGTGTCGTCTCCGCCGTCCGAATCGCTGACCACCACAACGGGGGACGGCACAACCACAACGGGGACCGGCACAGCGCATTCGGCAGCCGGGGCAGCGACGGTCGTGGTCACGGGAAGCGGGATCACGACGGAGGTCGCCACTGGAAGTGGGATCACGGCGGTCGTGGTTACTGGAAGCGGGGGCACGATGGCCGTGGCTACTGGATCCGGTACGACGCCCGCGACGGTCACCGGGCACGTATCGACGACGGTCGTCGTCAGCGGGTCCTCGACCAGTTCCGCTGGGCCGGCGACCACCGACACGCCTCCTGGGACAGCGTGAAGCACCACGACCGTTCGCACCGCTGAGGACCGCGGTCACCAAGACCGCCACCGCTCGGGCTGCCGTACGCCAGTGGGCAAGTGGCGCAGCCCGAGCCACCCCCCTGCGTATGTGGGTGGGCGTCACAGGACAGCGGGGACGGCATTCGCGGCCGCTCAAGGGACAGCAGCGGCCAGGACACCGATTGCCGCCCCCGCATCCCAAGCGAAGTCTCCACAGCCACCGCTGCCACGGTCCGGGCGCCCGCAATTCCAGGAGACAGAGCATGAACCACGGCCGACAGCACCGCCGTTGCCGCTCCCCGCTTCGTGAGCACTGCCGCGCATGGAGACCACATCGGGGACGGGCGTGATCGCCGGGCAGACCACGTCTTCCGTTGACCACGCGGACCGTGTGGATGCCGAGCCCGCGCAGTGATCCCACTGCCCGGGCCCGACACCACCCCGGCCCCCGAACGCACACAGAGCCACAGTCGATTCTGCCGCGGAGGCAGTCGCCGACATCGGCTCAGGAGCATCGCTCGCGGTGGGCGGATTCGGCCTGAGCGGGATTCCCAGTGTTCTCATCACCACACTGCTGCACACCGGCGTCTCGCAGCTACGGATCGTCTCGGCGTGGACGACGGGGGACTCGGCATCCTGCTGGCCGCCGGTCGGATCTCCCGCGTGGCCGCGTCCTACGTGGGCGAGAACAAGGAGTTCGCCCGCCAGTACCTGGCTGGCGAGCTGGAGGTGGAACTCACCCCGCAGGGCACCCTCGCCGAGCGGCTGCGCACGGGCGGCGCCGGCATCCCCGCCTTCTTCACCCCTGCTGGGCCGTGCCCGTCGCCCAACGCCCAACACGACACGTCGACGTCCACCGCATAGCCAGTGGAGTCGAGCATCGAGGAGAGGAATGTTCATGAACGCCCGGAGTATCGGTGCGGCCACCGCGACAGGATTGGCGCTGATGGCCGCCCGCGATCTCTTCCAGAAGAAGCACGCACTGCTCCGGAACTTCCCGGTGATCGGGCACGCCCGGTACCTGTTGGAGACGATCGGGCCGGAGCTGCGGCAGTACATCGTGACCTCCAATGAGGAGGAGCGCCCGTTCAGTCGTGACCAGCGCACCTGGATCTATGCGTCGGCGAAGGAGGAGAACAACTACTTCGGGTTCGGAACTGACGTCGACGTCGAGCACGTGCAGGGGCACGCCTACCTGAAGCAGCGCACGTTCGCCGACACGCTGCCCGACGCGCAGGACCCGCAGGCCCCACTGCCCTCAGCCAAGGTGCTGGGCGGGCCGCGCGGGCGCGCCAAGGCGTTCAGGCCGGCGAGCGTGGTGAACATCTCGGCGATGAGCTTCGGATCGCTCTCCGGCGCGGCGATCACGGCGCTCAACAAAGGGGCGGCGCTGGCGGGCACGATGCAGAATACGGGCGAGGGCGGCCTCTCGCCGTACCACCGCAACGGTGGCGACCTCGTCCTTCAGATCGGTACGGCGTACTTCGGCTGCCGCAACGAGGACGGCACCTTCAATCTCGACAAGCTCAAGGATGTGGTCGCCGGCGCCCCGGTCAAGGCGATAGAGATCAAGCTCTCCCAGGGCGCCAAGCCAGGGCTGGGCGGGATGCTGCCGGGCGCGAAGGTGACCCCGGAGATCGCCGAGATCCGCGGTATCCCGCCCGGTAAGGACTGTGCCTCCCCGTCGCGGCACACCGCGTTCAGCGACGTCGACTCCATGCTCGACTTCGTCGAGCTGCTCGCCACCGAGACCGGTCTGCCGGTCGGAGTTAAGAGCGCAGTGGGAGAGATGGACTTCTGGCAGGAGCTGGCCACGCTGATGGAGCGTGGTGACCGTGGTGTCGACTTCGTGACCATCGACGGCGGCGAGGGCGGCACCGGGGCGGCGCCGCTGATCTTCACCGACTCGGTGTCGCTGCCGTTCCGGATGGGCTTCTCCCGGGTCTATGGCACCTTCGCCGAGCTGGGGCTGACCGACGACCTGACCTTCATCGGCTCCGGCAAGCTCGGCCTGCCCGAGAACGCCGCGGTCGCCTTCGCTCTGGGTACCGACATGATCAACGTGGGTCGTGAGGCGATGCTGTCGATCGGCTGCATCCAGTCGCAGAAGTGTCACACCGACAGGTGCCCCACCGGCATCGCCACCCAGAACCCGTGGCTGGTCCGCGGCCTCGACCCGACCTCGAAGGCCACCCGGGCCGCTGTCTACCTGCGCACCCTGCGCAAGGAGCTGATGAAGGTCTCGTCGGCCATCGGCGTCGCCCACCCGGCACTCATCACGGCCACCGACATCGAGATCATGAACGGCGACTATGACGCCCGCACCCTGGCCGGCGTCTACGGCTACAAGGACGGCTGGGGCAAGCTCGGCCCGCACCTCGCCGATGAGATCGCTGCGCTACTCGCCATCAAGCCGACCTCCGTCCAGAAACCGACCGCCTGACACGCCGACAGCGACAGGCACCGCGCTCACGCTCTCCTGCTTGGAGCCCGCGCGTGGCAACAGCCAGTGTCGCCCTCACCTCCCCTACCCCACGAACAGCCCATGCCGAGGTGATCACAACATGACTGAAGAAGTGAGATTCAAGAGCATCGTCGGCCCCGAACTGGCCGGAGCAATTGACCTGCCGGACGGCGAGATCCGGGGCTGGGGAATCTTCGTCCACGGATTCACACTGGGCAAGAACTCGCCGGCCGCTTCGCGCGTCAGCAAGCAACTGGCACGCGAGGGGATCGGAATGCTGCGCTACGACAACCTCGGGATCGGAGACTCCGACGGCGACTGGGGGGACGGTTCCTTCACCATCAAGGTCCAGGACACCGTCCGTGCAGCAACTCTGATGGCGGAGCGAGGGACTCCAGCAGACCTGCTGGTGGGGCACTCGTGGGGAGGTGCCGCCGCCATCGCCGCAGCGGCCGAGGCAACCGGCGTCCGCGCGGTTGCCACGATCGGGGCGCCTGTCGACCCCAGCCACGTCGAGGGACAGTACGACGCGGTCATAGATCGCGTTCTCAGTGAAGGGTCGCACGAGTGGTTCGTCGGCGGAAGGACCCTGGTCCTCAAGCGTGCCTTCATCGACGACGTCCACCATGCCAGCTTGCGCACCGGGATACGCGAGTTGCGCCTACCACTACTCGTCCTGCATTCGCCTACCGACAACACCGTCGACATCGCCAACGCCGGGGAGATCTTCTACGAGGCACGACACCCGCGAAGTTTCGTCGCGCTCGACGGAGCAGACCACCTCCTGACCGCCCGAGGACAGGCACAGCGAGCCGCCCACATCATCAGCGCCTGGGCCGACCAGTACATGCACGCGTCACGGCCCGGAGTGGGAGTGTCATGAATCAGGGTATGACCACGGGGCCATGTCGCCCGCGTACTCGGACAGTTGGCGAGGTCGGACCGGGGCGCCCTGCCGACGTTGCCGTCGGTGGGTTTCCCCGGCCCGCCTCCCGAACCGTGCCCGCTCTCCAGGCATCCGGCTCTCCACAAGCCCTCTCAGACGGCCGCTGCGATCGTGGTCCCATTGGGCCGGGGCGAGGGCATCTTGTTGCCGCAGTAGAGGTAGCGGTGGGTCCGCACCTTCGCGCACTTGAACAAGGTCACCTCGTCGTCGGTGGGCCACCAGACCGGCACTGCGCAGCACGGCCAGCGCGTTGTCCAGCGGCTCGTAAGCCCTGAAATGCTGGCGCAGCATCGGATACCGCCGCACTTCGGGCTCCTCGGACTCCAAAATTGTCGCGGCCAGCAACAGCAGCGGTTCCTCCCCACTCTCCTCATACTCCGTCAGCAGCTCATCGGAGAGGACACCCAGCGGTGACCGCCGGCCACCCGCGTGACGACGCCGCAGCAGCGAGGCCTCGCCATGCACACCAGCACGCACACAGTCCTGTACGGCCCGACGGCCTGATCGAAGCGGAACTCCTGCTCGACCGCGAGCCGTGCGAGAGCCTGGTCAAGGCCGTCCTGGCGTGGACCGGCCCGGACGCGCTGACGACCCGCGACTACGAGCAGATCGCCCTCCAGATGACCGGCCACGCCTGCGCGGTCGCCGCCAATGTCCGCCGCAGCGCCGGCCAGCTGCCGAAGGACAGCGGCCCCCGAGCGCTCGCCGACGTCGTCCTGCGCGAGGCGGAAGGCCGGCTGTCCGCGACGCTGGAGGGCACCGTGCACTGCGTCCAGAACCGCGCCCGCCTCGTCCGCGCCCTCTACGATCGCCTGGACCGCTTGGACGCCGCGCTCACTCAGGCTGTGTGAACACTCCCGCACCCGGCGCGACCCCGGGCCCGGGTGCGGGGGGCTGCACCCGCTGGAGGCTTACGCGGGTGCTGGCGCCGGTGCCGGGCGCAGCGATGCGAGGGGAGAGCGCCGGCCCCACGCGGCGGGGCGCTGAGCTGGGGTTTTCGTGGAGCTGCGCTAGCTGGAGAGGTCCTGACGTGCAAGTTCAGTGACCGTCTCGGAATGTAGTGATCGGCGCGGGATTTCGAATTGCCTGCGGGGTCGGGCGGATTGATTTTGCGCCGGTCAGGGGCTGCTCAGGAGGCGTCCCGGTGTAGCGGCTTCGGCCTGGTCCCAGCCGCGGTCGCCTGGCGGGCGAGGCTGTCGAAGGGGGACCTGTCCCACGTGGACCTGTCCTGGGTGAAGGTCGGCAAGGACAAGTGGGCGGCCCTGGACGCGAGTCCTTGCGGCCGGTCCCACGATCCGGCGCCTGCTGGGTGGCGTGGCCACGCGGCGGGGCGCTGTGAGTGACGCGGCGCGTCTAGCCTCGCTGTTTCGGTTGGCGTCGGCTGATCTGGGGTGATCCATGTGCCGGGGATCGCGGGGCTGCCGTCGGACGTTGGGCATGGCGAGGTCCCGGCGCTGGGGCCGGGTGCTCCGGGGTCCTCGGGTCGTGGGTGGTCAGCGGCGACG
>NZ_JBSGBZ010000101.1:0-15920 GCF_053601495.1 Streptomyces sp. NPDC004721
ATGACCGCGACGCGCAGCCCCTCGCGGTTGCCGAGGATGTGGTTGAGGAGGGTGGTCTTGCCCGCGCCGAGGAATCCGGACAGGACGGTGACGGGGAGTCGGTCGGAAGGCATGGACGATCAGCCTTCGGGGCGCAGCAGTCCGCGCTCGTAGGCCTTCACTAGCCGCTGGGGTACGAGGTACGGGACGCCGTCGACGGTGATCGGGACGAGCGCCGGCGTGGCCGCCTTCCACTGGGCGCGGCGGTGGCGGGTGTTGCTGCGGGACATCTTCCGCTTGGGAACGGCCATGGAGTCCTCCTGGTTCGGTGGTCACCTTCGGTGAGCAACCAAGAGGCTACATGAAAACGAATCTCATTACTATTTCGCTGTGCGGTGCGATGCCCCAGGCCGGCGCCCTCGGGAGGTCGCCGGCCGCTTGAGGTCTGCCGCTGCGTCAGTGGTCGTCCCAGTGCCCCTCATGGGCGGCGTGGCGATGGCCGTCGTGCACGTAATCGACGTGGTCCTCGTGGGGTACGGCCATATGCCCGCAGCCCTCGCCGTGCTGGTGGTCGTGGTGGGCGTGCATGGTGTGGCCGGAGGTCACGCACTCGTCGACGTGGCCGTCGTGGGCCTTGTGGAGGTGTCCGTCGTGCACGTAGTCGACGTGGTCGCCGTGCGGGAAGGCGACGTGTCCGCAGCCCTCGCCGTGGGTGTGGGTGTGGCTGTCATGGGTGCGGTGTTCGGCGGCGGTGCTCATGCGCTGCTCCTGGGGGGTGCCGTTCGGCGGCCGGCGGGTGGTGCTGTCGCGGGCCGTGCGTCGTGAGTCGTGAAGTCAATATAGGGCGATTTGTTCAGATATGAGCGGAATGTTACGGCGGCTGGGGTGTGCGGTCGACCCGGTCGAGGGGTCGCGGCAGCTGTTGTCAGGCCGGCGCCCCGGCGCCTTGCTGCTGCTATTGTGCACTTGCAACCCGTGTGCAATAACTCGAAGGGTGATGTTGGACATGGCGGTCTACACGCTCCCGGAGCTCCCGTACGACTACTCGGCGCTCGCCCCGGTCATCAGCCCCGAGATCATCGAGCTGCACCACGACAAGCACCACGCGGCCTACGTCAAGGGCGCCAACGACACGCTGGAGCAGCTGGCCGAGGCGCGGGACAAGGAGTCGTGGGGCTCGGTCAACGGTCTGGAGAAGAACCTGGCCTTCCACCTCTCCGGGCACGTCCTGCACAGCATCTACTGGCACAACATGACCGGCGACGGTGGCGGTGAGCCGCTGGAGAAGGACGGCGTGGGGGAGCTGGCCGGCGCCATCGCCGAGTCGTTCGGCTCCTTCGCCGGCTTCAAGGCGCAGCTGTCCAAGGCCGCGGCCACCACCCAGGGTTCGGGCTGGGGTGTGCTGGCGTACGAGCCGCTGAGCGGCCGGCTGATCGTGGAGCAGGTCTACGACCACCAGGGCAACGTCGGACAGGGCTCCACCCCGATCCTCGTCTTCGACGCCTGGGAGCACGCCTTCTACCTGCAGTACAAGAACCAGAAGGTGGACTTCATCGAGGCGATGTGGCAGGTCGTCAACTGGCGGGACGTGGCCAGGCGCTACACGGCCGCCAAGGAGCGCGGCGACAGCCTGCTGCTCGCGCCGTGACGACCGCCGTGACGCCGTAGTCCCGCGGATGTCCTGCTTGTGATCGTCTTCTCACCCTTCACCGGCAGGCGCACAGCGAAGTGCTCCCCCTGGCACGCTGCCCCGGGGGAGCACTTCCGCCTCCCCTCAACCGGGTGCAGTAGTTCCGCCGCCACTGCTCAGCCTGCGCGGAATCGTACGACGAGCAGCCGCTCATAGGGCCGACGACAATGACCGCGGTCACCGCCCGCGTGACACTTCGCGTGATCCTGTGATGGTCCCTCCCCTGACGCAAACGCCACAGAGCACGGAACACGGTGCTGTCAACGGGACTCGGAGAGCAGCGCGTTGAGTTCCGGGAAGGTGATGCCGCCGGACAGGGAGTCGTAGCCACCGGTGTCGAACAGCTCCCGCGCGGCGCGGCGGGCCGCAGCGTACGCCGCCTGCGCCACGCCCGGGCCGAGGCTGACGCGGGCCACGCCGAGGGCGCCCAGCTCGGCGACGCTCGGGGCGACGGGGCCGGCCATGACGTTCAACGGTACGGAGATGTCCTCGGCCAGCGCCGCGATCGTGGCGGTGTCGGTGACGCCGGGAACGAAGATGCCGTCCGCGCCGGCGTCCACGTACCGGCGCGCCCGGGCCAGGGTCTCCTCCAGTCGGGTGTCCGGGTCCCCGAGCCCCAACAGGTACGTGTCGACACGGGCGTTGAGGAAGAGCTCCACGCCCGCGCGGTCGGCGGTCCGCCGGGCGACGGCAAGCCGCGTCGCGAGTTCGTCCGGGGCTCGGGTGCCGTCCTCGATGTTGACGCCGACAGCACCCGCCGCGAGCACCCCGGTGATGGTCTCGGCGACCTCGGCCGCGTCCTGCCCGTACCCGCCCTCGATGTCGGCGGTGACCGGAACCGCGACCGCGGTGGCGACACGGGAAATCAACCCCAGCGCTTGATCGCGGGCGAGGACGTCACCGTCCGGCGAGCCCAGCGACCAGGCGACGCCCGCACTCGTGGTGGCGATCGCGGAGGCCCCCGCGGACTCGATGACCCGGGCACTCGCGACGTCCCAGGCATTGGCGAGCGCGAGCGGCGTGCCGGGCGTGTGCAGAGAACGGAAGAGCTGGGCTTTGGCCGACTGCGTGGTGGTCATGCACGGAGTCAAACACGTCGGCCGGTCGTTCTCCGGCAGGAAACCGACACCGACGTCGACGCCTCGACCGCTTCTCCGACCTACGCCGCTCCTCCGGCCCGACCCGCTTCTTGTGCTGCCCGACGCCCCGAATCTCCCGAACAGCCAGAGCACCAGCAGGGGTTTGTGTGGGGCTCGGCGGTTGCCTATCTGCGCCTGCCGCAGTCCGGACAGGGCACTCAGCAGCTCAACGCGGGTCATCATCAGGCAATCCTGACACTCAGTGGAGTCCGCGAGGTCGATTCGCAGTTGGGTACCGTCGGGGCATGACGACCGATTCGGCCGAAGAGATATCCGTAGGCGCTGGACAGGGGCGGCCGGGGCAGCGGATCGGCAACCTCCTTGCCTGGTTGACCACGCCCGTTCTGGTGGTGGTCCCGGCGATGCTCGTGAGGGCCGGTCTGGTCGGCGACGGGCTGTGCCTGCTTGGGTTGTTCTCGCTCCTGCTCGGTGCCATGGCGGTGTTCGGCGTCAATGGGGGCTGGCACGCACGACTGTACGCGGGCGGCCTGCTCTCCGCCCGCACGCTCACCGGCCGGCGTACGGTCGATCTCACCCGGCTCAAGAAAGTCGGCCGCCTGGAGATCGCCGGACGCGGTACTACCGCTGACTGGCTCGTCCTCACGGACGTACACGGCACCCGAATCATCGTCGACAAGCTCGCGGGTGGCAAAGGAACGCCTGATGCCGCAGTGCGCGAGGTCCTGGAGAAGCAGTCGGGTCCACGTGTTCTCGTCTCCGGTCGGGCGGCCGAGCGGTTGCGTGTGGAAGTCGGCCGCGGGTGGGGCAACCGGCTGCAGCCCACAGGCTCCGCATCCCCCGCGCTCGCCGCCTTCCGCCCGTTGCTTCTAGGCCTGGTGGGCATGCCAGTGAGCATTGGCCTCGTGGTTCTGAGCCTGGCGCTCGGCGGCGGTCTGTGACTGGCTCAGAGGACCTCGGGCCCTGGCTTCTCGAAGACGTCGAGAGCCGGCGAGGGCGTGGGTCAGGTGCAGTGCAGCAGGGTCATGAAGCCATAGTCCATGTGGAGTTGCTGGTGGCAGTGGAAGAGGGACAGACCTGGTTGGTCGGCGGTGAAGTCGAAGTCGAGGGTCTGGTAGCCGCCGAGCATGACGACGTCCTTGTGTAGGCCGCGGGTCGGGGTACCGGCGATGTGGGTGACTTCGAAGGTGTGGCGGTGCAGGTGGAGGGGGTGGATGTCATCGGTGGCGTTGCGGAACCGCATCCGGTAACGGCCGCCGCGGTCGATGTCCAGCACCGGCTTGTCGGTGTCCATGGAGAAGGGCACGCCGTCGAGGGTCCAGATGTTGAAGCCCTTGTCGGCGGCGTTGCGTTTCTCCACCAGCAGGTCGAAGGTGTGGTCGGGCCGCCGGGTGGTGGTACCGGCGCGGGCGAAGGTGCGGTAGTCCCAGGTGGGCTTGCGCGGTACGGTCCATTGCGGGGAGCCGCCGCGGCCGGCGTACTCCACCACGGCACCCATGCCGTTCTTCCGGTCGTCGTCGGCCAGATCCCCCAGGACCCAGACACCGGGATGGTTCATCTCCACCAGGGCCGAGACGCGTTCGGCGGTGCCGATCCACAGCACCGGCACGTCGGCGGGACAGGGTACCGGGTTGCCGTCGAGGGCGACCACTTTGAAGGTGTGGCCGGGCAGGGCCAGGCTGCGGATCTCGGTGGCGCTGGCGTTGAGGACGTGGAGCAGCACGCGCTGCCCGGACCTGACCTTGATCGGCGGGCCGTGGCCCAGTTTCCGGCCGTTGACACTGAACGCGGTGTAGCCGACCTCGTAGCCGTGCGGCATCCCCCGTGCCAGTGAGCCGGCCATCGCCTTCTCACCCCTGTGCTTCAGGTCCGGCGCCTCGGAGCCGGCCAGGAAGTTCTGGGCCATGTCCCCGCCCTGGCTGAAGGCGGGCCCGAACTCCTTCAGCACCAGGAAGACCTCCTGGTCGTAGGCGCAGGGGTGGGCCTTCGGCTCGATGTGGACCGGGCCTGCCTGACCGGTGTACGTACCCAGGTTCAGGTCGTCATGTGCTGCCACATGGGTGTGGTAGAAGCGGAAACCGGCCGGTCCGGGCGTGAACGACAGACGCCGCATCCCGTGCGCGGGGATGTACGGGGTGCCCTCCTCCGCCGCCCCGTCCACCTCGGCGGGTACCCGCTGGCCGTGCCAGTGGAGCAGTTCGGGGGTGCCGGTGTCGTTGTGGACGTCGACCACGACCGGGCGGCCTTCGGTGAACCGCAGCAGCGGGCCGGGGAACTGCCCGTTGTACGTCGTGGTGGACACGATCGTGTCCGGCGCGAGCTCGACGAGCCCGGTCGCGATCCGCACCGTGTAATCCGCCTTGGCCCGAGCAACGGGCAAGGCGGACGGCGCCGTGGAGGTGGAGGCAAAGGCGGAGGCCGGTTTTGCGGCGCCACCGGCCAGCAGAGCCAGGCCACCGAGCTTGAGGACGTCGCGACGGGTGATCTGCACGGTCTGCTCCCTTCCTGGTCAGGAGCCGAGTAAGCCCCTGGCAGGTATGGGGTTCGAATCCTCTTTTATTGGTAGTGTCCGCCTTCGTGGAAGTGCCGGGCGAGATCGAGGATCCGGCCCCCTCCGCCCGGTCTCGCCTTCTACGTCGTACGAGCCGCCGCTCTCGGCCGGGGGTGGGGGACTGCCCGGAGTGTCACCGCACCGTCGGGCTTCGGCGTTCGACGAGGACGACATCGCGCCAGCGGCCGCGGTGGCGGCCGATGCGCTCGCGAGTGCCGACGACCCGGAACCCGGCACGCAGGTGAAGGGCGAGGCTGGCCGTGTTCTCCGGGAAGATGCCCGACTGCACGGTCCAGATCCCGGCGGCCTCTGTGGAGGCGAGGAGGGCGTCGAGCAGCGCGGATCCGACGCCTCGGTGGCGCGCTGCGGGGTGGACGTAGACGGAGTGCTCGACCACGCCCGCGTACGCGCACCGGTCGGACACCGGCACGACCGCGGTCCAGCCCAGCACCCGGCCGTCCGCGTCCAGGGCCACCAGACGGTGGTCGGGCAGTTTCGCCGCGTCGAACGCCTCCCAGGCCGGCGCCTCGGTCTCGAAGGTCGCGTCGCCCTCCTCGATGCCCAGCCGGTGGATCGCCAGGACCTGTTCCGCGTGCTCCGGCCGCATCGGTGCGACGCGGACGGGCGTGGGCGCGCCGGTCATGCCGCGGCCGGGATGCCGAGTTCGCCGAGCAGTTCACGCACCCGCTGCTCGATGGCGTCCCGGATCGGCCGGACCGCCTCGACACCCTGCCCGGCGGGATCGTCCAGCTGCCAGTCCAGGTACCGCTTGCCCGGGAAGACGGGGCAGGCGTCCCCGCAACCCATCGTGATCACCACGTCCGAGGAGCGCACGGCCTCAGTGGTCAGGACCTTCGGCTTCTGGGCGGAGATGTCGACGCCGGCCTCCTTCATCGCCTCGACCACGGCCGGATTGACGGCGTCGGCGGGTGCTGAGCCGGCAGAGCGGACCTCGACCCGTTCGCCCGCGAGATGGGTGAGGAAGGCGGCGCCCATCTGGGAGCGCCCGGCGTTGTGGACGCAGACGAACAGCACCGAGGGACGCGGGGCGGGAGTGCTCATGGCCGGTGACTTTCTCGAGGGTGGGAGCGGTCGGGAAGAGGTGAGCTCGATGGGGGAGTGGTCAGGAGGACGCGAGTCCGGGTTCGCCGTGCGGGACGGCGGCGTGGTCCGCGGCAGGCGCCCGGCGGCCGTACACCGCCGCCACGACGGCGAGTCCGAGCCCGGCTCCGAGTAGCTGGGCCGCGATGAACGGGGCGACGGAGGCGGGTGCGATCCCGGCGAAGGTGTCGGTGAAGGCCCGGCCCACGGTCACCGCCGGGTTCGCGAACGAGGTCGAGGAGGTGAACCAGTAGGCGGCTCCGATGTACGAGGCCACCGCGGCCGGAGCCAGTGCCGAGCGGCCGACGCGCTCCAGACCGAAGATCAGGGCGATCAGCCCGGCGGTCGCCACGACCTCGCCCAGCCACAGATGACCGGCGAACCGGTCGTGGGTGGAGAACTTCACCAGCGGCCTGGCGAACATCGCGTCGGCCAGCACCGCCCCGCCGATCGCGCCCACCATCTGGGCCGGGACGTACGCGGCGACATCCCGCAGGGCGAGGCCGCCCGGCCTGCGGCGGCCCGTGAACCAGGCCGCGATCGTGACCGCGGGGTTGAAGTGCGCGCCGGAGACCGGACCGAACAAGGCGATCAGTACGGCCAGGCCGAAGACGGTGGCGAGCGAGTTGGCGAGCAACTGCACGCCCACGTCGGGGGAGAGTGCGGCGGCCTGGATGCCGGAGCCGACGACGACCGCGACGAGCAGCCCGGTGCCGATGGCCTCGGCTGCGACGCGCCGGCCGAGCAGCGCGCTCACGCGCCGGCCTCCGCGGTCCGGGGAGCGTTCAGGAAGGCGGCGAGCTGGTCCAGCGCGCCCGGCAGCACCCAGTAGTAGACCCAGGTCCCGCGCCGTTCGCAGTCGATGAGTCCGGCCTGGCGCAGCTGCTTGAGGTGGTGGGAGATCGTCGGCTGGGACAGCTCGAAGGCGGGCGTCATCTCGCACACGCACACCTCTCCGCCCTGACGCGAGGCGATCATCGACAGCAGCCGCAGCCGGACCGGGTCCCCGAGGGCCTTGAACACCTTCGCCAGCTCCGCGGCCCGCTCCTCGTCCAGTGGCGCGGCGGCCAGGCCCCGGCAACAGCCGGCGTCCTGATCGATCACCTCAAGCCCTTGTTTCGACATGCCTCTATGTTGACGTTTTTCGATTCAGGGCGCAACGTTGCATCAACGAACGTCAATGCAAGGCGCTCCGGGGCATCGTCATGCCCCGTCACCCGGGAGTGAAGTCATGAGCGAGCAGCCCACCACCCTGCACGGAACCACCCCTCTGCACGAGCCCTCGCACCTGCGTGAAACCGTCCGACTGCGCTACGCCGCGGCGGCCGTGAAGGTCACCGGGGGTGGTACCGCCTGCTGCGGACCGCAGCCCGTCGAGGTCGACGAGAACTTCGGCGCCACCCTCTACGCCGCCGATGAACGCGACGCCCTGCCCGCCGAGGCCGTCGCCGCCTCCCTCGGCTGCGGCAACCCCAACGCCGTCACCGAGTTGCGCGAGGGCGAGCGCGTTCTCGACCTCGGCTCCGGAGGCGGCATCGACGTCCTGCTCTCCGCCCGCCGCGTCGGCCCCACCGGCAGGGCGTACGGCCTCGACATGACCGAGGAGATGCTCGCCCTGGCCCTTGCCAACGCGGAGAGGGCCGGCGCGACCAACGTCGAGTTCCTCAAGGGCACCATCGAGGCGATCCCGCTGCCCGCGCACACCATCGACGTCGTGATCTCCAACTGCGTCATCAACCTGTCCGTCGACAAGCCGGCCGTCTTCGCCGAGACCTTCCGCGTCCTGAAGCGGGGCGGCCGCATCGGAGTCTTCGACGTCGTCGCCGACGACACCCTCACACCCGAGCAGCGCGCCGAACGCGGCGACTACGCCGGCTGCATCGCCGGCGCACTGTCCTTCGCCGAATACCGCGCGGGCCTGGAGGCCGCCGGCTTCACCGGCATCGAGATCACCCCGACCCACCCGGTCGCGGACGGCATGCACTCCGCGACCATCCGCGCCACCAAGCCGACGCCGACCGAGACCTCCGCCTGAGCGGTGATCCGGGCCGGCAGGTGACGACCGGTGTGGAGGCGGCTCGGACCGGCACCGCGCCGCCGCCCGGATCTCAGTGGGCCCGGCCCCGGACCTCAGTGGGCCCGGCCCCGGACCTCAGTGGGCCCGGCCCCGGACCTCAGTGGACCCGGCCCCGGATCGGATGACCCTGGGCCGGGTCCCATGTGGCCGCAGCTCAGTCGAACGCGGCGGCGAACATGCCGGGCTCGTAGGAACCGCCCTGCTGATGCACGATCACGGCGAGCCGGTTGGCCGCGTTGATCAGGGCGACCAGGGAGACCAGCGCGGCGATCTGGTCGTCGTCGTAGTGCTTGCGCACCTGGGCCCAGGTCTCGTCGGACACGCCCTGGTGGGCGTCGGCGAGCCGGGTTCCCTCTTCGGCGAGCACCAGGGCGGCCCGCTCGGCTTCGGTGAACACGGTGGACTCGCGCCAGGCGGCGACCAGGTGGAGCCGTACGGCGGTCTCGCCGGCGGTCGCCGCCTCCTTGGTGTGCATGTCGATGCACCAACCGCAGCCGTTGATCTGGCTGGCGCGCAGCGCCACCAGCTCCTGCGTGGACCTCGGCAGCGGCGACTGCTGGACCACCAGGCCGGCGCCTGCGAACCGCTTGGCGAACTTGGCGCCGATCTCGTTCTCGAACAGGTTGAACCGAGCGTTCATGATGTCGTCCTCACTCGTCACTCATCACTCGTCGTGTTGCGCTGGACGAACACGAGATGCCGGCGACCCGCTCTGTGTGACGGAGCGGCGGTGTGACGTGCGCCACCACTCATGGGTGTCACAAATCCGCGCCGACCGGTGTCTTGTGCGCCTGGCGTCGTCGGAAGCGAACAGACGGGAGCAGCCGGTGAAGAGCGAGCGCAGCGAGTGCACGGCGCTGCGGCCGGCACAGGTCAATGTGCGCGGGGTGCGATGAGTTCTGGACGCCGCGGGGGTCCAACGTGCATGACGACTCAGATCCTCCGGACTCCCGAAGCCGACCTCGCCTACGACGTCCACGGCCCGCTGCCGACCGCCGACGGACGTCCGCCGCTGGTCATGATCGGCCAGCCCATGGACGCCGGCGGCTTTCGCACCCTGGCGTCGCACTTCCCCGACTGCACCGTGGTCACCTACGACCCGCGCGGTCTCGGCCGCAGCACCCGCAAGGACGGCCGGGTCGACCACGCGCCCGAGCATCAGGCCGCCGACGTGCACGCCGTGATCGAGGCGCTCGCAACGGGCCCGGTCGAGATGTTCGCGAGCAGCGGCGGCGCCGTGACCGCGCTCGCCCTCGTGGCGGCGTACCCCGACGACGTGACCACTCTGGTGGCGCACGAGCCGCCGCTCATCCCGGTGCTTCCCGACGCCGTGGCCGCCGAGCGCGCCCGGGCCGCCGTCCGGCAGGCGTACCAGGACAAGGGCTGGGGTGCCGGTATGGCGGCGTTCATCGCGATGACCTCGTGGCGGGGCGAGTTCAGCGACGATTACTTTGCCCAACCCGCCCCGGATCCCGCCGAGTTCGGGATGCCGATCGAGGACGACGGCTCCCGTGACGACCCGCTGCTCTCCGACCGGTCGTGGGCGGTCAGCGGCTACCGACCCGACATCGACGCCCTGAACTCGGCGCCGACGCGGGTCCTGATCGCCGTGGGTGAGGAGACCCTCGACACCTTCACCGGACGCACCTCGGAGGCGGCGGCCGAACTGCTCGGTCAGCAGGCGACGGTGTTCCCCAGCCACCACGGTGGCTTCCTCGGCGGCGAGTCCGGCTACGCCGGTAAGCCCGAGGCCTTCGCGCGCAGGCTGCGCGATGTCCTCGACGACGCTCGCTGACGATCGTCCTCCCCGCGCCCCGGTGCGACCGCAACGGGGCGCAGGGAGGCAACGGGTGTGGCCGCCGCGAAGAGTTCGGGGGTCGTTTCAGAACTTGCCCATCTGCTCCGCCGTTCGGTGTCCCAGCCGCCGGCTGAACTCCGCGCAGAAGCCGGCGGAGAGCGGTGGCCACCCCCAGAAGTCGAAGGCGAGGGCGCCCACCGCGAAATTGGACTCCCACCGCCACTCGGTGACCGGGACCGAGGCATCGCAGGCGGAGCAGGGGGCACTGCCCTCACCCGTGTCCTTCCAGGCGGCGATGCCGTCCCTGAAAGGCCGCCAGACCTCCTCGTCCGCCTCGAACTCCTCGGGATAGCGGATGATCACGGTCTTGGTCTCGCACCGGGGGCAGACGGCGTACTCCGCGTCGTCCACTCCCTGACCCCCGCAGTGGTGGTCGCGTCCGACGATCACGGCCACCGGGCCCGGTTGCCAGTCCGAGTCCGAGGAGTCGGCGACGGCCCGCGCCCAGTTCGGGCCCGGCACATAGCCCTCATCCGCGTTCAGGCTGTACACCCCGTCGCCGGACGTCTCACGCGTGATCAGACCCTCCGTGACCATCCAATCGACCATCCGATCCGCGAGCGGCCCGGCCTCCTCGCCGGTCACCTCGACATCGACGATCCGCTCGAAGAAATCCCCCATCGCCCCTCCACGCCTCTCGATCCTTGTCCGTCACTGTGCCACCACCCTCTGACAACGCCGCGGCACCGGCTCGGGCACCGAGACCACCCCCGAGCGACCGGGGGACGGCGCCAAGCCGGGTGGCGCGGTCGGCGACGTCGAGGAGTTGACGCTCCTCGTGGTGGCGGGCGACGAGGTGGAGACCGACAGGCGCTCCCTGGGCCGTGATCCCTGCCGGAAGGCTGAGCGCCGGATGACCGGTGAGGTTGAACGCCCAGGTCAGGGCGACGCTCATCCGCGTTCCTGGCCCGTCGTGGCCGTGCGGGGGGTGGGGCGTGGTGGGTGTGAGGACGAGGTCGGCTCGCTGGAAGCAGTCGCGCAGTCGTTCCTCGTTGGTGCTGACGACCCTGCTGACACTCTCGGTCGAAGAAGGCGCTCCCGCGCGGAGGGCCGTCCAGGCGGGGGCGGGGTCGACGAGTGTCAGTTCGGAGCTTTCGGCCAGGGTGATCAGTCCGGCCTCGGCGAGGTTTTCCGCCGAGCGGCGGGCGACGGCGGCGACCGTCGGATCGGTGTCCGCGTATCCCAAAGTGGCCGACCAGACAACTCGGAGCGGGTACGTGGCGCGGGCGGCCGGCACCGGTGACTCGGTCACCGCGTCGAGATGGGCGAGGGCGTCGCGCGGGTCGCCCACCAGGACGCCGGGCGAGTTCAAACCCGCCCGATCACGGGCCGGGAGCAGGCCATTGGTGGGCTTGAAGCCGACGATGCCGCACCACGCGGCGGGGATGCGCACCGATCCGGCACCGTCGGATCCACTGGCGAGAGGGACGAGTCCGGCGGCGACCGCGGCCGCCGAACCCGCGGACGAGCCGCCGGGCGACCACGCCGGATCGAGCGGGTTGAGGGTGGGACCCCGGTCCGTGTGCCCGTAGGTCTGCCAGCCACGGCTGGTACGCGGCACCGAGGTCGCACCCACC
Organism: Streptomyces sp. NPDC004721; assembly: GCF_053601495.1. NCBI lineage: Bacteria > Bacillati > Actinomycetota > Actinomycetes > Kitasatosporales > Streptomycetaceae > Streptomyces > Streptomyces sp. NPDC004721. The sequence continues at coordinate 11,931 of NZ_JBSGBZ010000101.1, forward strand.
GGCACGCACCCGGCGGCGGTCAGCCGGGTGTTCTGGTAGGAGCCGGGGCCCTCGCTCGCCTTGACGCCGATCGGCACACCCGCGAGAGGCAGTACGGCGCCGCGGGCGATCCGCGCGTCGACATCGGCCGCGTGAGCGAGTGCCTGCTCGGCCCAGACTTCGGTGAACGCCCTTACGCCATCGTCGACTTCGGCGATCCGGGCCAGGGCGGCCTCGACGACGTCGACGGCCGTCACGTCACCGTGCCGCACCTGACGGGCGATGTCCAGGGCGGACAGATCCGCGTACTCGCTGGTGCCGATCACCTGCGTCCTTTCTTGCTCAGGCTTGTTCAGAACCTCCACCGCGTATGGGTGTACACCCCGCCGTCCCGGCCGAAGCCGTACGCCGTGCCCGGAGCCACCGCGAACACCACCGCGTCGCCCTTCCGGAACGCGTCCCCGATCCCGTGGAAGGTGCCCTCGGGGGAGGTGATGTGCGGCCCGTACTTGGCCTCGTACGCGGCGATCACCTCCTCCAGCAGCGCCGGATCGGCAACCTGTTCCGCCGTGCCCTCGACCACGAGGTCGAGCCCTTCGGTGAGCGAGTTTCCCCCGGTCGTCAGTGCGCAGTGCGCGTCATGAGCGAGGTTCCTCGCCTTCTGTTCCCCCGGGCCGGTGGAGAAGTACAGCACCCCGTCGTGCCAGGCGGCGATCACGGGAGTGACGTGCAGCCGGCCGTCGGGCCGCACCGTGGACACCCAGAAGATCTCGGCGGACTTCAGCAGTCGCTGGGCCTCGGCCCATTCGGTGGCGGTGACCTCCGTGGCACCCGGGCGCGGATTGAGTGCGGAGCTGTAGCGGGCGTCGAACTCGGTCGTGGGTTGCTTTGAGGTTCCCTGTGTCGGCATGGCGGAACTCCTTTCCCTCACCCGTAACGACCGGCGGCCCGCGCCGAAATCATCGCTCCTCGGCGTGCGGGTGCCGCGTGATCGACCAGCCATTGCTCTGAGTGCGCTTCCGGCTACACGTCGACAAGATCGCCAACGGCTGGATCATCCTGAACCCCGGCGGCGGCCCCACCGACGACAAGCCCGACGTCGTACTGCGCCCGCCGGACGACCCCGCACCGCCTCCAGTTTTCTGAACGACATGCGGTGCGCGGCTGACACTGAGCCTCAGCCGGAGGCGGGGTGGGTTGTGGGGGACCACAGTTGCGGGTCCGTCACCCCGCCCGGGCACGCGAGCGGGTCGATCGGCCATCCGGCGCGCCGGGCACCGGCCTGGTACGCGCTCTCGTAGAAGGCGAGCACGGCGGCACGCGGGTCGGCCTCGGCGCGGACCTCGTCGTACGGCAGCACGGCCAGGTGGCTGTCGATGCGGGCGACCCAGTGCGCGGCCGCGGGCCGGAGCGGCTCCTCGGCCAGGTGCGCCGGCTCGGGAGCGGTGTACGAGTAGAAGGCGGGCGCGGGGAAGGCGTCGTCGCCGAACCAGAAGCCGAAGCTGATCACCTCCCGGGAGTACGCCTCCCGGGTGACCGGGTCCACCTGCTGGGGCTGTTCGATGCGGCGGTCGGAGAACCGGGTGTGCGCGATGTCGAAGGTGTGCCAGAAGTGGTGCACCGGGCTCACCTTCCCCGAATACCCCGCGGCGAATTCCTCCAGCACCGACGCCACCTGGCTGAGGACCCGCCAGTAGCGGTTGGCCTGCGCGGGGTTGTACGTCGCGTGCTCGGCGTCCTCGGCGAACGGCCGGCCGGAGTCGGGCAGGTCGAAGGGCCTGGGCACGTCGAGCCGCACCCGGATGCCCAGCGCGGCCAGCGAGTCCATGACCGCGGCGTGGAAGGACTTCACGGACTGGCCGACGAGCGGGAAGGAGATCTCCCGGCCGTCCAGCGTCGAGACGACCAGCCGATGCGCTACGAAGTCGAAGTCCATTGTGAAGATCGGGTTGCCGTCGACCTGTCCCATCGGACGCGTCGTGGTGCCGCGCCCCGTGAGGTGGAACGGGACGTTCCACCAGTGGTTGCGTCGGGTGCTGGCGGCGAGGCGGACCTTCCCGACGATCTGCGCGAAGCGATGGAGCGTCTCTTTGGTGTCGTGCCACTCGGCGAACGGGATCGGCGGGAACAGCTCCATGGTCATCATCCTTCCCATGCGGCCGACGCTCCTGACGGCCGGACCGGGGCCTGGATGACCATGATGGCCGCGCGGGGCAGGTGTGGCATCTCGTGCAAGACGCCTCTCGACGTCGAACGTCATCGCTTGGCGGGCGCGAGATCGTCGAGGAAGTCCGAGAGCAGGGTGTGCAGAGTGTCGGGCTGCTCCAGGTGCAGGTCGTGACCGGTTCCGGGGATGCTGACGGCCCTGGTGACGGGGCCTTGACGGAGCATGCCGTCGACTTCGTGCGGCGGGATGATGCTGGACCGGGCCAGCACCGCCAGGGTCGGGCACACGATCTGCTCCCACTCGTCCCAGAAGGAGCGCCGGGCGTTCTCCGCCAGCGAGTCGACCATCACGTCCCGGTCGAAACGCGGCCACCAGCCACCGTCGCGTTCCTCCAGACCGGCTGCCCAGCCTTCGCCGACCGGGCCGCCCCCGAGGAACCGGACAGCCGCCTCCCGGGAGGTGAACGGCAGCGGCCACGAGTCCAGCCACCCGCCGATCTCGGCGGGAGCGTTCGGGTTCCCGGAACCCGGGCCGGCCTCGACGAGTACGAGCGCGCGGACCCGGTCGGGATGTGCGGCGGCGGTGAGCATGGCCGTGTGCCCGCCCAGGGACTGGCCGACCAGCACCGGCTGTCGCAACCCCAGCTGGTCGGCAACGGCGATGACATCGGCGACGTACGCGGCACGGGAGACGTCCCGCGGGTGGCGTTCGCCGGCGCCGTGCCCTCGCTGGTCGACCGCGACCACCCGATACCGGGAGCTCAGACGCCGGGCTGTCGCGTTCCACTCGCCCGAGTGGCCGGCCAGACCGTGCAGCAGCACGACGGGCGGGCCAAGCCCGCCCCAGTCCTTGCAGGCGAGTCGCACACCGTCTCGCGTCACGATGCGCTCGGACCACGCCATGCCGATCTCCCGTCGATCGTCGATCGCCTCAGTGGGTGGAACGGCCATGCAGGACGAGAGCCCAGGCCAGGCAGCCGAACGCACCCGTGGAGGTCACGGCGCGAACGATGTTCCAGGCGACCCAACCGGACTCGAAGCGCTCCCGCACGGCGGCGAGGTCGCCGATGCGGTCCGGTTGGCCGGCGGCGGCCAACTCGTCGTTGAGCGGGACGTTGACCGCCGCGGTGATGACGAACATCGCCAGATACAGCACCAGCGCGGCGATGACGAACACGAAGACCCTGCGGTCGCCGCCGGACCACTGCGCGACGGCGGCGAGCGCCAGCGTCAGGATCGCCCCCAGGAAGCACGTCATGAACCAACCGTTGAGGATCGCCTTGTTGATCTGCTGCATCGCGGCGACGAACGTGCGGTCGTCACCGCGGCGCAGACCGGGCATCACGGCGTAGGCGAAGGCCGCGAACAGGCCGGCCATCAGGCCTGTGGCCAGGGTGGCCGCCAGCAGGGAAGCGGTGGCGAGTGCTTTCACGTCGTTTCCTCGTGTAGGTGACGGTGCCGACGCCGGGGTCGAAGCCGCGGCGCGCGGCCGGCAGGAACCCGGTGGGGGCGAACGGGCCGTAGAACAGTGACGCCATGGTGAAGCGCCTGGTGCCGGGAGAAGCCGCCTGACCATCCGGGACAGCCGCGGCTGGGAGCCGTCGTGCGCCGCCTCCGCGTCAGGACTTGGTGCCGATCGCTCCGATCGGGATGCAGCCGGTGCGAGTGATGGGCGTCTAGTGCTGTGGCCGGAAAGGTTTGCCGGGAAGCTCGCGGCGTCCGGTGCGGTACATCGCAAGGCGGAGCATCACCCGCGTACTGGATGTACTCGGGTGATGCGACAACGCGGCGTGGGGGTACCCCCGGCCGAAGGCTGGGGGAGTGCCGTGCCGGGCGTCGCGAGCC
>NZ_JBSGBZ010000102.1:0-15813 GCF_053601495.1 Streptomyces sp. NPDC004721
GCCGCGCCCGCGGGATGAGGTCACCGCGGGCGCGGCCCGGATCGGAGGGCTACTGGGGGTGCGGGGCGGGCTTCTCGCGGCTGGCGGCCAGCTCCTCGGCGGCGGCGCGGGTCAGGTGGACGGTGAGGCCGATGAGCGCGGACACGGAGTGCCCGTACTCCTTGCCGCTGGCGCGGACGGCCGCGATGTAGAGGGCCTGGCAGGTCGGCACGTCGCCGTTGCACCAGGCGGTGACGAACCGCAGGGCGAAGGTGTGCGCCGGGTCGACGGGGCCGCCGTCCGGGTCGGGTGCGGCCAGCACCCACAGGCCCTCCTGGGTGGGCTGGCCGAACAGTTGGACGAGCACCTGCTCGGCGGCGTTGGCGAAGCCGCAGCACACGCCGAACATCTCCTGGCCGGTGCTGTTGGAGGCGATCTCGCCCATCAGCCGCATGGCTTCGTCGGCGTCGCCGCCGATGGCGTGGTGCAGGACGTCCATGGCCAGCTCGGCTCGGCGGGCGGTGTCCACGATGGTTGCTCCTTGCAGTAGGTGGGTGGTGGGGGCCGCGCCCGCAGGGTGAGGTCACCGCGGGCGCGGCCCGGATCGGGGGGTGAGGGTCAGGCGAGCAGGGCGAGGCTGTGGGCCCATGCGCGGCCGCCGGCCGCCCACGCCATCGCGTGCAGGGCGAGCCGCTTGTCGGGCTCCTCCAGCGCGGCGAGGTTGGCCAGGGACAAGGCGTGGCGCCCGGTCAGGAGGCAGGCCAGGCGCAGGACCTGCCACTGCGAGCTGCTTCCGATGAGCGGGCCGTCGTCTGCGGTCAGGCAGGCGGAGGCGACGTGCCGCCAGGCGACGCGGGACTGGCCGCTGCCGTCGTCGACGATCAGGCGGGCGTGCTGCAGCTGGGGCAGCCAGTGGCCGTGCGTGCCCAGCAGCCACAGGGCGGCCTCTTCCTGCCAGGAGCCTGCGGCGCGCTCGCCGAGGCGGGTGCCGAGGGCGGTGATGTGGTTCACGTCTCTCTCCAAGAGGTGTGGTCGCTCAGGTGCGGGGCTTGGGCAGGTGGCCGACGTGCCAGCCGCGGCAGTCGCGGTTGCGGCACTGGTAGGCGGCTATGCGGACGGCGCCTTTGGCGATGAGCCGCTGGCGGTGGTCCTCGGCGTCCTCGCGGGTGTCGTGGCGGCGCTTGCCGGTGCAGGCGCGGCCCTTGGTGCGGATCACCGCACGACCGCCGGGGCGTGCTCAGGGTTCGCGCAGCCCGCGCAGCGCAGGTTGGGCCGTGTCCAGCGGGCGCGGTCGGCGACGCCGACGATCAGGGCGCCGCAGACGGCCGCCATGTCCTTGCTGTAGTCCCGCTTGTGGACGTCCTCTGAGGTGTTGGTGCGCCACACCCACTCGCCGCGCAGGCTCACGCAGGTGACCTCGACGAGGGTGTGACCCACGCGGCCGGTAATGGTGTGGCACATCTCGCCGGGTCGGCTGGTGGGCCGGGGCTCCCCGAAGTCGGTGGCGTCGATGGCTTTGGCCCACTGGTCGAAGACGTCGTCTCCCGGGTGGTACAGGAAGACGCGCAGGCCGAGCGGGTCGTTGCCGGTGGCGACGCCGAGGTGGTCGATCTCGATGCTGTGGGCGGTCAGGCCGGGGTGGAGGCTGGCCAGGATCGCGCCGGCGATCATCGGCTGCAGGCTCTGGCGCAGCGGGCGCGGTGTGCTGGGGTGGGGCATGGTCTCTCCAATCGGGGTGCCGGTGCCCCGCCCTTGGCGGGCGGGGCGGTCGGTCAGGTCGTGGTGAAGTCGAGCTGGAGCTGTTGGGGCTGCTTGGCTCTCGCCGCTTTGCGGCGCGCGGACATCTCGCGTTCCGCCTGGGCGCAGGACGGGCAGACGCGTTCGCCGTGGCGGCGGTGGTCCTTGGCTCCGGCCTCCGTGCCGCAGGAGGCGCGTAGCTTCGGCTCGGTCAACTCGTCCTCGAACACGTCGTCGAGGGCGGCGATGGCCGTGCCGTTGCACCACAGGCGCCCGCCGGCGATGCCGTCGAAGAGGGCCTGAGCGGGCTTGACGGTGGCGATGCACACGGCGCGGAACGGGCATGGCCCGCACGTGGGGAGCTGCGGCCCGCACAGCCGTTTGAGGTCGCCTGCGGTTTCCCAGTCGTCCTCGCTGGGCGTGAAGCCGTCCAGGCCGCGGCACGGTGCGCGAAGCAGCCAGTCAGCGGTCACAGGCAGGCCTTGATGCGCTCGCCGATGTGCCGGGCCACGTTGACGCTCACCGCGTTACCGGCCTGCATGGTCTGCTCGGCCTGGGTGCCGAAGAGGCGGTAGCGGCGGAGGAACCGCTGCGCTTCCAGCTGCTCGCGCGGCTTGAGCATCCGGAAGAAGCAGTCCTCCACAGCGGGCGCGGACTGGAGCAGTCCGGCCGAGTCGCGGGTCGACAGCGTGTGCACGGGCTCCCCGGCCGTCTTCACGGCCGCCTTGCGGTAGGGGATGACCAGCGTGTTGCGCAGCTCGGCCGGGACCGGGCCGCCGGGGACGACCAGGCCGTGATGGTTGCCCTGCGCGGTGACGGCGGTGACCGGATCGGTGGCCAGCGCCGGCTGTGCGTTCTGCCGGTAGGTGATCACGAACGGTTCGGGGTCGACCGTGACCAAGGCCTCGCTCTCGCGAGTCAGCCGGGTACGAAACGGGTCGGCGACGTCGCTCGCCGCGGTGTTCCAGCTGCCGCCGGTCGGCACGAGCAGCGCGTCGCCCTGCTTGATGGTGCGAGTCGAGAACGGCCGCTCGGCGACCGCGTAGGCGCGGTCGGTGCCGTCCTTGCCGTGGTTGAGGGTGATCGAGGACGGGGTGTGGGGGAACTTGGCCAAGCCCGCGCGAATGCGGTCCATGGTCGTGTCGGCCAGCGGCTTCTTGCGGTCGCCGATGCGCTGGCCGAGGTCGTCCCAGTTGATGACGGAGGCGGCCGGGCGCACGTACGGCTCGACCTCGGCGTGGGAGCAGCGCCGGTTGGGACAGCGGTAGTTGTAGTCGCGCAGGTACTTGCCGATGCGGACCCGCGGGTCGAACCACGCCTTCTTCGCGGCGACGTCCTTGCCGCACTCGAAGCAGAACGCCAGCGGGCGCGGCTCCAGGTCCGGCTTGGGCATGCCCTTGAGGCGGAAGACGAGGTAGATGCGGTCCCGCCACTGCGGGGCGCGCAGGTTGTCGTCGTCGCCGACGTGCGCGGAGGTGGCGCACAGGATCTGCGGCTGCTCGTAGCCCAGTTCGGTCATGGCCTTGACCCAGGTCTTGAACAGGACCCAGCACTGGGCGAACTCGACGACGTTCTCGATGACGACGTACGGGAACCGCTTGGCTTCGCACGCGCGCACCACGCACCAGGCGGTGGCCCGGGTCCGCTCGAAGGCCTCCGGGGTCAGCGCCTTCCACTCCTCGGCCTCGTCGCCGTCAAGGCTGTCGAGGACCTGGAACAGGTCGAGCTGATCAGTGGGGTGAACGCGGCCACCGGCCGGGGACACTTCGGTGCAAATTATGCTTGCCCACAAAAGGAGTGCTTTGGGCAGGAATCGCATCGGGTAGCCGGTGACGTCGGCGGTCAGGTGCTCGATGGTGGGGTGGTTGGCGGCGTGGGAGTCCATCGCGGTCTGCCAGTGGTTCATGGCGAGTTTGCCGCGCCATCCGCCCTCCACCAGGCCGGAGGAGGAGCCGCCGGCCCCGGCGAGCAGGTCGTTGAACGTGAGGTCGATGTCGCGGGGAAGGGTTGCAAGCAAGGCGTTCTCCAAGAGGTGGCCGGGCGGCCCCGCACGCGTGTGCGGGGCCGCCCGGATGGGGGCGAGGGTGGTCAGACGAGGGGCAGGCGGGAGACGAAGACGACCTGCACGGCGCCAGCGCGCCGCCAGACCGTCAGCGGCCACTCGTCGCTGCCCTGTTCGTGGACCAGGTCCCAGCCGCCCTCCTGAAGGAGGTGGGTCTGCCAGCCGTACTCCTTGACCGCCTCCGCCTGGCTGTCGAAGGGGCCGGACAGGCCGCCGGACTTTGCGGCGTGCTGAGCGTCGACGCCGGTGAAGCTGACGGCGAACCGCTGGGCGGAGGCCAGCAGGGCCTTGCCGAGCCGCTCCCCGGCCGTGCGGATGTCCGGGTCGGGCAGCGTGCCCAGGTACAGGGCGACCGCGGCGAGCATCGAGACGATGTCGGCGCCGTGCGGGGCGTGCTCGCTGCCCTCGGTGGAGTCGTAGGCCAGGCCGTCGTAGTTCGGGTTGTCGTCGTGGCCGCGGGTGATGATCCAGCCGGTGACGTCCTGCAGGCGGTCGGGCAGGCAGTCGTTGCCGCAGCCGATGGCCAGGTGGCTGCCGTCGGGCAGGTTGGCGTAGATGACGGTCTGTCCGCCGCAGGTCTCGACGTCGCAGACGAGACCGGCCGCGCGCAGCGGCGTGGTGACGGGCTCGTACTGCCGCCACAGGGCCTGCCACTCGGGGCGGTCGACGCGGCGGTGGTCAGGCATGGGTGCGAGGTTCAACGTGATCTCCAAGAGCTGTGGCGCCACAGTACAGAGTTGTGGCACATCCGGAAACGGCCGGCCGGGGATTCGGCCGCCCGTTCGTGCGTGCGGGTCAGTCGGTCTTGCGGGGGATGCGGTCCGTGCAGCGGATCACGTCGACGCACTGGGGCTTGCCGTCCCAGTACCGGATCTTGCGGACCGGCATGGGGTGCTGGCACCAGGTGCAGACGACGCTCTCGCGTCGGCTGGCTGCGGGCATCCGGGGTCAGGCCGAGTGAGTCGGCTTGGAGTCCAGCGGGAAGCCGAGCTCGGTGGCGATCTGCTCGGCGAGCGCGGCGCTGGCCGCGAGGTCCTCGCGGGTCGAGATCAGGCCGTGGAACTGGCCGTGCGCCTTGGTGATGGCGGCCGGCCAGGCGGCGTCGAGGAAGCCGACGACCCCTTCGGGCTCCACGACCAGGACGTCGCCGTCTCGGATGTCGTCGCGGCACTGGGACGCGTTGTACGCCTCCCAGGTGCTGTCGAAGCGGTGGACGGCCGGTGTGGTGATCGGGTTGCTCATGTCGTCTCCAAGAGATGTGAATCGGTCGATTGGTGTGGCACATGCTGCGGGCGGCGGGGTCGTCCGCCGCCCGCAGCGTGATCAGAACCCGGAGGCGACGGTGATCTCACCCTCGGTGGTGTCCAGCGTCGTCTCGCTGAGCTTGGCGCCGGAGGCCCAGACCTCGACGATCACCGTGTCGTCCCCGTGGCGCGACGTCAGCGTCCAGCCGCACCGGCAGTTCGGGGAGCACTCCGTGCGCTGCTCACCGCGAGCGTGCGGCTTGAACTCGGAGGTGACGGTGACCTCACCGGTTCCGGTGAGCGTCGTCTCACTGATGTTGGCGCCGAAGGTCCAGAGCTCGGCGACCGCCGTGTCGCCCTCGTGGCGCACCCTCAGTTCCCATCCGTCGTAGTGAATGGAGTGCGTCTGCTGCTCACTCATGCGTTCTCCAAGAGGTCCGTTCCGGGGGGCTTTCCCCTCCCGCTGCTCCTCTGATTCTAGTGTTGCTCAGCTAGGGGTCAAGAATTTTCAAGATTTTTTTCGTGCGGCCCCGGCCCCTCACGCGCCTCCTCACGGCCCCTCACGAGCCGTCTGGCGGGCCGCCGGCCGGGCCGTCGCCTCCTCCCGCCTCACGGGCCTTCTCACGGCCCTGTCGGGCCGCCTGACGGGCCGCCAGTCGAGCCGCCTCCACATCCTCCGGCCGCTCCTGCGCGACCCGCCGCGCCCGCGCCAGGTCCTCCTGGTAGCCGCGCAGCCAGTCCTGCTGCGCGTGCCGGTCGGCCTCCGCCCGATCCTTCTCGGCAGCCGCGCGAGCGGCCCGCGGGTTCGTGCCGCAGGCACGGCAACTCGCAGCAGGGACAGGGTGCCTGGAGCAGCCACGGCCGGGCTCCCCTACGGCGTCAGCCGTGGGGGTAGGGGGGGAAGGAAGGAGAGAGGAAGAAGAAGGAAGAGAAGGGGTTTCCCTGGGGAAACCCTTAGGGTTTCCCTGGCGAAACCCACTGGGTTTCCCTGGGGAAACCCTGCCCTCGTCGTCGTCAGGGTTTCCCTGGGGAAACCCTGCCTCCCTCACGCCCTCGCCGGCGGCCAGCGCACGCACGTCGATGTCCGCGTGCGTCATCGCGGGCTTGGACGGTGCGGCACGAGCGGCATACGAGCGGTCCAACCGCGGGTTCTTCGGTGCGGCGTCAGCCTCCTTGAAGCGGGCGTCCAGATCGTCGTTGGACGGGGTCGGGGGCACGCCCATCGGGAAGACCCGGTAGACGGCCCTGCGGCTCTGCTTGCCGACCTCCACGCGCTCGATGAGGCCCTTGGCGACCAGCTCGGTAACGATGGTCATGCACCGCTTCTCGGTGACGCCGACCCACGCCCGCAGCCTGCGGATGCCCGGCTTGGACAGGCGCGTCTCGTCGTCGGCCGAGTCGCAGATCTTCATCAGGGCCAGCTTCTGAGTCTGGTTCACCACGTCACCGGGCAGGTACGCTGCGACGACCATCAGGTGTATGGACAACGGGTTTTCCCTCCACGGGCACCGCCGCCCGCCCCGGCCAGGGGGCGGGCGGCGGCAGTCCGATCAGGCCTTGAAGGGCCGCACGATGATGGTCCGGGGCGTGGTGTCGGAGGTCTTCCGCTCAGGGACGGCCAGGCCCGCCGCCTTGAGGTTGTCCACCATCCGCTTCTCGTCGGGCACCATCGGCACCGGGATGTCCGCCTCGTCGTGCAGGTCGACCATCGCCTCCACGTCGAGGTCCCACTTGGGGTTCTCCCCGCCCCACGCCAGCTCGTTGCGGCCGTACACGCCGGCCTCGGAGTTGGCGATCTTCTTGCGGGCGAGCGCCTTGATCCTCTTGCCCTCGGTCTCCAGCTCGTGACCGCGCACGTAGTCGGCGAGGGTCCGGGCGCGGTCGGCGTCGTCGTGAATGAGGACCGTCTGCACCGGGGTGCCGGGCCGCTCAGGCAGGCCCCAGCAGGCCGTCATGAACGGGCAGTGGTCGCAGATGGCGTCCAGGCCGGGCCCGTCGAAGTCGCGCCGCGCCTCCTCCGGACTGTTCAGCTCGCGGACGCGCTGCACCCACCAGCGGGCGCGGGTGGCCTCCATCGGGTCGAACGGGAACTCCTGGATGTGCTCTTCGCCGTTGTCGCGGTTGACGAACCGGAAGCGGATCCGGGCCACTTCCAGCGGGCCCAGCTTGGCCAGGTACCGCTGGCCGCGCACGTTCTGGAAGCCCGTCGTGCGCAGCAGGTCGGCGTACAGGTACACCTGGCGCAGCTCGGCCTCGCTGGCCCCGTAGCGGCGCACCTTGTCCCACAGGAACGTCGTCTTGGTCTTGACGTCCTCCACTGTCACCCCGCCGGCGGCCGGAACCTTGGGCCGGTGCCGGGCGGGCACACGGGCCGAAGTCTCCTCGTCGAGCTGGACGGCGTCGATGTGGCCCTTGATCGTGTCGTCGGCGACGGCACGCTCCACCAGCCAGCCGTACTCGCTGCGCGCGGCGCCGAGCAGGCCCTCGTGGATGTACGTGCCGAGGATCGCGGCCCGCTTGTCGGTCTCGTCGGTCGGTGCGGTCTCCGCGAGGATGTAGGCGGCGCGGCGCTCGCACACCGTGTCCGACGCGCCGAGCTGGCGCTGCAGGGAACGCGGCCGTCTGGCGTCGACGTCGTGCGCGGCCACCCACAGGGACGGCACCGCGTCCACAGAGGTTTCCACAGGCTGAGCGGTCATCATCTGCTCCAAAGGAATGGGGGGCGGGCCGGGCCGGTAGGGGCCTGGCCCGCCAGGGGTCGGGTCAGCTACGGGTGGCGGCGCGCTTGGTGGTGGTCCGCTTGGCGGTGCACTTGGCGGTGCGCTTGGCGGGCTCCTTGCGGACGGGCCGCCGGTCCGGGTCGGGCTCGCCGGCGGGCTCGTCGCCCTCCTCCTCGGCCCTGCGCTCGACGGCGGCCCGCAGCTTGTCGGCGTCGGTGGCCGGGCCCTGACCCATGTCGGTGGGCGGGTTCTCCAGCTCGGTGACCTTCCGCTCGATCGCGGCGCGGATGGAGACGATCTCGGCACGGGTCAGGCCGGTGTCGTCCTCGGCCGCCTCCCACCACAGCTCGCGGAGCTTCTCGACGTCCCGCAGGTCCTCCACCTGGTGGTCGTCCAGCCAGCCCTGCACGCGGTCGCCGACCAGGGCGGGCATCTGGCGGGGCTGCGAATCCGTCGAGCAGCCGAGCCGGTTGAAGACCAGGTCCTCGATGGTGAAGTCCGGCAGGGTCAGCGGCTTGCCGTCCTCGACGCGCAGCTGCAGCGAGCGGGCCTTGATGACCTGCGGAGCGCGGCCCCGGCGCATCCGCACCCACACCGAGCAGTCGAACGCCAGGTCCTTCTGCGCCTGGACCTTCCACTCGCGCAGGACGCGGCCGCGGTTGTCGGTGACGGGCCTGCCGTTGTCGTCGATGGCGGTGATCTGCTTGCCGCGTGCGGTGATGATGGCGATGCCGGGGAACGTCTGCAGGAGGTGGATGACGTCGACCCACCGCTCGGTGGCGTCGTTCCACAGGTTCATGCCGACTTCGATCGCGGAGTCCGGGTCGTCCTGCAGCCGCTGCGCGTTGCTCTTGCCGCGCCGGGCCCGCTCGTTGGTCCAGGTCTTGAGCATCCGCCACAGCGCGGTCCCGGAGTCGATGGACAGCACCACCGGTGCTTCGCCGGCGAGGGCCGCGCGGCGGGCCTCGGTGTGGACGGCGCGGATCTGCTCCAGGATGTCCCGGTAGGTGCCGTCGTGCTCGATGATCAGGTAGTCGGCGCCGGGGATCGCCGCGTACTCATCGGCGCTGCCCTCCGCCAGGTCGATCCAGTACATCTGGCCGATCAGGTCGGAGGCGGAGAACTCGGCGGCGCTGAAGGTCTTTCCGGCGCCCTCGTCTCCTTCGATGAGGATGAGGGGCCAGGGCACGATGCCGGTCGGTTTGCGGGTTTTCAGCTTGATGCCCATGAGGGCTGCTCCAAGGTGTCGGTGGTGTCATGCGGCGCGCAGGGCCCTGGTCTCGAACAGCCGCACCCACTCGGGGTGGCGTTCGATCAGGAGCCGCACGTACCGGCTGCGGAAGTTGTTGTTCAGCCGGAAGGCGTCGCCGTGGGTGGCCTCGCCGTAGCGCCAGCGCAGGAGCTTGAAGAGCATCCCGATGCCGACACGGCGGAAGCCCTTGGCGACGCAGTCGGCGGCCAGTGCCTCCAGGTGCCGAAGCACCCACGGGTTGAGGGCGTGGAACGCCTCGAACCGCTCCTGGATGCTCCTGCTGGTGAATGGGCACGACACCCCCGAAGTGCGGACACCGAACGAATGGTGTGGCACATCTTTCATGAAGGGTGCGAGGTGATCAACCAGCGCAGCGCCCGCACATCCGCGCCCGGCGGTCGGCGACCGGGCGACGACTGTCACAGCGTGCATCGTTCCCCCCAAAGGCGAAAGCAGCAGCGCCCCGTCGGCACCGCTGCTCTCATTCTACTGGGATTCTGGTTCGGTGTCACCCTGTTTTCGCAGGTCAGACGGCATATGCGGCCGGTCCACGGGGGACGACAGTGGAGCCGGGACCGGTGTAGCGGCCCTGCCGCAAAGCGGCCTCGACCTGCGGCACAATCGCCCACATCACAGTGCGGGACTTCGCCCTGAGATCCGGCGCGGCATCGATGACCGTGTCCAGCAGCCACAGCGGCGACCCAGACAGCCTGTAGTCCGCCGGCGCGAACCGGCCCTGACGCACCACCGCAGACAGGTTCTGCTGACTGGACATCCCGAACAGCTGCACCACTTCCTGCAGACCCACCAGGGGCGGCACCTCGTCCTTGCTGCGCGCCCACACTCCGGGCTGCTGCGAGGCCACCACCTGCTGCAGGGCGCGCTCGTCCAGCGTCTTGGGCCGCGGCCTGCTCTGCCCGTATTCCCGCGCGAACGGCAGCAGCCAGTACGGCGACCCGGACACGATCACCGCATGCTCGTAGTCCAGACCGCCGCGGACCACCCACTGCGTGACCACCGTCGGCTTCACCCCATACAGGGCGGCGAACTCCTGCCTGCCGACCAGGAACGGCTTCCCCGCCACCACCAGGCCCCCCTTCCCACTCAACTGCCCCTAGATTCTAACTGGCGCGTTCAGGGGTGTCGGCGGTCACGCAATGGCGCGAGCGGGATTGCCAGAAGCCCATCGCTGGCCTGCCAGGGTCCGCCGGGGCGGCGAAACCGGGGCTGCAGTCGCATGCTTTTCCCTCCTGCACATCCAGGCCAGTCCGCATGGTGCCGCCGATAGCGTGTCTCGGGCTTCCGCCGAACGGGGTTGACGCGGGGCCGTGGCTGCCGCGATTGCGGGCGGGGAGCAACTGGCCTGCTACGAAGCCAGAGGAGCGGCCAATCGCGATGAATGCCGTGGTTCACCTGGAGTGAGGAACCCCACGGGCGATCACCAGTAGTGGCGTCGTCCGGCGACGGCGTGTCCAAGTGCTCCGAGGACCCACAGGACGGCACCAATCACCAACAGGACGATCCCAATGGTCCACAGGATGGAGATGCCGAACACGAAACCGAGGATGAGGAGAATGACTCCGAGGGCAATCATCAGGGCCTCCGGTCTGAGTAGTACCATCCGTATGCCCGGCTGGTTGCGATGTAGGCCCATTTTGCGCGGCACCCCGCTCCCATCGGCTCACGGGCGTACCTTGCGTGCCATCCGCTCGTTCGCTGTACGAATCGCGTATCAAGCCGCGCTTGCTCATCTTCCTCAGCCGCACCCGGTACGGATGCTGCCCTGACAACGGTGGCGGTCCTTCACGCAGAGCGCGCCCGGGCGCCTATCGCGCGCAGTAGCAGCACGGGCCGGTCACGTCAGTGCGACGCGTATCCAGATTGGCACCTACCTGGCGCGTGCGGTCAAACGCTGCACGCGCTTCTTCCCCGGGCAAGTGCGTCAGAGGTCGCCCGGCGCCGTTTTCTCGGCTCCTGCTGTTCTTGGTCGGCTCGGCGGAGCTCCTGGGGGCTGCCTCAGTTGCTCCTTGGCGGGGGCCGCTTGCTGCCGGGCCTGGTCACGGCGGTTGCCTGCCTCCTGCAGCAACGCGTTGGCGTCCGCTTGTTCAGCCTTCTTCTCGCGCAGACGGTGTCGGCCGCCCGGGCTGCCTATCTGGCGTGAGCGAGCTGTTCCTTCCGGCTCGCGGCGGTGCTTGGCGAGCTCATCCCTTGCCCCCGCCTGCGCCGATGACGGAGCAGCCGTGGGAGACGCCCCGGCTGACGGCTGCGGCATCTTCGACGGTGCACTGGCCGCCGGTGCAGTGCGGAGCGGGAAGCCGGATGCCTGTCCGACGTACAGCAGCCCCGGAGGACATCCTGAAGGCCTGCGTGATGTTCACGTTGGCATCCAATCGGGTGAGCCGTATCGGGCTCGGTGCCACATGGTGTGCCGACGGGGGATCAGTGTCTGCAGGCTGGGACGGACCTGGCCCTGACAGCACAAGCGAGAGGCGGATGGGCGATGGGCCATGGCGGCAATGTGATCGAGGAATTGATGGCCGACCACCGGGAGGTCGAAGAGATCTTCGGCAGGATCCAATCCACGACCGGCCAAGGGCAGGAGCTGCGTAATCTCGTCGACGAGGTCACCATCGAGCTGGTGCGGCACTCGGTCGCCGAGGAGCAGTACCTGTACCCGACGGTGCGCGAGCATGTCGAGGACGGCGACCGGATCGCGGACAAGGAGATCGCGGATCATAGCCGTGTCGAGGAACTCCTCAAGCAGTTGGAGAGGATCAACGCCGATGACCCCCAGATGAGCGCGCTGCTGCAGCAGCTCATGGAGGAGGTCTCCGCGCACGTCGAGGATGAGGAGAACAACCTCTTCCCGCTGCTGCGTCAGGCGTGTTCCTCCGAGATGCTCGATGATCTCGGGGAGAAGGTCCGGCGGGCCAAAGCCATGGCCCCGACCCGCCCGCATCCGGCTGCCCCGGACACTCCGCCCGCGAACAAGCTCCTCGCACCGGGCGCCGGCCTGGTCGACCGGGCCCGCGACTTCGTCACCGGCCGCGGCAAGTCCTGACCGGCCCTCGCACACCCCGTAGCCGGACTGCGGCTTGGGATGGGCACCGGGGCTGGACCGCAGGTGTTCGGTGCGGCCCCGGTGCCCCGGGGTTGGGCCGTGACGTGGGTCATGCACTCTGCCCTGGGTAGCCTCCTGTACTGGTCCGCCACGAGGGGGCAGCGCGGCTCCGCGGTACCAGCTCGCGGGGCCGTTCAGCCGGGCAGAGCGAGCACGCTCCACAGGGACCGATCACCGTGTCCACCGATCTGACATTCGTCATAGCCGCCTCCACCCGTTGGCTCTTGGTCACCTACTGCCCTGCGCTACCCACCGGTTTTGACGAGCAGCTGCTCCACCTACTCGAACCCGGCGGAGCCCACCGGTTGGACTGGCTCACCGGATGTGACCTGCACGCCGACGACGCGTGGCGGACCTGGGTCGACAAGACTGTCGTCAGCTGGGCAGCCTGCCTGCTGGCCGATTGCTCTTTGCTCGCCCTTGCCCTGCAGGCCCTCCACCGCGACCGAGCACGCTGCCGGAGCCGGTGGTCTCCAACGCCTGGTCAACCCTGGTGCCCGGGACACCGAGGCCGCCGTCCACCTGCTCGAAGGCATCGTCGCCCTGTAGTGACGACGGCTTCGGGCAGGGCAAACGCGTCGGGTACGCCCGGGAGGACAACCGCGTAGTGGTTTCCGACCGATCCTGCGTGGCCGCGATCCGGCCCGCCGCCCGGCGTCCGCGGTGGTCCATACCCGCCTTTTGCCGCCTTTTGCCCAGCCACCCCGGCCCGGAAACGATCAGGGCCGACCGACAGCCCAGGTGCATAGTGCGTGAGGGCCGCCCGCACTCGCGAAGGTTTGGCCATGGAGCCTGCGGCCACCCGGAGACGAAGAGATGGCCATAATATTCGCATAATTCACCAGAGCCACAGAATTCACAGGAGTCACGTACCCAAGACGACAGCGGTGCGTCGGCGGCCTGGCCGGGCTGCGCGAGGCGCCTGCCCAGTTCGCTGAGCTGACCGGTCTGAGGGCCGAGGCCGTGACGTCCTTCGAGTAGACGGAGGACGGCTGGTGAGGTCGAGGTCCTCGAACCTCGCCCGGGTGCCCGACACCATGAGCCTGATTGGCGGGCTACCTGGTGGAACTCGATCCGCGGGGTCAGCTCACCGGTTATCGGCTCCTGCGCCGCTACGAACGCGGCCGCGCCGACGCCCGCCGGACCGGCGGCCACTAGACCGGCCCCGGCCCCCGGGCGGCTCACGTCCGAAGACGTGTACACGCGCAGCAGACACAGACGCAGCAGATACAGACAAGGAGGCGCGGTTGGCATGACCGTTGTCCCGGCACAGACGTCCGGCGGCGGAGGCGGCAGCAGCGGCCTGTACGACGTACTGGAACTCGTCCTCGACCGGGGACTGGTGATCGACGCGTTCGTGCGGGTCTCCCTGGTCGGCATCGAGATCCTGAAGATCGACGTACGGGTCGTCGTCGCCAGCGTCGACACCTACCTGCGCTTCGCCGAGGCCTGCAACCGGCTCGACCTGGAAGCCGGCCCGCACAAGCCCGCGGGCCTGCCCGACCTGGTCGGCGAGGTCACCGAGTCCGGCGCACGCGGCAAAGCCAAGGGCGCGCTGTCCGGCGCCGCGCAGACCGTCTCCGACGCCTTCCAGCAGGCCCGTCAGGAGCACGCGGACGAGAGCGGGGAGCGGCCGCGGGCCCGTAAGGCCCCGCCGGCCCGCCGCAAGGAGGAACAGGAGTGAGCACGTACGTCTACGCCATCACCACCGCCTCCCACCCGGCCCTGCCACGGGGCATGGGCGGTGTGGGGGAGCCGGCCCGGCCGGTGCGCGTGCTCGAGGCGGGTGGACTCGCCGCGATCGTCAGCGACGCACCCGAGGGGCTGCGCCCCAAACGGCGGGACCTGCTCGCCCACCAGGCCGTGCTCAGCGAGGCCGGTACGGCCGGCTGCGTCCTGCCGATGCGGTTCGGCAGCGTCGCCCCCGACGACGACACCGTCACCGGCGTCCTGACCGAACGCGCCGACCACTACCGCGAACGGCTGCACGCCCTGGAGGGCAGGGTCGAGTACAACGTCAAGGCCAGCCACGTCGAGGACGCGGTGCTGCACCGCGTGATGGCCGAGAACCCCGAGATCCGCTCCCTGGCCGAGGCCAACCGGCGCTCCGGCGGCGGCGGTTACCAGGACAAGCTCCGGCTCGGCGAGCTGGTCGCGGCCGCCGTGCAGGCCCGCGAGGCCGACGACGCCCGCGAGATCGTCCACGCCCTCGAACCGTACGCCGCCGCGGTCAGCGACGGCCCGCCCTCCACCGGCTGGCTCGTCAACGCCTCCTTCCTGGTCGACCGCGAGGCGGCCGAGGAGTTCGTGACCGCCGTCGAACAGGCCCGCAAGGACCTGCCCCACCTCGAACTACGCGTCAACGGCCCCCTGCCGCCGTACAGCTTCGTCGAACCCGGCCCCGCCGAACCCGCGAGCACCACGGCCGGAGCCGACACAGGAGCGGAGTGACGTCATGGGACTCATCTCCGAAGTGCTGCTGCTGCCGTTCGCGCCGGCGCGCGGAAGCGCCTGGGCGATCCGGCAGGTACTGCGCGAAGCCGAGCACATCTACTACGACCCGGCCACCGTGCAGGCCGAACTGGCGCGACTGGAAGAGCAGTTGGAGGCGGGTGAGATCAGCGCCGAGGAGTTCGACCGCAGGGAGGACGAGCTTCTGGACCGGCTGGAGACCGGCCTGCGCTCAGGCACGGAGACAGGCACGGGGACAGGCGAGGGGACGGCACGATGAACAAAGTGGGACTCGGCCTCGCGCTAGGGGCGGGTTACCTCCTGGGACGGACGAAGAAGGCGAAGCTCGCCCTTACGGTGGGCAGCCTGGTGGCCGGCAAGAAGCTGAACCTCGGTCCGGGCGGGATCGCGCAGCTGGTCAACCAGCAACTGATGAGCAACCCGCAGCTCAAGGAGATCGGCGACCAGCTGCGCGAGGACCTGAAGGGCGTGGGCAAGGCGGCTTCGGGGGCCATGGCCGAACGGCAGATGACCGCGCTCGCCGACCGGCTGCACGGGCGGACCGCGCAGATCCGCGACGAGCTCGCCGGCGTCGCACCGCAGCCCGGCGGAGACGAGGAGACCGAGGAGGAGACCGAGGGGGAGGACGCGTACCCGGACGAGGACGAGTACGAGGACCGGGAGGGCCGCGAGGCCGGGAGGGAGACCCGGAGTGAGGCCGGGGACCGGGGCGGATCGGCCCGGAAGGAAGCGGCCGGGAACGCCCCGGCGAAGAAGAAGCCGGCGAAGAAGGCTCCCGCGAAGAAGGCCGCCAAGAAGGCGCCGGCGGGTGCACCGGCCCGGAAGGAAGCGGCGAAGAGGACCGCAGCCGACGGGACGGCCGCGAAGAGGACGGCCGCGGCCGGTGGCGCGACCCGCGCTGCCCGCTCCCGGCGGCCGAAGGGTGGTGGTGACCGATGACCGAGGTCCTCGGAT
Source organism: Streptomyces sp. NPDC004721 (assembly GCF_053601495.1). NCBI lineage: Bacteria > Bacillati > Actinomycetota > Actinomycetes > Kitasatosporales > Streptomycetaceae > Streptomyces > Streptomyces sp. NPDC004721. Next base: position 15,542 of record NZ_JBSGBZ010000102.1, read on the forward strand.
CCGCGACCTCCGCGGCCGGCGGCGCGGCGCGCGGCGCGGCGAAGGAGAGCCCGCTGAGCGACCTCGCCCACAGCGAGGCCGCCGACCGGCTCAAGGCCGAGGTGCAGGACTACCTCGGCGCCCAGGCCCAGCGGCTGCTGGTCGGCTTCGGCCACAAGCTCGGCGAGACCACCGGCCTGCTCAACGACATAGCCGAGGGCAAAAGCCCGGGCTTCGCCAAGCTCGCCCTCGACGCCGGACGCAAGGTCGCCGAGGGCAAGGGCCCGGTGCGC
>NZ_JBSGBZ010000103.1:0-15748 GCF_053601495.1 Streptomyces sp. NPDC004721
GCGGGCTCCGAGCACCGGCGTGTCGCCGGCGAGTGGTCGGCAGTGGAGACCCTGCGCCACCTGGTGTTCGTGCACGACTCGTGGTTTCGCCGCTGTTGCCTGGGATCGACCCAGCCTTTCACTGGGATCGGGTTGGCGTCCGACTTCGTGCCCGATCAGGAGGAACAGGGCCTCGATCGAGCGGCGACCCCAGGCCTCGACGAGGTACTGGCCGTGCGAGACGAACAGTCCGCCGAGCTGGAGCGTTGGCTGGCGACCGTGACGGTCGACGAGCTGTCCGCAGTCGCTCCCGTTCCTGCGAGACCGGGCTGGCCGCCGTACGCCGTGGGCAAGTCGGTGGTCGAGTGCCTGCGGGTGGTGCTGAACGAAGACTGGGCACACCACGGGTTCTGCGTCCGTGACCTCAACATGCAGGAACGCTGAGCTAGATCCTTAACGTTGGGCCCGGTCACGTGGGGTCACTCTTTGGATGATCGCAGGGCATGCGGGCGACCTTCCCCTTGATTCTGAACTCTGCGGAGTGCGATCTCTCGGTTTCGGGACAGTGGTGTGAGAGACAGTGGCGCGTTGGTGTGTTGCCGCTGGTCGGTGGCTGTTTCGGTGGCTGTTTCGGTGGGTGGGGTCACTGTCCTGAGGTGAGAGGTCCGGGGTGTAAGTACTGTCACCGGGCGATATATGTGCAGGTCGCGTACTGACACGAAGGCGAGAGGTTGCACCCAGGCGCCGCCGCTGTTCCTCGTTGTGCTGGGCCCAGTCCCGTCGCTGCCGGGTGAGCCAGCGTCCGATGTCGTCTCCGTGGTGGGTGACGCCGGGTGTCACGACGGGGTGACCGTCGTCCGTGTCGGGCCGCGCGCCCGGCAGGGCCGGACCGCCTCACCACGGCCGGATCGGGCAGATCCCCACCCGCCGTCCCTCCCCGTCCAGCAGATGCCCCATCCTCTTCACGGTGTGCATGCCGAGGACGCGGTCGGTGACGTCGAGGCTGGGCAACTGGGCGCAGACCGCGGTCTCGCGCTGCTGGACTGAGCCGACGTCGCGGAGCCAGTAGGTGGCGAGCACGTTGGCGGAACCGGTGACGGCGGCCAGCAAGCGGCACTCGGGCAGCGTGGCGAGGGTGCGGTGCAGCCGGTTCACGTCGTTCGCCGCGGCCCGGCCGCGGAAAGTGACGGACACCGGCAGCCCTGACACGGCGGGGGCCATGTCGCAGCGGAACGCCACGATTCCGCTCGCGGTGAGCCGGCCGAGCCTCCGCCGGACGGTGGCGGCGCTGCTCCCGGTGAGAGCGGCCAGCTCCGCGAGCCGGGTGCGCCCGTCCCGCACCAGCGCGTCGAGGAGCACGTGGTCCAGCGGGCCCGGATCGAAGACGGCGCCCCCGGGTCCGTCCGCGGTGCAGGTCCTTCCCAGCACGGAGAGCTGGGACGCGTCGAGCGACCCCAGTCGCCACCGGGAGCCTTCTGTGTAGAGGGAGGTGGCGAACACGCATTCCATGTCGAGGACGTCGGGCAGGGTGGCCAGGTCCTCACTCACGAACCGGTGGATGCCCGCGAGGTCCGGTGTCAGTACGTCCACGAGGAGATCGGCGGCTCCCGCAGCGACCAGTTCGACGGTCACCGCCTCCCGCAGCCGCGCCACCTGCCCGGCCAGGCGCTGTCGGGCCGCCGGAGCGCACCGGACGAAGACGAAGGCTGTGCAGCCGCTGCAGGAGAACGACGGCCCTGGCACCGCCGACACCCAGGCCAGCCCCTGCGCGGTGAGCCGTTCCCAGCGGCGGGCCAGTGTCACCGGGGTGACACCCAGCAGAGGCGCCAGATCCGTCCACGGCGCCCGGGGGCGAACCTGCAGCGCGTGCACGAGAGCAAGATCGAGCTCGCTCACGATGACCGAATCCAACAGCAAGTCCTCTCGAAGTGACGGTTACCGTCGATTTCCCGTCCCGTTGGCTCCTCGGTCGCACTCTAGCCACCACGTCGTATTCCAGCCAAGGGAAAGAAGGTGAGACCGTGACGAACTCCATCAGCCGGGGCCGTGGACTGATCGCGACGATGATCCTCATCGTGGTCTGCAGCGGTGTCGTCCAGGGGTATCTGACCCCGCTGCTGCCCGTCGTGGGCGCCCACGTCGGCATCGGCGGCGTGGGCCAGAACAACCTGTACCTGCTGTCGCAGGTCGCTTTCGCCGTACTGACCCCGTTGCTCTCGCGCTGGGGCGATATGTGGGGCCACCGGCGACTGCTGCTGATCGCCGTCACCATGGTCGCAGTCGGATCGCTGCTCATCGCCGCCCGGCCCACCACCGCCACGCTCGCGGTCGGCATGGTGCTCCAGAGCGCGGTGGTCGGCTTCTTCCCGCTGCTGGCGGGCATCCTGCGGTCCCGCTCGCCCGAACACGGCCGTGTCGGCATGTCGGTTCTGGTCGGCGCGTTGCTCCTGTCCATCGGCACCGGCGGCTTCGTGGCCGGAACGCTCAGCGACGAACACGCCCTCGCCGGGCTGTGGACAGCGGTCCCCTTCTGCGCCCTCGCCGTCGCTGCCGCTGTCGCCCTGCCGACGAGCACCGCTCCTCGCGCCGGCCGGTTCAACTCGCTCGCCGCTCTGCTGCTGACCGTCGGGCTCGGCGCCCTGATCCTCGTGCTCACCGAAGGCGGGTCCTGGGGCTGGACGTCGGCGTACTCCCTGCTCACGATCGTGGGGGCACTCGTGCTGCTGGCCGTCTGGGTGCAGGTCGAGCGGCGCTCCTCGCATCCGCTGGTGGACATCCGCATGCTGCGCAACCCCCGCCTTGCGGCGGTCAGCGCGCACACGTTCTGTATCGCCTTCGGCGCCATCGGCTTCCTCGGCGCCAACGCCGTGTATCTCGGCACGGAACCGGACGGCGGCGGGCTCGGACTCGGCGCCCGGGCCATCTCCCTGGTGTCCCTCGCCATGGTCGCCGTCGGCTTCGTCGGGTCCACCCTGACGCCGCGGCTGGCCCGGGCGATAGGCGACCGTGCCGTGCTCGCGGTCGGTGGATGCGCCGGCGCCCTCGGATTCCTGAGCCTGTGCCTCTTCCATTCCTCGCTGCCGCAGTACCTGGTGGGTGCGCTGATCGTGGGCCTGTCCACCGGCATGTTCGAAGCCGCCACCCGGTCCCTGTCGGTCGAGGTGGTCGGCGAGGCCGAGACCGCGTTGTCCGTCGGCGTCAACGAGATGGCGCTGTCGCTCGGAGCGGCCATCGGCGCGGCAGTGATCGGCTCCCTGTGGGCCGGCCACACCACCTCCCAGGGCGCCGTCACCGGTGCGGGATACCAGTGGGCGTGGGCCGCCTGCGCCGTCGTGGCGCTCGCCGGAGCCGCGGTCGGCATGCTCTTCCGTAACCCGTCTTCGGCGCCCGAGCCCGAAGCCCGCGTCGCCCACGCCGGGAGGGCCGCATGACCGCCCCGATCACGCCGACGCGGGACCACGCGCTCGCCGTCGCCGCCGACTTCGTACGCGACCACGAGCAAACGCTCGTCGCGCTGAGCCACAGCCTGCACGCCGAACCCGAGACAGCCATGCAGGAGCACAAGTCGGCGGCGAAGATCGCACGCATTGCCGAGGAAGCCGGCTTCGACGTCACCCACGCAGTGGCAGACCTACCGACCGCCTTCGTCGCCACCTACGGAACCGGCGACCTGGTGGTGGCCCTGTGCGCGGAGTACGACGCGCTGCCCGGCATCGGACATGCCTGCGGCCACAACGTCAACGGAGCCGCCTCGGCCGGAGCCGCCCTCGGCCTCGCTGCAGTCGCCGACCTCGTCGGGATCACCGTGAAACTCATCGGCACGCCTGCCGAGGAGGACATCGGCGGCAAAGCGCTGCTGATCGAGGCGGGTGTCTTCGACGACGTGGCCGTCGCGTTCATGGCCCACGCCGCGCCCGAAGACTCCGTCGGCGCCTCCTCCCTGGCCATCGGCGCCTGGGACATCGTCTACCGGGGCAAGCCGGCCCACGCCGCGCTCGCCCCCTGGGACGGCGTCAACGCCCTGGACGCGATCACCCTCGCCCACACCGCCGTGGGACTGCTGCGCCAGCAACTGCCACCGGGCACCCTGGTTCACGACGTCGTCTTCGAAGCCGGCCGAGCGGTCAACGTCATCCCCGACACGGCCCGGGCCCGCTACGAACTGCGCGCCCGCACCACCGAGGACCTCGCCCACGCCCGCCGCCGGATACGGGCCTGCCTGGAGGCGGCCGCCCTGGCCACCGGCGCCGAGCTGGAACTCACCCCGCACGGAGCCGACTTCGCCGACCTACGGCAAGACGACTTCCTCACCGACGCCTACACCCGCGCGGCCCGGGCCCTGGGCCGTGAACCCGTGGACCGCCGGGGCGAAGTCATGGCCTCCACTGACATGGGAAACGTCTCCCACCTCCTGCCCGCACTCCACCCGACCATCGGCTACGACACCGAAGGCGCTCACCACCACACAGCACTCTTCGCCCGGCACGGCGACTCGCCGGGCGCAGACCGCGCCGTGGTCGACGCCGCGATCGCCCTCGCCCACGTCGGTGTGGAGGTGGCGACGGACGAGGTCCAGCGCAAGCGCTACCTCGACCTGCTCGCAGACCGCCGAGCGGTGACTGCGCAGTCACCGGGCTCTACGTCACTGTCATGGGGTTGATAGCCGCGGTCTCCTCCGGGGTGTCCGTGCCCCTGGCTGACCATCTTCCCGGAGGATGGCATACCGCGTTGGGCTGCTGGGCGGTGCTGGCGCTACTCGGGGTCCTGGCCTGGGCACCGCAACTGGCCCGTCGCCGGCCCGTAATATCCACCGCCCCCGGAGCGAGGCAGGCGCATACCCTGTGGCGTTACCCACTGGCCTGGCAGGTCAGTGCGTTCATGGGACTACAGTCCCTCGGTTTTTACACCACGATCGCGTGGTTGCCCAGCATCGTGCACGACCACGGCGCCTCCGAAGGCGCCGCCGGCTGGCAGCTGTTCCTGCTCCAGGTGACCGGTCTGGTCTCCAGCAGTACCGTGCCGATACTCGCCCGACAACTCACTGACCAACGGCTGCTGGCCGTCAGCGGTTCATTGATGTGCGCCACCGGATACCTGGGGCTGCTCCTGGCCCCCGAGATGGCGACCGCGTGGAGTGCGTTGATCGGCCTTGGCGGCGGCGCCTGCCTGGTGTTGGCACTGACGTTCCAAGGCCAGCGTGCGGCCGACGCGTCCCAGGCCGCCGCGCTGTCCGGCATGGCCCAAAGCGTCGGCTACCTCCTAGCCGCCGTTGGGCCCCTGCTGTTCGGCTCAGCCCACGACCTCGCCGGTGGGTGGACTGTCCCGCTCGGCCTTCTTGTCGCGCTGACCCTCGTTCAGGGCCTCTTCGGCCTTGGAGCTGGTCGAGCCGTCCGCCTCCCGCAATCAACGACCGTCCAGCTGGCACCGGAAAGGATTCGATCCGCATGAACGGAACGACCTGCTTCAGTTACTTGGACACTCCCCAGACCGGCACTGTGACCGAGGCTGCGCGGCAGCTGCCGGGCGACCTCAGCGGTCGGCCCGCTCTGCGCGCCGCGCAACTGGACGAGCTGTTCCTCGGCGCTCGCGATGAGGCCGCCGATCCGCGCCCGCTGCTCGGGCGGCACCACCGCCCGCCACATCGTCCCCGAGCGCGGCGCCCGTTTCTCTTTGCCCAGCACCCGCAACTGCCCGGCCATGGCCACCGGCTCATGTTCCCGGCGCACCCACCAGGGATCGTTCGCGAACCCGGGTGGACCCCCAGCTGTGCGGCGCTGGCGGCGCTGCCCATCCAGGCGATGAGCGGGCCGCCGTGGTCGGTCGCGGCCAGCGTCCCTAGCCATCCCCGCCCCACTCGCTCCCCGAGCCGGCGGCAGAACATTCCGTCGGCGGGCAGGGCCCGTGGCCGCCCGGCGCCGCTGTCCCTCCACACCAGCTCGGCCATGACCGGATCCAGCAGCGTGTCGGCGACGGCCACCACTTCGGGGAAGACGACCGCGTCTCGCCCCACGATCCGCCACCGCTCCAGATCACCCCCGGCGTCACCGCCCGCGACCTGATGCAGGCGCCGCGGCCAGAGCGTCTCCCGCTCCCATTGCAGGGCCTGCTCCCACCACCGGGCCACCACCGCATACGCGAGAGCGAACACCCTCTCCGGCCCGGCCCCGGCCCGCACCCCCCGCCGTACCACCCCGGCCCACCGCCGCTGCGCCGCGGTCACCTCCGGCAGGCGCCGTACGTCCAGGTACTCGTAGGGCTGGTCGGCGTCCGCGTCCAGGAGCCACCGCCCGTGCCGCGCACACACCCGATCCCACCGCGGGGCGTACAGCACGACCCGCACGACCGTCCCCGTACGCCCGGCGGCGCACAGTCGGCAGTCGAACGCCACCGGCCCGGCGACCGCGCCGCCGATCCGCCACACCGCCGCCGGCACCCCGTCCTTTTCGGCGGGCAGCTTGGCGTCCTCCCGCGCCCAGGACGGCAACACCCGCGACAGCACCTCTTCCTCGACGCCGCACAGCTGAGTCAGCAGTTGCCTCCCTGCAGCGTTGAGCAGCACCTCGGCATCGGCCCGGGGGGGGTCCCGCTCTCGTGCTTGGGCTGGTGGTTAAGCCACTTCCAGCTGGACCGCAGCGCCTGTGCCTCCAGTCCGTAGCGGCTGGCGATGCGGCAGATCAGTGACGAGGTCGTTTCTCCCTGCAGGGGAGCGGTCCGCAGGAGGCCAGGGTGATGGATCACTCCACCACAGTCCCGTGTTCACCGTCCCGGGCGGGCACTTTTGCAAGGATGCCCAGCGGTCACGGTCTGAACCTGCCGACAGCTCGAGACTCCGGGCCCTCACGGCCCCGGGGTCTCGTGCGATCCGGCTCAACGGCCGGACGGCGGCGGTGTCATGCCCAGTCGACGCCCAGCTTCCGCAGTGCGTCCAGCTGCTCCGCAGTGAGCTTGCCACGCCTCGCTCGGGTGTTCGATACCCACACGCCCAGCTTCACGGTGCGATCTCTCGGTTTCGGGACAGTGGGGTGAGAGACAGCGGGCCTGGATGTGTTGATGCTGGTCGGTGGCGGTTTAGGGGCGTGGGGCCACTGTCATGAGGGTGAGAGTTCCGTGGGTATCGCTGTCCTGGGGCGTTATCGCATGAGGGGTGACGCTGTCTCAGTTTCGTGAGTTCTGATCCATTGGCCGGAGAGTGTTGGTCTGCTTGGGGGTGTGGATGAGGGAGGGCAGGACCTGGCCTTGGAGGGGGCGGGTGGGGTTTTGCCGGCTGTGTCGGTTCGAGCGTTGCGGGGGCCGGTGGTGCGCCGGTTGCTGGTCCTGCGGCGGGAGGGGAAGCTCACCACTGGGCAGGTGAGGTCGGCGGCGGATGTGCTGGGGGTGCGGGAGCGTGCGGTGTGGCGGTGGCTGGCCGCCGCCGAACAGGATGAGGCCGCGGCCGCGGCGCCGGGGGAGCGGGCTCCGTACTATGGCCGGTTCGCGGTCAACGACGAGATCCGGGCTCTGCTGGGGTTGTGGAGGGGCAACGTCGCGGCGGTCCATCGTGAGTTGGCCGCTCGCGCTGCCAGGGGTGAGGGGGAGCCGCCTCCGTCGCTGATGACTTTGCACCGGGCGATCCGTCGTGATCTGACGCCAGGGGAGCGGGCCGGGCTTGCGGGTGGGGAGCGGGCGGCGCGCAAGCACGATGTGTTCCTGGCCCGGCCGCGGGGTGAGTGAACGCAAGCCGTATCCGAGTGACTTATCGGACGAGCAGTGGTCGTTGGTCGAGCCGGTGATCACCGCATGGAAGGACCGGCACCGCTCGGTCAGCGGCCATCAGGGCGCCTATGCGATAGGGCGGATAGGGGTCAGATCGGCTGATCGCCGATCACCCGGCACTGCGAGCCGACTGAGCCGTCACGGTCGCGGTGTGAGGTCGTCGGAGCGCCCGGCCTCGACGCGGGACCACTGGGGGATGGGGCGTCCGTTGCTCCGCAGGCCGTGGTCGGCGGGGGTTCCCTGGACACGCGGCCAACCAGAGGGCGAGTCCTCCCACAACTCCTGGCGTCCGTACACGGTGAGGTCCATGAGCGCGTAGCTGTAGTCCATCGCCTCCACCCCGCGCAGCGTCGTCCAGTACGTCTCGTAGACGCGGTCGCCGTCGCGCAGGTAGCAGACCAGGTGAAACATGCCGACGTGGCGTCCAACCAGGAGCTCGTCATGCGACGGGAGGGCCGAGTACCACGGCACCTCCCAGCCCATGAAGTCCCGGTAGCGGCGGCTCTCCTCGTACGAGCCCTGGCAGAAGACCGCGTAGGTGATATCGCGTGAGTGCAGGTAGGACAGCTCCTGCACCTGGGTGGTGACCCAGGTGCAGCCCTCGCACTGCCCGGCCGCATCGTGGCCGTCGTGCCACATGAAGTAGTAGGCGATGAGCTGCCGACGCCCTTCGAACGCGTCGAGCAGGGTGATGGGCCCGTCGGGCCCGGTCAGTTCAAGGTCGGCTGCCACCTCGACCATGGGCAGTCGGCGCCGGGCCGCGGCGATCGCGTCGCCTTTCCGGGTGTGCGCTTTCTCGCGGACTCGCAGCTTGTCCAGTTCGGCCTGGAAGGCGGCCCGGTCGGCTACCGGCGGCAGCGTCGGCGCGCGGTCGGGGCCCGCCGCGCTGCTGTCGTGCTCGGTCACGATCGTGTCCAATCGTTGTAAGTCATCAGTCGTCTTCCGTCAGTCGGAGGCTTCGGGGGCTGCCGGGCCGGGGCGCTCCGCCAGTTCCTTGATCCGCAGCAGGCGGGTCTCCCAGGAGCGGCCGATCCGGTCCAGCTCCCGGGCCAGCGCGCCGAGCCGGGCGCCGACGGCGAGGTAGACGACCTCGCGCCCGCGCTGCTCGGACTCGATCAACCCGACCTCGCGCAGCACCTCCAGGTGCTTGCCGATCGCCTGACGGCTCACCGGCAGCACCCTGGCCAGCGCGGACGCCGACATGGGGCCCTCGCCGAGCCGGGTGAGGATCTCCCAGCGCGTCGGGTCGCCGAGCGCGGCACACACGACGGGGAGGGTGGCGGTCACGGGCGCGTCGTCGGGGCCGGCGCGGACTTCTCGACGAACACCTTCGCGGCCTCCAGCTCGGCGAGCCACCCCTTGTCGTTGCCCTCGCGCTCCTTCAGCCACGCGGCTGGGTCGTCGGCGAGGCCGCAGAACCCGCTCTCGACGACGCGCAATGTCACCCCGCCGCCGTCCCGCTCGTCGATCCAGAACTCGACGAGGGTCGAGGGCGTCGACTCGTCCCGGAACGGGGTGCCGATCCAGCGGAACGCGGCGTAGCGCGGCTTGTCCAGCGTCACCGTCCGGAATCGGAACTCGCCCAGCGTCGGATGGCGCACCACGGCCACGTCGCCCTCGTAGCGCAGGTCCGGGTCGGCCTCGACGGCACCGTCGTTGACATACCAGCCGGGGCGCACGATCAACTCCCAAACCTGCTCGGCCGGGACGTCGATGTCGATCTGCCGGGCGATCCGGTCGAGCTCGGCGAGCTCGGCGTTGGTGTAGGTGGTGTCGTTCATGGCTTCCTCCCTCGGGCGTTCCCACGCATCGATCTGCAACCCAACGATTGCACATTGGAGGTGTAACTGCAATCCATCGGTTGCAGACACGTCGCGCCGTCGAGCGCCGCCCTTCACCCCACCCCCGTTGGCCTACCGCAGCGGCGGCAGCATCGCCGTCCGCCCGCACATCGGGCTCGTGCTCGCCCGACAGCCAGTTCGCCCACACCTTCTTCGGGTGCCGCTCCGGGTCCTCGGTGTGCAGATGCTTCACCGCAGCCCCCAGCCCCTCGGCGAAGGCCCGTGCCTCGATGGTGCGGTGATGGAAGGTGATGCACCGCGTCAGCTTTGACAAATCCGTTCGCCGGTGAGGAGCCCGGGGGCCCGGGCTCCTCACCTCAAATCCGAGGAGGGAGCAGAGCCGACGTCGAGGTACACCGCGGGCAGGCCGGACTCGCACGGCGGCCGGGGCGCGGCCAGCAGTCCTCCGTCTGCTATGCCCATTCCACACCCAGTTCGGCGAGTGCGGCCCGCTGCTCGGGGCCGAGCTTGTCCCGCCTCTGCTTGGTGTTGGAGATCCATACGCCGAGCTTTACGACCACTGGCTCTGTCTGGCCGTCGACCGGGATCTTCTCGTTGTGGCTGCGTGGTACAGGCCGGTGGGCTCCTTCCCGTTCTACCCACTGCGCGAGGGCCGCTAGGCCGCGTTGGAAGGCCTGTTGCGCCTTGTTCGGGCCTTTCGCCGCACGCGTGGCCGTCGGGGTGGAAGTCCGCGTCCCAGTGGGCTTGATGCCCAGGCGGGTCAGTCGTTCCTGCTGTTCGGAGGAGAGCTGCGCCCAGGTGCTCGCCTCGCGTTGCTGCTGGAGCCATCGTCCGAGGTCGTCGCCGTCCATGAGTACGCCGGGTGCGATGTCGGGCAGGCTGCCGTCGGCGTCGACGAGGTCGGCGAGGACGCGGTATGACAAATCCGTTAATGATCACCAGATGAGCGAAGCGCTGGCCTGGGAATCTAGTGATCGTTTCAGGATTTGAGACGGTGGTGCGGTGCTTCTCTGAGCTGGGGCTTTCGGGTCCTGACGTGCAAGTTCAGTGATCGTCTCGGAATGTAGTGATCGGCGCGGGATTTCGAATTGCCTGCGGGGTCGGGCGGATTGATTTTGCGCCGGTCAGGAGCTGCTCAGGAGGTGTCCCCGGGTGGCGGCTTCGTGACACTGGGACGGTCGGTCCCGGAGGAAGCAGTTCCAGGTAGTGAGCAAGAAGAGCAACACGAGCAAGCGGTACACGGCCGAGTTCAAGCGGGACGCGGTCGCGCTGGTCCATTCGTCGGGGAAGACGGTCACCGAGGTCGCCCGTGAGATCGGGGTGAGCCCGGAGGGCCTGCGGAACTGGGTGAACCAGGACAGGGCGGATCGGGGCCAGGGGGCCGCGGGTGCTCTGACCAGCCATGAGAAGGAAGAACTGCGTCGTCTGCGGCGGGAGAACCGGGAACAGCAGCAGACGATTGAGGTCCTGAAAAAAGCCGCGGCCTTCTTCGCGAGGGAGTCGACGAAGTAGCCGTGCGCTACGCGTTCATCGACGCGGAGAAGGCCACCGAGACGGAACCGGCACCCGATCCCCAGCCCATCAGCGCGCCGGCCACCGAGGCGACCGCGCCGGACGACGCTCCCGTACCGGACCGCGAGGCGGACGAGGACCCAGACCAGGAAGAGGAAGCAGTGGCAGGCGAGCCGGAACCCACCGCCGTTACGACGGACGCCCCGGCCGCCGACCCGGCCGCGGACAACCTCCCCGAGCAACCCCCGGCGGCGACGGAGGCTGATCCCGCCGTGGAGATCGAGGATCCGCCGGAGCCCCGCTCCTACACCGAGGTCACCGCGCTCCCGGCTGATGCGTCCTACCAGCTCCACATGACCGGCATGGACGGCCAGGCCCCGGACCGGGGCGAACTGCGCCGAGGAGAGACGGCCGTGGCCACCGTGCAGCAGTCCGCCGGCGGACAGTGGTTCGCCCGGCTGGCCGTCCCCGGGCTGCCCGCCGATGTGACGAACCTGGCCGACGGGCCGCAGGCCGCGGCGGAGAGGGGAGCCGTCCTGTTCTCCACCCTCACCGGCACCCCGTACGGCGATCCGCCCACCGCCGCCTCCGGCAACGGACCGCTCGCCCGGGCGAACGTGGTGCGCGCCGAGCTGCGCGACACGGCCATGTGGCACCGGGGCGCGCTCACCTACCCCGCCGCCCGGGTCTGGCCGCTCGACTACCTGGCACAGCCGCCGTACGTCGAGCTGACGGCACGGCTGAACAGCATGGCCGATGCCCTCTCCGGCAACCACAACTCTCGCCAGATGGCCGCCGAATTGGAAGCCGTCGCCCAGTCGGCCACGGCCTGGCGCGATGCGCTCCCGGCCGACGAGAACAACTTCGAGCGGCAGCTGATGGCCTTCCCGCTCGCGCACCTGCTCCACGACGTCCAGCGGCTCCAGCTCCGGCTTCAGGCCACCGTGGACGCGGCACAGGCCGACCGAGAAGCCGCACGCCAACAGGCCGTCGCCGAGGCCACGCCAGCGGCTCCCGCCCCTGCACCGCAGACCGACCAGGCCCCGGCCGCGCCGCCCGCCGACCTCGACGGTCAGCTCCCTCCCGAACCGCCGACGCCCGCGGCCGCCGAGCCGCCCGCGGTGCCGGCCGAACCCTCCGGGCAGGACCTGCCCGAGGAGGCGGAGTCCGCCGCCAACCTGGCGCAGGAAACCCGCCCGGCGGCCGCCGCCGATGACGTCCAACCGAGCGGTCCCGAGCCCGCCGTCGGCTCGCCCGAACCGCCCGCCCCGGCCAGCACCCCGGAGGGAACCGAGATGGCCACACCCACCCGTCCCACCCAGCCCGAAGGCCTCGAACCTGCGCCGGACGACGACGGGGCCCAGCTCGGCGACCCGCAGCCAGAGACCGCGCCGCAGGAGACCGAAGTGGCCCCGCAGCCGGAGGAAATGCCCCTGTGGACCGGGCCGCAGACCCCGGCCGAGGACACCGCGACCGCGGAGCACACGGCCGGAGAGCTGGACGTCACGGCCGCCTTCGAGGGCGTCCGGGAGGCATGGACGGAGACCGTCCCGGAGGAACAGGGCACGGCAAAAGAGCTCTGGGAGGCCGTGGAGGCCGACCTGCGCACCCTTCACCAGCACCTTGCCGACGCCGTCGCCACAGCCAACGCCGAACCAGCACCCGACGCGCCGCCGGTGCCCGCCGTCACCGCCCCAGATGCCTCGCCGACGGCGGCGGCCGCCCCGGCCCCGGTGCCCGCCCCGCAGGCACCACCGGCGCCGACGCCCGCCGCGCTGCCGGCGCCTGCGCCGACGGAAGGTGCCACCGGTGACCCCTCCGGCGAGCAAACGGACACCCCCGACCCGCAGCAGCAGGCCGAGGCGGTGAACACCGCCCTGCGAGGGGCCGACACGCAGGCCGAAGCGCTCAAGGACCTGCCGGAATGGCAGCGGCTCCAGACAGTCCGCGGGGCGTGGACGCACCTCTGGAAGGTCATCAAGGACCGGGCCGGGGAGCACTTCGACCGCCTGAAGAACGACAACCGCGTGGGCGAGTTCTTCCGGAAGGTCTCGCTGAAGGTCTGCGAGAAGGTCGCCGAGTGGGCGCAGGCGGGCGCCGACAAACTCCGGCGGCCCGACGAGCGTGACACCGAGGCTACGACCGAGCTGCCCAGCGCCGAGGCACTGCTCAGGCTCGGCGACGCGGCCTTCACCTACAGCTCCCCACGCCGGGCCCCGGCGGCGACACCCCGCCCGCCTCCTCCGGCCGGGAGGCCGACGTCCCGGCCATGCGCAAGATGGGGGAGGCCCTGAGTCGGCCGATGCCGACCGCCAAGGGGCCCAGGGCGACGCCCGGGCAGGGAGGCCGCGTCTCAACGTCGGCCGCACGCGGCCGCTCGACCACCACCATGCGCAAGCCAAAGGGGAACACCACCGCCGAGGGCACAGAGCAGGCCGGACACCTGCGGCGCGGCAGCAGCGAACAGCAGCAGGCCCGCAAGGGCAACCAGAAGTAGGCGCAACACGGGCCGGGGCCTGCCGGACGAAGTCCCGCTCCGGGAAGACTGCCACGCATCCTGCCTCGCTCAGGCGAAGGCCGCCGGGGCGAACAGACCAGCCGGGCCGCGCCAGTTCGCCCCGAACAAGGCCGCGGTGGAGTCGGGGTCTCGGTAGGAACGGAACAGGGAACCGGCGCAGCCGTCAAAACTCTTGACGGATCTTGAGAGGGGACTTCTGCTTGGCGGTCGCTTCGGCAGGCTGGCACAAGCCGACGCGGAGGGGGGAGTGGGACACCTACTCACCACCAGCATCGCAGTCTGGGGACGGGGTGTGACTGTCCGGACGGCGCGGGCTATGGATAGCCCTGCAGTGTCATGGCCAGCGGTTCTCCGACACCCTCAATCCCTGCTGCGCCGGTGTGCTGATCGGCAACACCCATAGTGGACTGGAGAGGGGGCCAACACAGGACCGGGAGAATGTCTGTGACCACACCGCCGATCGACTATCAGGCGTTGTTCGCTGCTACACCCAGTCCGTATCTGGTGCTCGGCCCCGATCTTGTGATCCTTGATGCCAACGAGGCGTACTGCAGGGCCGCCCACCGCCTGCGCGAAGACCTGGTCGGCCAGTATCTCTTCGACGCATTCCCCGACAACCCGGCGGACCCCAGCGCTGACGGGGTGCGAAACCTGAGCGCTTCCCTCCATCGGGTCCTGCGCTCGAGTGAGCCGGACACGATGGCGGTGCAAAAGTACGACATCCCCGTGCCCGACAGTCCTGGGCTGTTCGAGCAACGGTGGTGGTCCCCGGTCAACACCCCCGTACTCGGACCGGACGGACAGGTGGCATGGATCATCCACCGGGTGGAGGACGTGAGCGAGTTCGTGCTCTCCCAAACCGGCCGCCTCCAGCCAGGTCAAGCGCTCAACGAGCGTTCGGCCATGGAGACCGAACTGTATGCGCGGGCGAGGGAACTCCAGCAGGCGAATGAGCAGTTGCGGCAGGCCCACGCCAGAGAACGGAAGGTCGCCGTCACCCTCCAGGAGGCCATGCTCCAGTCCCCGGACCTGGCCCGGCACCCCAACATCGCCGTGCGCTACTTGCCCGCCGCAAAAGGACTCAACGTGTGCGGCGACTGGTACGACGTGGTGGATCTGCCCAGTAACGGCTTTGCCGTCGCGGTCGGCGACGTTGTCGGCCACGGCCTGGAAGCCGCCGCCGTCATGGGCATGCTCCGAAGCGCCCTGTCCGCCGCCGTCCGTGCCCTGCGTGAGCCCGCCCCAGCCGTGGACGTCTTGGGCCTGTATGCCCGCTCGGTGGAAGGGGCACTGGCCACCACCGTGGTCAAAGCCGTCATCGACACCCACCGCCGCCACATCACCTACAGCAGCGCCGGCCACCCACCACCAGTCCTGGCCCGCCCCGACGGCACCATCGCCCTGCTCGACCAGGCCACCGACCCGCCGCTGGGAGCCCGCCCGCAGCATGTCCCGCGCTCTCAAGCCACCGTGCCCTATACACCAGGCAGCACCCTCGTCCTCTACACCGACGGGCTCATCGAATACACCGACGGGCTCATCGAACGCCGCGGTGAGGATATCGACGCCGGCTTGCACCGGCTCACCGACATCCTCGCCGACGATCCCCGCCGCAGCTCGGATCATCTGGCCGACACCCTGCTGTCCCGGCTCGGCGTCAGCGGCGGCGGAAACGACGACATCGCTTTGATCATCGTCGGCCTATAGTCCCTCCACGGCGTGGCTGACCCTGCTGAGGATGAGAAACAAGACCGGCTGCGGCATACGGGAGAGCGGCACTTCCCCCCGATGCTGCTGGCCCGCTCCCGCCACGCCTCCGTGCGGTCCCTGGAGCGGTACGCCCGCCCTGGCGTCGACGCCGTCGCCCGGCGCGTCGCTGAGCTCGATCCCGCCGCACGTCGCCGGACGTGACCAGGGCGGACAGCGACGCAGCGGTCGTCGCGCCCGCCCCGAGCACGCACGTCGCCGTCTACGCGGCGGGGGTGAGTTCGGCGCGGCCGAACAGCAGGGCGTAGCCGGTGGGGAGCTGGTGCAGGATGCGGGTGATCAGGTCGGGTCCGGCGTAGGCGGCGACGGCGGAGAAGACGGAGCCGGTGTCCCAGCGGGTGGTGGCCAAGGAGGCGCCGGTGCGGGCGGCGAGGTCCTTGACGAAGGCCCAGCCGGTCAGCGGCTGGGTGTCGGGGAT
>NZ_JBSGBZ010000104.1:0-15202 GCF_053601495.1 Streptomyces sp. NPDC004721
GCCACATCGACCACGGCGGCCGGCGTCAGCGACCTCTTAGCAACCATAGCCCAGAGGCTATTGCCATTAGCCAAGGACGTCAATCGGCACCGGAGCCGGCGAGTGGATGATTCAGACCATGACGTAGCGGCCGCGACGGTGGACCAGGGCCGGTACGTCGTCCGCGCCGAACTCCTGGCGCGACGGGTCCTGGGGATATTGGAGATGTGGGGCTGCTTGTGGCGTTGGTGAAGGAGGCGGCGGGTTTCGTGGGCGCCGGGTGGGCTGCGAACCGGCGCCGGGCGGGCGTGGGTTGACGTTGGTGTCGAATGTCCCGCGTTCGCTCAGAACAGCGCCAGGCCCTCGCCGCTGGTGTCCGCGATGACGGGCCGGAATTGGGCGGGGAGGCCGTCCAGGCGGTCGGGGCCGGCCGCGGCGGCCACGGCAGGGGCTGTCTCGGCCAACCAGGCACGAAACCGCTCGACGGCTTCGCGGTAGGGGACTCGCGCCAGGACACGGTGTTCACCGGAAGGACAGAAGTCGACGGCAATGGTGAGCAGGCAGGAACGGGGCGCGTTCTGACTGCCTGTCCAGGACACGCGCAGGACACCGCAGGGCTTGCGTCCGCGGGGGGCGCGGTGGGTCGGGCGCAGCGATCGGCAGGCTATGTGGGCGGTCCATGCGGCGAGGTGCGGCAGGGGCAGGGTGGTGCGTGCGCGGCAGCCGGGGCAGCGGTGCCAGTGGCGGAGCCAGTGGTCGGTGTCGGTGTCAAAGAGGCGTGTGTAGCGGTTCGCCACGCGGATGTCGTTGCTGTACAGGTGGTCGGGGCGTTCCTGTGTGTTGCAGGACTGGCAGACGGGGGCACGGACGTAGCCGTGTTCGTGGCAGTGGTCGAGGACTGCGGCGGGCGCAGTGCGGCAGACGGCGCACGCCCACCCAGCCACCCTGCGGGAGGTACCGGGCTTCCTGCTGAGCACCGAGTACAGCTGGCCTTCCAGCTCCTTGTTGTACGGGCGCGGTGAGGCGGCAGGGCCCTCGGGGCTCATCGTCTGCCGACCGCCGGCGTCTCGGGCCTGCCGGGGGTGGGAGGGCGGCTCGGTGACGGCTGCGCCTGCCTGGCGGGTCCGCGCGGCTTGCACCCACTGCGTTTCGGCGTGCTCGGCCGCATCCAGCAACCTGACCACAGCACGCGGCAGCCACCACGTCCGCTGCGTCCCGGTACGGGTCTGCTCCACGAGTATCTGCCGCCAGTCGATCCCCGCCAGATGGTACGCCCGGCCGCCTTCACGTCGTGCTGCCCGCTCGGGGCCGCCCAGCTCCTGCAGTTCCCACGTGATGCGCTGGCGCCAACGCTGCGGCGTTTCCTCGTTGCCCTCCCGTCTCGGCGCCCCGCGAAACGGACCGATGCGGACCAGGTCCTGCCGATCCATCCTTACCGCGTTCAGTTCCGAGGCCGCCCAGCGCACCCGGGCCTCCAAAACACTCCACTGACCGGCGCTCGCCCTCACCGTCGCCACCACATGACCGCCGAGCAGGACGTACCCCAGCCGGGCACGGGCAGGAGAGCAGGTGCATGCCCCAGAAGCCGTCGGCACAGCACTGTCGGCCGTCAGATCAACCCACAGAGCGTCCGCGGCACCCAGGGTGATCAGGCCGTCCGCGCGACCGGGCATGACACGCTCTGACATACCGACAGGCTAACGGCCACAACGCGGCAACGGGTCTCCAAGCGCCTCGGTCAGCCGGGCCGCCGCTTCCGCCCGGACTGAAGACAGACGTGGTCGCGCACGCCGAGCTGATCGACCCAGCACGATCGGAGACCGGATTCACGCAGCAGAAGCCACAGGACTCCCCTCCCACCTTGTGGGGGCGCCGCGGTTTTCGTGGCTGAACGCGGTTGGGGCGGAGCCCGCTCGCCTCTTGGAGCGGCCTAACCGCGCGCCAGGTTGTTCAGCTCGCTGATCGCGGTGCCTGCGTGCGGTGCTCACGCTTGCCCGTCGTTGGTGTCCCGGTCGCTGTGGGCGAGGCGCTCGCTCTGGTGGCCTGGCGCGTCGGCTCTGCAGGGTCGGAAGCGGGCGAGGTATGCCGGGCTTGGGCCGCGGCGCTCGGTCAGGTGGAGGCCGGCGGCGTCGGCGAGCCGGTGCAGCCGGCCGAAGGGGATCCAGTGCCGGTCGAAGAACTCGCCGATCACCAGCCGCCCGCCTGGTGCCAGCACCCGTGCCGCCTCGCGCAGTACCCGATCCGGCTCGGGGATCTCGCCGAGCGCGGTCACGGCGTATATGGCGTCGAATGTCCCGTCGGCGTAGGGCAGTTCACGTGCGTCCGAGCGGGTGGGCCTGATCGTCGCCAGGCCGTCGCGCTCGGCGCGGCACATCACGTGGTCGAGCATCTCCTGCTGGAGGTCGAGCACATCGAGCCGTCCCTCCGGCCCGAGCTGCGGGGCGACGTGCAGCGACTGCAGGCCGGTCCCCGGGCCGATCTCCAGCATCCGCTCCCCCGGTCGCGGCCGCAGTACGGCGTCCATCCGGCCGGCGGTCAGGAACGGCAACGGCACGTCGAGCAGGCCGCGTTGGGCGTACGGATAGGGCGCTGTGTCGCCCAGCCACCAGGCGGCGGCCAACGCGGCGCCCGCGCCGGCGGCGACCGCCCAGCGGGTCCGGGCCGGGATCGGGGCGATGGGGGCGGTGGTGATGCGGTGCATGGTGTTCTCCGGTGGATCGATTCGGTCCGTGGTATGCAGTCGGGCGGTCGGCGTCACGCGGGCCGGCTCAGCGTCCGCAGCGCCAGCCGGCCGCACAGCGCGGCGAGCGGCAGCTCGGCGCCGAGCGCCATGGCGACCGCGGTGGCGAAGTCGCCGCCCGGGGCCGCGGTCGTGGTGTCGAACCAGGCGTCCACCACAAGCAGCGTCGCGGTCGCGGCGGCTGCCAGGGCGTGCCGCCGGTCGCCGCGGGCGGCGAGGAGGCCGGTGGCGATCAGGCCGAGCGCCTCCAGCGCGTCGAGCCCGACCCAGGCGACCGGCCAGTGCGCCGCGGTCGCGGTGGCCGGCAGGCCGGTGGCTAGCACGTACAGCCACGGCAGCAGGGCGAGCCCGCAGGCGACCAGCAGCCACCCGGCCCGCCGCATGCCCCGCGCCGGGCGCGGCTCCTCCGCCTCTTCGTGGAGCGGGATGACCTCGGCGCGGTCGAAGCCCTCGGCACCGGCCATTTCCTCATCGCACAAGGCCAGTTGACGCATCGTCTTCCCCCGCTCCCCGCCGGCTCTCCCCTTCACGTGCTCCACCCTCCGCCGCACACCAGGGCGCCGTCAGTCACGCAGGGTTCCGACCCGGGGTGGAGATAAGTGCACCCCCGAACCGGGCGGGAGCGTCATGGCACGGGGATGGCCTGCGGCTTTACCGTTTGACGCATGCAACTCACGACGTGGCTGCAGCTGGTGCTGGGCCGGCCGTTCCGCAGGGCGGGACACCGGACCGCGCTCGTCGCCGCCGGCCTGCCGCTCCACCTCGCCGTGGTGCCACTGTGGCTCTGGCTGCTCGGCACGATGGCGGCGTTGGTGCGCGCGCCCGGCGCGGTGGCCGTGACTCCGCTGCCCGTGCTGCTCACGCTCGTGGTGACACCCCTGCTGACCGTCGGGCAGCGGCGGCGCTACCGGGCGCTCGTCGGCAAGGACCTCCCGCGCCCCGCCGTACCCGGGCCGGGACGCAACTGGAAGTCGGCGGTGCGCCGGCTGACCGGCCGGGCCTTGTGGCGGCAGGTCTGCTACCACGCCGTGGCGGGTCCGCTGCTCGCCGTCCTGGACCTCGCCGTCCTCGCCGTCTGGGCCGCCGCTCTCGTGGCCGCCTCCATCTACGTGTGGATCTGGGCGCTGCCCCCGCAGTGGCGGGTCACCGACCTCGGGTACACCACGCAGGCCGCGTACATCACCGCCGGCGGCCTCGCCCTGCTGTTCCTCGGGCCCCGGCTGACCGGCGCTCTGGTGCGGCTGGAGACCCGGGCGGCCGAGGTCCTGCTCGGCCCCAGCCGCACGGAGAAGCTGGCCCGCCGGGTCGCCGACCTCGCCGAGAGCCGGGCCGGCGTGCTCGACGCCGCCGACGCCGAGCGGCGGCGGATCGAGCGCGACCTGCACGACGGCGCGCAGCAGCGCCTCGTCTCACTCGCCGTCAACCTGGGCCTGGCCAGGGCCACCCTCGGCGACCTGCCGGCGGATGCCCGCAAGGTGATCGACGAGGCGCACCGCGAGGCGAAGGAGGCGATCGCCGAGCTGAACAACCTGGTGCGCGGCCTGCATCCGGCCGTCCTTGAGGACCGCGGCCTCGACGCCGCGCTGTCCGGGGTCGCCGCCCGCCTCCCGATCCCGGTGCGCGTGGCGGTGGACCTGCCGCAGCGCCCCTCACCCACGGTCGAGGCCGTCGCGTACTTCGTGGTCTCCGAAGCCCTGACGAACGTGGTCAAACACGCCCAGGCGACCCGGGCGGACGTGACCGTGGAGCGGATCGCGGAGACACTGCTGGTGGTCGTCGCGGACGACGGAGCGGGCGGCGCGGATCTCGCGGCGGCCGGCGGCACCGGGCTCGCCGGGCTCGCCAAGCGCGTCGCGTCCGTCGACGGCACGTTCTCCTGCCGCAGCCCCGCCGGGGGCCCGACCGTCATCACCGTGGAGCTGCCATGCGCGCCGTGATCGCCGAGGATTCCCTCTTGCTGCGCATCGGCGTGGTCAAGGTGCTGGAGGCGGCCGGCTTCGAGATGTGCGCGCAAGTCGCCGACGCAGAAGGGCTGCTGGCAGCCGTCGAGGAGCACCGGCCCGACATCGCCGTGGTCGACGTGCGCATGCCGCCCGGCTTCACCGACGAGGGAGTACGCGCCGCGCTGGTGATCCGCCGCCAGTACCCGCGTACCGCCGTGCTCCTGCTGTCGCAGTACGTGGAGGAGCGGTACGCCGCCGATCTGCTCGCCGCCAACACCTCGGGCGTCGGCTATCTGCTCAAGCAACGCGTCGCCGACGTCCAGGAGTTCGCCGAGGCGGTACGCCGGGTGGCGGCCGGCGGCACCGCGCTCGACCCGCAGGTCGTCGCGCAGCTGCTGGTGCGCCGGCACAGCGATCCACTCGACCGGCTTACACCGCGCGAGCGGGAGGTGCTGGAGCTGATGGCGGGCGGCCGGTCCAACTCCGGCGTCGCCGCCGAGCTGGTGGTGAGCGAGAGCGCTGTCGCCAAGCACATCAACAGCATCTTCACCAAGCTCGACCTGCCCAAGGCCGACGCCGACCACCGCCGCGTCCTGGCGGTGTTGCGCTTCCTGGGCGTTGCGACCGCATAGTACGCGATCCTGCCCGTATGCCCAGTCGACAACGGTACTGATCGCCATTTGGTGGGGAATGCGGCACCTTCGGACAGGTGCTCTTCACCAGGCTTTGCCGCGCTGGGAGTCGAAGGTGGTGGCCGTCGTGCGCAGGGCCATGGCATGGGTGGGGCCGGTCAGCGCTGGTGTATTCGCAGTCTTCGGGGTTGGGCGGGATGGCTCGGGCTGGTCGGTCGGCTGTTGTCCGGAGCAGATGTGATGTCAGGGCGGTCGTCGCGTCAGCGCCTTCGTCCCGGGTTCGGCGGTGCGGGGGTGGGGGAGTCGGCCGGAGCCGGGGAGGACTGGCCGGGAGCGGTCGAGGTCGCCTGTGGGCTGCGTTGTGGGGCGGCGAGAACGCGCTGCTCGTCGCATTCCGCACGTGTGGCGCCGCTGCTCAGCATGCTGGTGGCTTCGGCCAACGCGGTGCGGGCGGCGGTGAGGTGGGCCGCGATCCGGGTTCGGGCGAAGTCGGCGTTATCTGCGTCCAGACCTGGCGCGACGTCGTCGAACTCCCCCGTCGCTTGTCGGGGGGACGGGCACCTTCCCCGCAGGGCTCAGGAGTCAACGGCATGAGACGAGGATGGAACAACCACACATGGAAGTCAACAGATTGCTTTAAACAATCAGTTCAATCGCAGGGGATCTCTCGACGCCTGACTGACTGGCGCCCCGCCCCTCGGCACCGTGAGCAGTACCAATTTCGATGCTCAGCCGTGAATAGCTTCATCATCTTCCATTCACCGACAGGCGGCTGCCAGCATCGGCGCACCGTCACCGCGTGAGGGAGAACCCCATGAGACGCCCCCGTCCTCTGCGCTGTCTGGCCGCAATGGCCCTGGTCGCCCTCGCGGCCACGTCCTGCGGACGTTCCGACCAGGGCAGCACCCCGTCCGGCAGCGAGCCGAAGACCGCCGCCGGCAAGACCGCCGCCGACCTGCTGCCCGCGCAGTACAAGAAGAGCGGTGTGCTCCGTGTCGCCACCGCGGTCGGCTATCCGCCGATGGAGATGTACAAGCCGGGCACCACCGAACTCACCGGCGTCGACCCCGACCTGGCCGGGGCGATCGCCAAGAAGCTGGGACTCAGGCTCCAGCTCACCAACGCGGCCTTCGACGGCCTGATCCCCGGTCTGCAGTCCGGACGCTTCGACCTGGCCATGTCCTCCATGACCGACAGCGCCCAGCGCCGCCACGCGGTGGACTTCGTCGACTACTTCCGCACCGGCGGCGTCGTCATGACGAAGAAGGGCAATCCGGAGGGCGTCAAGACTCTTGCGGACCTGTGCGGCAAGGCCGTCGTCCTCGCCAAGGGAAGCTCGAACCTGGACATCGGCGAGCAGCAGAACGCGAAGTGCAAGGACAAGATGCGGATCTCGCAGAGCGAGGACGCACCGACCGGACTGCTTCAACTGGACAGCGGACGTGCCGTGGCGACCATCGTCGACTATCCGGTGGCCCAGATGTTCGCGCAGAAGGGCAACGCGTACCAGGTGCTGCCGACACAGTATGGCGCCGCTCCCTGGGGCATCGCCGTGGCGAAGAACCGGAGCGGTCTGCGCGACGCCGTCCAGAAGGCCCTTCAGGACCTGATCGACAACGGCGAGTACCGGAAGATCCTGGGGACCTGGGGCGTCGCCGACAGCGCCGTCCCCCGGGCCACCCTCAACGGCGGGCAGTGAGTCCCGAAGTGAGCACGGACATGACCCGCCACGGCCCAACCGATTCGGCACCCGGCAAGGCACCCGCGCCCAGCAGGGCACCGGCACCCGCCGCCTCCGGCCCGACGCCCCAGGAGGACGACCTGTCCCTGGAGGTGACCGGCCGTCCCCGCCCGGGGCGCTGGTTCGCCGTCCTTGGCGCCGTCCTCTTCGCGGTGTGGCTCGCCTACACCGTCATCGTCAACCCGAACCTGCACTGGGACGTCATAGCCAAGTACCAGTTCGACAGCGTGATCCTTGAGGGTCTGTGGGTGACGGTCCAACTCACCCTCATCTCGCAGGCCGTGGGCATCGCCATCGGGGTCGTCACCGCGGTGATGCAGCTCTCCGACAGCCCGGTGCTGCGCCTCACCGCCGGCGCCTACACCTGGTTCTTCCGCGGCACACCGCTGCTCGTACAGCTGATCTTCTGGTTCAACCTGGCCCTGCTGTTCCCCGAGATCAGCATCGGTGTGCCGTTCGACGGGCCGAAGCTCGTCAGCTGGCAGTCCAACCAGGTCATCACCGGATTCGTGGCCGCGCTGCTGGGCCTGTCCATCAACGAGGGCGCCTACATGGCGGAGATCGTGCGGGCCGGCATCCAGAGCGTGGACCCCGGGCAACGGGAGGCGGGTGCCTCCCTCGGCATGTCCCACCGCAAGATCCTCACCCGTATCGTCCTGCCACAGGCGATGAGGGTCATCATCCCGCCGTTCGGCAACCAGTTCATCTCCATGCTCAAGACCACCTCGCTGGTCTCGGTCATCGCCGGCGCCGACCTGATGACCGTCTCCCAGCACCTGTACCTCGCCAACTTCGAGGTCATCGCGCTGCTGGTGGTGGCGTCCATCTGGTACTTGGTGCTCACCACCATCGCCAGCGTCGCCCAGCACGCCGTAGAGCGCCGGTTCAGCCCCGGCGCCGCCCCGCCACTGCGCCGCAGGGTCCTGGCCAACCTCGTACCCGGGCGTGTCACCAAGGAGACGGCATCGTGAACGACGTGGTCCTCAGGGCCCGCGGGGTCCGCAAGCGGTTCGGCGACACCGAGGTGCTGAAGGGCATCGACCTCGACGTCCGCGCCGGCGAGGTGCTGTGCGTCATCGGACCGTCCGGGTCCGGCAAGTCGACCCTGCTGCGCTGCTTCAACCACCTCGAACGGATCGACGCGGGACGCGTCTGGGTGAATGGCGAACTCGTCGGCTACGAGCAGCACGGCACCTCCGGCCGCACCCTGCGCGAACGCCGCGCACGCGACATCCAGCGGCAGCGCGAGCGGATCGGCATGGTCTTCCAGCGCTTTCACCTTTTCCCGCACCGCACCGCGGTGCAGAACGTGATGGAGGGTCCGCTCGCGGTCAAGGGCCGGAACCGCGCCCAGGCCGAGCAGCAGGCCCGTGAGCTGCTGGACCGCGTCGGTCTCGCGGACCGCGCCGGCCACTACCCCGGCCAGCTGTCCGGCGGGCAGCAGCAGCGGGTGGCGGTCGCCCGCGCCCTGGCCATGGAGCCGACGCTGATGCTCTTCGACGAACCCACCTCCGCGCTCGACCCCGAACTCGTCGGCGAGGTCCTGGGCGTCATGCGCGACCTGGCCCGCAGCGGGATGACGATGATCGTGGTCACCCATGAGATGGGCTTCGCCCGCGAGGTGGCCGACCGCGTCCTGTTCATGGACGAGGGAGCCGTCGTCGAGGCCGGACGCCCGGACGAGCTGTTCACCGACCCGCGGCACGAGCGCACGCGGGCCTTTCTGTCCACGGTGCTGTGATGGGCCGCCCCATGGACCTGCTGTTCCGCGGCGGCACACTCGTCGACGGCACCGGCGCCCCCGCCCGCGAGGCGGACATCGCGGTGACGGGCGGAAGGATCACCGTGCTTCCCCCGGGCGCTCCGGCCGACGCGGCCGAGGTCGTGGACGCCGAAGGGCAGGTCGTCACACCCGGGTTCATCGACGTACACACGCACTCCGACGCCCTCGCCGCACCCCACGACGCGGACGCAGGCGCGGACGCCGCTGAGGCGGTCGAGGATCTGCGCCTGGCGTCGCTGCTCCAAGGCGTCACCACCGAGATCTGCGGAAACTGCGGCACCAGCCTGTTCCCCTCACTGCCCGAGCGGCTGCCGGAACTCGCCGAGCACCTGCGCGTCACCTTCGGTCTCGGCCCAATCCAGCCGGCCGTGGACTTCGAGGCCTTCGCCGCCGGGCAGGACCCGGACCTGCGCCGGACCCACCTCGCCTCACTGGTCGGCCATGGCACGCTCCGCGCCGGAGTGATGGGCTTCGAGGCCCGCCCGCCAAAGCCCGGTGAGCTGGAGACCATGTGCCGACTGCTCGACCAGGCGTTGAGCCAGGGCGCGGCGGGCCTGTCCACCGGGCTGATCTACCCGCCCGGCACCTACGCCGACACGGAGGAGATCGTCGCGCTGGCCCGCGTCGCCGCACACCACGGCAAGCCGTACGTGACCCACCTGCGTGACGAGATGTCACAGGTGGAGACCGCCCTGGAGGAGGCCCTGGAGATCGCGGTGCGCTCGGGCGCACCCCTGCAGATCTCCCACCACAAGACCGCGGGCCGCCACGCCTGGGGAGCCACCCTGCGCACCCTGCCCCGGCTGGAACGCGCACGCGCCGAGGGCGTCGACGTGCTCTGCGACGTGTACCCCTACACTGCGGGCAGCACCGTCCTGCACGCGATGCTGCCTCCGTGGACCAGCGAGGGCGGCGTGGGTGCCCTGCTGGAACGGCTGCGCCGGAGCGAGGTGCGCGACCGCATCCGGGCGGACATCGGCGGCGGTGTCGAGGGCTGGGAGAACACGGTGGGGAACGGGGGCTGGGACCTCATCGCGGTGGCCGCCGCCCAGACACACCCCGAGGCCGAGGGCCGTCGCATCGCCGAGCTGGCCGCCGAGCGCGGCGTCGACCCGGTGGACTACGTGTGCGACCTGCTGCTGGCCGAGCAGGGCGAGGTGACCATCATCAGCCACTCCATGCGCGAGGACGACGTCCGCCGGGTGCTCGCCAGCCCCCTGTCGATGATCGGCTCGGACGGCGTACCCAAACCGGGCCGCCCGCACCCCCGTTGGGCGGGCAGCTTCCCCCGGGTCCTCGGACACTACGGGCGCGACCAGGGGCTCCTGCCGCTGGAGACCGCGGTGCACAAGATGACCGGACTGCCCGCCCGGCGGTTCGGACTCACCGGGCGCGGTGTGGTCCGCGACGGTGCGATCGCCGACCTGGTGGTGCTCGATCCGGCCACCGTCCGCGACGGCGCCACCTTCGACAGGCCGCTGGAGGTCCCGGAGGGCGTCGGCACCGTCGTGGTGGCGGGGCGGACGGCCGTACGCGGCGGCCGCCCGACCGCGGTGAGGGCGGGAGAGGTGGTGAGAGTCCGATGAGTCTGGCCCAGGTGGCCGCGGCGGCGCGCCGTTCGGCCGCGCTGCCGCTCACGTTGTCCGTGGCCGCCGTCGACGTGGATGGCGGCCGGACGGTGGGCGTCGACGACGACACCGTGCTGCCCGTCGCCTCCGCCTCGAAACTACTGCTGCTGGCCGAGGTGTCCCGCAGTCTGGACACCGGTGAGCTGGATGCCGGCCGGCCCGTCGAGATCCGCGACGAGGACGTGGCGGGCGGTACCGGGCTGCTGCGCCGGCTGGGCCGCGGCGGCTGGACCATCGAGGACCTGGCCTGGCTGACCGCCTCGGTCAGCGACAACACCGCCACCAACGCGCTGCTCCGGCTGGTGGGGCGCGAGTCCACCGCACGGCTGGCCGGACGGCTCGGGCTCGACCACCTGGCTCTGCACGACGTCGTCCGCGACGTACGCGGCCCGGATGTGCCGCCGGTGTTCGCCACCGGTACCGCCCGTGACCTGGCGCGGCTGGTGACGCACGCGGTACGCGGCACCATGGGCTCGCCGGACGCCTCCGCGCGCCTGCTGGGCTGGATGCGCGCCAACACCGACCACGGCCTGGTCCCCGCGCTGGTCGGGCACGACCCGTACGCCCCGGGATTCCCGGAGCCGCTGCCCGGTGGGCTCCTCGTGGCCAACAAGACCGGCACCGACGCCGGGGTGCGCGCCGACGCGGGCGTGTTCATCGGGACACGCCGGCTGGCGTACGCGGTGGTGGCGCACTGGGACACGGACCTGGGGCCCAGCACCGAGCGGGCCGCGGTGCACGCCATCCGGGAGGTGGGCCGTGCCCTCGCGGACTGTGCCCACCGCAGCCGCGCCCGCGCGTGATAGTGGCTGCCCGGCACGCCATGTGCCGCACGCCGCAGCCGGTCCCCCCGCCAGGGCGGACCGGCTGGGGCCACGCCCACGCCGACCGCGCCGGGATCGCGCACTCCGCCGGGCCGGCGGCGTGGCCGGCGCGGTGAGCGCCTACGCTTGTGCCGGCATGGTCGCGGTCACGACCACTGCATCTCCAGCAGCGACCGCACCTCGGCGGCGGCGGACCGCAGTTCCACGAGGAAGTCCCGCAGCAGTGGATTGCGGTTCGTGCCCCGGGTGGCGACGCCGATCCGCCGGTGCAGCTGGGGATGGTCCAGCCGGCAGACATGCACCCCCGCGGTGTCGCCGAGGCCGAGGGCCGGGACCAGCGCGATTCCCATCCCCGCCCGGGCCAGGTTGACGGTGACCTGGTAGTGGTCGCTGCGGCAGCGCACCCGGGGGCGGAATCCCTCGGCCGCGCACGCGCGTTCCAGGACCGGCTCGCCGGTGTCGCCGCCGCGGGTGCCGATCCAGCTCTCGCCCTCCAGCTCGGCCAGCCGGACCGCGGTGCGCCGGCCCAAGCGGTGCCGCAGCGGCACCACCACCATCTGCGGCTCCTCGAAGAACATCTCCACCTCCACGGCGGCCTGGCGGCACCAGGGGTCGAGCGGGTGCTCGAAGACCACCGCGGCGTCCAGCCGGCCCGCCTCCAGGTCGGGCACCAGCTCGTGCGGCTGGCCCATGATCAGCTCCAGCTCGACCTGCGGTCGCTGGGCCGCGAAGGCCGACAGCGTCCGCGGCAGCAGGTCCAGGCCCGAGGAGGCGAAGAAGCCGAGCCGCAGCAGCCCCGCCTCGCCCTCGGAGTGCGCCCGCAGATCGTCCTGCGCGACGGCCATCAGATCCGCGATCGCCTGGGCGTGCTCGGCGAGCCTCGCTCCCGCGGCCGTCAGCCGCAGGCTTTGCGGAGCCCGCTCCACCAGCGCCACCCCGAGTTCCTGCTCCAGCCGCGCGAGCTGGTGCGAGATCGCCGACGGACTCAGGTGCAGCGCCTGGGAGGCGGCCACGATGGTGCCCCTGCGGGCGATCTCCAGCAGAACGTGCAGACGGGCGCTGTTGAGCATCGGGCCAGGCTAGGCCGCCCCGGCGGTCTGCGCCCGCACCGGGTCCCCGGTACCGGACCGCATCATGCCGAGGGACGGCGCCACCGCCGCGTCGGCCGCTTCGGAGACGTCCAGGCGCAGCAGATCCTCGTCGGTCTCGCGCCGGACCACGACGCGGGCACGGCCGTCGGCCACGAAGACAACGGCGGGACGTGGCAGCTTGTTGTAGTTGGAGGCCATGGCGTAGCCGTAGGCGCCGGTGACGGGCGTGGCCAGCACGTCCGTCACACGCAGGTCGGCGGGCAGCGCGGCATCGTCGATGATCACGTCACCGCTCTCGCAGTGCTTGCCGACCACGCGGGCGCGCAGCGGTCGCGGCGCTCGTGGGCAGCGCGGCAGAAACGCCTCGTACCGGCTGCCGTAAAGGGCGGGGCGGAGGTTGTCACTCATCCCGCCGTCGACGCCGACATACGTCCGCACGCCCTCGATCCGCTTGATCGTGCCCACCCGGTACAGGGTGATCCCCGCCCGGGCGGCGATGGAACGCCCCGGCTCGACGGTCACCTCACCGCTCCAGCCCGAGCCGCGCACCGCGTCCCGCATCCGCGCGGCCCAGTCCGCGAACGACGGCGCGACCTGACCGGCTTCGTACGCGACTCCGAGCCCGCCTCCGACGGTGAGCCGGTGTGCCCGTACCTCCACCGCGAACCGGGCGACGGCCGCGGCTCCCCGCGCGAGCTCCACCGCGTCCAGCACCTGGGAGCCCACGTGAGCGTGGACGCCTTCCAGGATCATCGCGGGAGACCCGAGAGCCCTGCCCACGGCGGCCGCGGCGGCTCCGTCGGAGATGCCGAAGCCGAACTTGGAGTCGTGGCCCCCGGTCCGGATTGCCTCATGGGCGCCCGCGGCGACACCGGGCGCCACCCGGAGCTGGACCCGGGCCGCGGGCAGGTGCTCCTCGGCGTGCAGGCGCTCGATCCGCTCCATCTCGTCGAAGCTGTCGACCACCACATGCCGTACCCCGGCCAGGAGCGCGGTGCGCAGCTCCGCCTCGTCCTTGTTGTTGCCGTGCAGCACGATCCGGTCGGCGGGCACGCCCGCGTGCAGGGCCACCCGTAGCTCGCCGCCGGAGGCGACGTCGAGCAGGAGGCCCTCCTCGTGGGCCAGCCGCGCCATGGCCGTGCACAGAAAGGCCTTGGAGGCGTAGGCCACGTGGCCCCGGCCGAACGTGGCGACCGCCTCCCGGCAGCGCCGGCGCAGGTGTTCCTCGTCGTAGACGAACAGGGGTGTGCCGAAGCGCTGCGCCAGTTCGGTGAGCAGGATCCCGCCGACGGCCAGCCCCTCCGGACGGACCTCGGGAGGGGCAGCAGACCCGCTTCGATGGCTGACGACACAGTTCCTCCCTCGACACCGGCTGGGGGGACCGGCTCGCAGCCATCCTGCGGTCTGGGACCGGGGCGGAAAAGCGCATTCTTCCGGGGCTGAGCCTCAGGAATCCCGATGCTCCGGGCTGGCCGGA
The DNA here is from genome assembly GCF_053601495.1 of Streptomyces sp. NPDC004721. NCBI lineage: Bacteria > Bacillati > Actinomycetota > Actinomycetes > Kitasatosporales > Streptomycetaceae > Streptomyces > Streptomyces sp. NPDC004721. Next base: position 13,839 of record NZ_JBSGBZ010000104.1, read on the forward strand.
CCGCCGCCGTGGATGCGCAGCCCCACCATGATTTCGCTGGTGGGGCGCGTGATCAGGAGCTTGGCGGTCTGTGCCCGCCCGCGCGGAAAAGTGCGCCTGGAACCCCTGGCAGTTCGAGGAGGACCCGGCGCTCGTAACGCTGCGCGAGGCCGCGCATCTGCTGGCCGCGCGCGCCGACTGGCCCGCCCTGTACGACCTGAACCGGCTCGCGGGCAACAGTGTCCCGGTGGCGGCGGCCGTGTACTTCGACGACATGTTCGTCGACCGCAAGCAGCCCCTGGAGACCGCGGGCAGTGGCCCGTGGTCTGCGGCCGTGGATCACCAACACCCATGCCCACGACGGCGTCCGCGCCGACGCCGCCGTGCTGGACCGGCTGATCGCGATGGTGCGCGGCGAGGTGTGAGGCACCGGCCCGCCGACCCGGTGCTGATCCCTGCTCGGCGTCGTACGAACGGGGATCGGCGCTGGGTCGGCGGGTCCTCGTATCCGGGACCGGACGGTGGCTGCGCGGGGGGTGGATCAGGCCCTTCAGGTGGTCAGTCAGGGCCGTCCTGCCGAAGACGGTAAGGACAGTTACCCGGTCGACGAAGAAGCTGCCGAGAGTTCAGTCGACGGAGCCTGGGAGCCGGCCGCCGCCGAGACGGGACGGCCAGCCCGCCGCCATGAACGGTGTCCCCGAGCGCGCACGGTGCGTGCCGTCGTACCAACTCGTCGACGCACCGTGAGCCAGTACCAGCGCGAGTCGCTGCCAGGCCTGGGGCAGGCGGCGCCGGCGTCGGCCGCCTCGCCCCGGAAACCCCGGTGGCCGGCCGCCTCACGGCGCTCGACTCCGAGCGCCGGTTCACCGCTGCTCCTGCCAGGTGCGGACCTGGTGGCGCAGCTCGACCCGGGCGGCCGGCATGCGGCCCGGCCCGCTCCAGTAGGGATGCCACCACAGCCGGACGGACAGCCCCTGCAGGACTTCGTGCACACGCTGGTCACTCACCACCCCAGCGACGGCCACGACTACATAGCCGTCCTTGCCCTGCGCACCCCCCAAGTAAGACGGCTGCCGTGCCGACCACCGGTGGGGAGGCGCTGTGGCGCCGCGGTCGCCGCCGCGCCGACCGCGGCGGCGACCCTCAACCCACTCTCCCCGGCAGACAGCCCCCTGCGGAGCCCCGGGTCATGGCCCATTCACAACACGCAGGGCACCTCCACGCCTCTTTACATGCCGCCTCAGCACCGCTGCTGGCGCCTGCGGCCATGGCCCTGAGAGGGCGTTTGATCTAGACGAGTCATTCCGATGTGATTAGTGGTCGTAGGCGATCAGGGATCGCATGACCGGCTGTCCGGTCTTGTGGTTGTGCCAGATCGCCGCGGC
>NZ_JBSGBZ010000105.1:0-14769 GCF_053601495.1 Streptomyces sp. NPDC004721
ACCAACGTCAGGTGGACTGGCAGTTCACCACCCACGATGCGCGTATCAAACTGCGCCACCTCTACCCCAAACATTAGCCGCGACAGTCTACTAGTCCCTGCCGGGATCTAGAGCAGGCCCTGGCCGGCCTTGGACATGCGCTCGCGCTGCCTCGCCCAGAACCACTTCTGGGCGAGCAGGGTGAGCGTGCCGGCCAGGACGATGCCGAGCATGTTCAGCAGGAGCTGGATCGTCGAGCCCACGGTCTGGGCGGTGTCGCCGTAGGCGAGCGCGACGGCCGCGTTGGCGGCGGCCGGGACGGTGGTCACGGAGATGGCCACGCCGATCAGGGCGCCGGACTTGGCGGAGGTCAGCGAGAGCGTGCCGGCGGCTCCGGCGAGGACGGCCACGACGAAGGAGAACGCGTCGGGGGCGTACACGAAGGCGGTGTTGGGCCGGGCGCCCTCCAGTTTCGCCTTGCTGAACAGCCCGACGGCGTCCATGAACAGAGTGAAGCCCGCCGTGACCGCCATCGCCAGCGCGAACCCGGCCAGCAGGGCGATCAGCGAGCGCAGTGCCAGCCGCGGGGCCCGCTGGACCAGGGCCGTGCCGATGCCCGCCAGCGGTCCGAACTCCGGTCCCACGGCCATCGCGCCGACGATCAGGACGGCGTTGTCGAGCACCACGCCACAGGCGGCGATCATGGTGGCCAGCGTGATGAACGCGAGGTACGTGACCGACAGCGTCGACTCCTCGTGCGTGGCCTCCGTCAGCTCCTGCCACAGCACCGCGTCCGCGCCCTCGCCCGGTGCCGCCTTCTCGGCCCGCTCGGCCTGGGCGGAGAGCGTCAGGTCGGGGCTCTCGACGGAGACGGAGCCGCTCCGTTCGATCCCCAACTTCCGTAGCCCGTCGAGAAGTTCGTCGCCGGCTTCGCGTGCGACGTCGCACAGGACCACGTCACCGGCCGGGCTGCGGGCGGCGGAGGGCAGCACGACGAGGTGCGCGGTACCGACCGTCGTCTCGATCAGACGCACCACGTCGTCGGTCTGTTCGGGCGGTGTGATCAGGCGCAGATGCAGCATGGCGGCAGCGTAGACGTCACAGTTTGCGCAGGCTCAGCCGCTGCACCTTGTGGTCGGGTCCCTTGCGCAGCACGAGCGTGGCACGGCCCCGGGTGGGGGCGATGTTCTCCACCAGGTTCGGCTTGTTGATCGTCCGCCACATCGTGCGGGCGTAGTCGAGGGCCTCCGCCTCGGACACCTGGGTGTACTTGCGGAAGTACGAGGACGGGTCCTGGAAGGCCGTCGTGCGCAGCTTGCCGAACCGGTTCAGATACCACCGCTCGATGTCCTCGGCGCGCGCGTCGACGTACACGCTGAAGTCGAAGTAGTCGGCGAGACCGACCCTGGTGCGGCCGTCCGTGCCGGGCAGGGCGGGCTGGAGGACGTTCAGGCCCTCGACGATCAGGATGTCGGGACGTCGTACGGTGAGCTTCTCGCCGGGGACGATGTCGTAGATGAGGTGGGAGTAGACGGGCGCGGTCACCTCGTCCTTGCCCGCCTTGATGTCGGCGACGAACCGGGTCAGGGCCCGCCGGTCGTACGACTCCGGGAAACCTTTGCGTGACATCAGCCCCCGCGCCTCCAACTCCCGTGTCGGCAGCAGGAACCCGTCGGTGGTGACCAGCTCGACCCGCGGATGCTCGGGCCAGCGGGACAGCAGCGCCTGGAGCAGCCGGGCGACGGTCGACTTGCCCACGGCGACCGAGCCGGCCACCCCGATCACGAAGGGCGTGCCCGACTGGGACCCCTGCTCGCCGAGGAACGTGTTCAGCGCGCCGCGCAGCCCGTCCGTGGCGCCGACGTAGAGATTGAGCAGCCGGGACAGCGGCAGGTAGATGTCGCGCACCTCGTCGAGGTCGATCACGTCGCCGAGACCGCGCAGTTGTTCGACCTCCGCGGCGGAGAGCGGCAACGGCGTCTTGTCACGCAGCGCGCTCCACTCGGCGCGGGTGAGGTCGACGTAGGGAGTCGCCTCCGGTCGGGACCGGTGGGCGCTCCGGGGCATCGAAGAGACCGGAGAGATCACATTCCATTGTTAACGGAGTTCGAACAGCGCGCAGGGTGGGGTGTGTCACGTAGGCGGGTGCGGGAGATCACGCCGGCGTCACGGTCGGGTCCCGGGCGGTCAATTCTTGATCATCTTCAGGTCCCGGTGCGTAGGGTGCCCGTTGACTCGCCGCGGAGACCGTCCGCCGGTCCGAAGAGAAGGAGTGCCGTTCCGTGAGTTCCCCCGTGGTCCGTCGTACCGCGCTCGCCGCGTCCACCGCCGCTCTGGTCCTGCTCGCCACCGCCTGCGGCGGCTCTTCCGGCGGCGGAGACGAGAAGGCCGGTGACGGCAAGACCGCGCAGGCCGACAAGACCGCCTCCGCCGCACCGGCCAAGGCGCTGGGCGCCGCCGAGTTGGAGAAGGCCGCGCTCACCCAGGCGGACGTCAAGAGCGGCAAGGTCACCACCAAGCCGCCGGCGACGGACGACGTCGCGCAGGACAAGGTGAAGACCGGCGACACCGCCTGCACGCCGCTCGCCCTCCTCCAGGCCGGCAGCTACGTGGGCACGCCCGCGGCCACCGTGAAGCGGTCGTGGCTGGGCGACGCGAAGAAGCGCCCGGCGGGCGCCGACCCCCAGGTCGCCCTGCTGGCCGGACTCGACCGGTCGAAGGTCGTCGTGACCCTCGCCTCCTACGACGACGGCGGCGCCGAGCAGGCGATGAAGGACTTTCAGGCGGCCGCCGGGAAGTGCGCCGGCGGGTACTCCTACACCGCGGCCGGCACCAGGACCGGGATCGACACGGTGGCCGTGACCCAGGCGCCCGCGGGCGCCGACGAGGCGTTCGCCGTGACGCAGACCGTGAACGCCGAGGGCGTCAAGGCACCGGTGAAGGGCGTCGTCGTCCGCAAGGGCGCGACCCTGGCCTACTTCCCCGTCGTCAACCTCGCCTCGGCCGCCTCGGGCAAGGACTTCGACTTCCCCGCGGAGCTCGTCGACGCGCAGCTCGCCAAGCTGAAGTGATCCAGAGACCCACCGGGGCCCTTCCTGCCCCGGTGGGAATTTCCGATTTCGGGCACGAAGGAGCCACTTTCGGTGGGTGCGTGCCCGTAGGCTGCCGCCCATGTGCGGAATCGTGGGATACGTGGGGTCGCAGTCGGCACTCGAAGTCGTGATGGCCGGTCTGAAGCGGCTGGAGTACCGGGGTTACGACTCGGCCGGTGTCGCCGTGCTCGCGGACGGCGGGCTGGCGGCGGCGAAGCGGGCCGGGAAGCTGGTCAACCTGGAGAAGGAACTCGCGGACCGGCCGCTGCCGACCGGTGCCACGGGCATCGGGCACACCCGGTGGGCCACCCACGGCGGGCCCACCGACGGCAACGCCCACCCGCACCTCGACAACTCGGGGCGGGTCGCCGTCGTCCACAACGGCATCATCGAGAACTTCGCCGCGCTGCGGGCCGAGTTGACCGAGCGCGGGCACGAACTGTACTCCGAGACCGACACCGAGGTCGTGGCGCACCTGCTCGCCGAGGAGTTCTCGGCGAGCGCCGATCTCGCGGAGGCCATGCGGCTGGTGTGCCGACGTCTGGAGGGCGCGTTCACGCTGGTCGCCGTGCACGCCGACGAGCCGGACGTGGTCGTGGGCGCCCGCCGCAACTCCCCGCTGGTCGTGGGTGTCGGCGAGGGCGAGGCCTTCCTCGCCTCCGACGTCGCCGCGTTCATCGCCCACACCCGCTCCGCGATCGAGCTGGGCCAGGACCAGGTCGTGGAGCTGCGCCGGGACGGGGTGACGGTCACCGGGTTCGACGGTCGGCCCGCCGACGTCCGCTCCTACGACGTCGACTGGGACGCGGCGGCCGCGGAGAAGGGCGGTTACGACTACTTCATGCTCAAGGAGATCGCCGAGCAGCCCAAGGCGGTCGCCGACACGTTGCTGGGCCGTATCGACGCGGGCGGCTCCCTGACGCTGGACGAGGTCCGCATCTCCGCCTTTGAGCTGCGCGAGATGGACAAGGTCGTCATCGTCGCCTGCGGTACGGCCTTCCACGCGGGCCTGATCGCGAAGTACGCGATCGAGCACTGGACGCGGATCCCCTGCGAGGTGGAACTCGCCAGCGAGTTCCGCTACCGGGACCCGATCCTGGACGCGCAGACCCTCGTCATCGCCATCTCCCAGTCCGGCGAGACCATGGACACGCTGATGGCGCTGCGGCACGCCCGCGAGCAGGGCTCCAAGGTGCTGGCCATCTGCAACACCAACGGCTCCACCATCCCGCGCGAGTCGGACGCGGTCCTCTACACCCACGCGGGTCCGGAGGTCGCGGTCGCCTCGACGAAGGCGTTCCTGACCCAGCTGGTGGCCTGCTATCTGGTGGCGCTGTACCTGGGCCAGGTCCGGGGCGCCAAGTGGGGCGACGAGATCCAGGTGGTGATCCGCGACCTGTCGCAGATCAGCGGCGCGGTCGAACGGGTCCTGGAGACGATGGAGCCCGTACGGGCGCTGGCGCGCTCGCTCGCGGACAAGAACACGGTGCTGTTCCTCGGCAGGCACGTGGGCTATCCGGTCGCCCTCGAAGGTGCCCTGAAGCTCAAGGAGTTGGCGTACATGCACGCCGAGGGCTTCGCGGCGGGCGAGCTGAAGCACGGGCCGATCGCGCTGATCGACGAGGACCTGCCGGTGGTCGTGGTGGTGCCGTCCCCGCGGGGCCGGTCCCTCCTCCACGACAAGATCGTCTCCAACATCCAGGAGATCCGTGCGAGGGGTGCCCGCACGATCGTGATCGCGGAGGAGGGCGACGAGGCGGTCGCCCCGTACGCCGACCACCTGATCCGCATCCCGGCCACCCCGACGCTCCTCCAGCCGCTGGTCGCCACGGTTCCGTTGCAGGTCTTCGCCTGCGAGCTCGCCACGGCGCGGGGCAACGAGGTGGATCAGCCGCGGAACCTGGCGAAGTCCGTCACGGTGGAGTGACCCTTCAGCGCTTCAAGAAAGCTGGTGAAGGCCTCGGCCAGGAACGTGACGGTGCCACCGGCCGGGGCCTTGGAGTCTCGGATGGCTGTGCGGGTGGGGGAGTTGGCGACCTCGACGCAGTTGTTGCCCTCGCCGCCGCCGGAGTAGGACGACTTCCGTCAGTTGACTGGTCGCGATGAGCCTCACCATTCCTTGGCGGAGCCGTCAGTTCCGCTGCCGGGCCCACCTGCGGACGCGGCTCGTCAGCCGGATGGGCAGGAATTCCGACAGCCACATGCCCCGGATGAAGCCGGCGCTGGTGTCCGGGGCCTGGAGCTCCTGGACCGTCGCGGTCAGGGCGATCAGGCCCCACACGACCGCCAGCCAGACCGCCACCTGGCGGCCCTGGACGCGGGGGCGCTTCACGGTGGTGGCCTCGCGCTCCCAGGGCTGCGGGATCTGGTCTGGGTCGCGGGGCGGCATGGGAACGTGCGCTGCGGCCGGCACCGCCGCGTCGATCGCCGCTATCCGCTCCGGGGTGACGCCCTGGTAGAGGGTCGGTTCCACGGTGATCGAGAAGCTGTCGTGACCCGTCAGGGCACGGGCCCCGTCGGGGCGCACGGTCATCGCCGCGCAGGCGTCGTACCGGACGGTGACCGGGCCGCGCGGGGTCCGCAGCGCGCTGACGGTCGGTGAAGTGATCAAGTCGCCGCAGGCCAGTGCTGCGACCGGAAAGGTTCACCGGCAAACCTTTCCGGTCACCGCACCAGCAGCCCCCTGTGACGGACGGACAGGTGATTTCGCGGGGCCGTAGGGTGCTCCGCATGAGCATCATCGGGGTCGGTATCGACGTGGCCGAGATCGACCGGTTCGCGGCGTCGCTGGAGCGGACGCCCGGACTGGCGACGCGGCTGTTCGTGGAGAGCGAGTTGCTGCTGCCCGGCGGGGCACGCCGGGGCATGGCCTCGCTGGCCGCCCGCTTCGCCGCCAAGGAGGCGCTCGCCAAGGCGCTCGGCGCGCCCGCCGGACTGCTGTGGACCGACGCGGAGGTGTACGTCGAGGATTCGGGCCGGCCGCGGCTGCGGGTGACCGGCACGGTCGCCGCCAAGGCCGCGGAACTGGGCGTCCGCTCCTGGCACGTGTCCCTGAGCCACGACGCGGGAGTGGCCTCGGCGGTGGTGATCGCGGAGGGCTGACGCCTCCCGCCACCGCCCCCGTCACCGGTCCGCGTGCGGGACCGGACGCATCCGGGGCAGACTCGACCGCATGCGTACCGCGTACAGCGTTGAGACGGTCAGGACAGCCGAGCGCGCGCTCATGGCGAGGCTCCCCGACGGCGCCCTCATGCAGCGGGCCGCCGCCGGACTCGCCGCCGCGAGCGCGGACTTGCTCGGGCGGGTGTACGGACGCCGGGTGGTGCTGCTGGTCGGCAGCGGCGACAACGGGGGCGACGCGCTGTACGCCGGGGCCCGGCTGGCCCGGCGCGGCGCCGGGGTGACCGCCGTGCTGCTCGCGCCCGACCGCACCCACCCCGGCGGCCTCGCCGCGCTGCGCCGGGCGGGCGGGAGCGTGGCCCGGGCCGACGGCGCCGAGGAGGCGATCGACCGTGCCGACCTCGTCGTCGACGGCATCGTCGGCATCGGCGGCAAGGGCGGCCTGCGCGCCGATGCCGCGCCGCTGGCCGAGCGCGCGGCACGCTCCGGGGCGGCCGTCGTCGCCGTGGACCTGCCGAGCGGGGTGGAGGCGGACTCCGGCCAGGTGCTGGGCCCCGCCGTGCGCGCCGACCTGACCGTCACCTTCGGCACGCACAAGCCGGGGCTGCTCGTCGACCCGGCCCGCGAGCACGCCGGCACGGTCCGCCTCGTCGACATCGGCCTGAGCCCCGAGCTGCCCGCCGAACCCGAACTGGAGGCGCTCCAGCACGCCGACCTGGCCGCGCTGCTGCCGCTGCCCGCCGCCGAGAGCGACAAGTACCGGCGGGGTGTCGTCGGCATCGCCGCGGGCTCGGCCCGCTACCCGGGCGCGGCCGTGCTCGCCGTGTCCGGGGCGCTGCGCGGCGGGGCGGGCGCGGTGCGGTACGTCGGCCCGGCCGGACAGGCCGTCATCGCCCACTTCCCGGAGACGCTCGTGTCCGACCAGGGGCCGCACAAGGCAGGCCGCGTCCAGGCGTGGGTGACGGGACCGGGTGCCGGGGACGACGCGGCCACCGTCGCCGAGGTACTGGAGACCGACGTACCCGTACTGATCGACGCGGACGGGCTGCGCCTCGCCGACCGCGACGCCGTACGCGCCCGTACCGCCCCGACCCTGATGACCCCGCACGCCGGGGAGGCCGCCGCCCTGCTCGGCGTGGCCCGCGAGCAGGTCGAGGGCGCGCGGCTGGCCTCCGTACGCGAACTCGCGGCCCGCTACCGGGCGACGGTTCTCCTCAAGGGCTCCACCACACTCGTCGCCGACCCGGACGGGGGCCCCGTACGGGTCAACCCGACCGGCACGTCCTGGCTCGCCACCGCCGGCAGCGGTGACGTCCTGTCAGGCCTCGCCGGTTCACTGCTGGCCGCCGGTCTCTCCGCCCGCGACGCGGGCAGCGCGGCGGCCTATCTGCACGGACTGGCCGGCCGGCTCGCCGCGCACGGCGCGCCGATCGGCGCCCACGACATCGCGGAGACCATCCCGCGGGCCTGGCGGGACGTGCGGGACTGAGCGGCGGACGGGGCGCGGCGGCGGACCGGAGCGCCGGCCGACGGCACATGCCGCGTCCGTCACCGACCCGCTTCTCGAATGGCCGTCCGGTGCCTCTGAGACACTGGGGGCGCGATGAACGACACAGCACACCCACGGACGGCGCCGCAGCGTGCCCGTGCCGAGATCGATCTGGCCGCCGTACGGGCCAACGTGCGGGCCCTGCGCGGGCGCGTGACCGGCGCCGCCGTCATGGCCGTGGTCAAGTCCGACGCCTACGGCCACGGCGCGGTCCCGTGCGCCCGCGCGGCCGTCGAAGCCGGGGCGACCTGGCTGGGCACCGCCACGCCGGAGGAGGCCTTCGCCCTGCGCGCGGCCGGGCTGTCGCCCGCGCGGACGCGCATCATGTGCTGGCTGTGGACGCCGGGCGGGCCCTGGCGGGAGGCGATCGAGGCCGACCTCGACATGTCCGTGAGCGACCTGTGGGCCTTGGCGGAGGTCCGCGAGGCCGCCCGGCATGCCGGCCGTACCGCGCGCGTGCAGCTGAAGGCCGACACCGGACTCGGCCGCAACGGCTGCCAGCCCGCCGACTGGCCCGAACTCGTCGTCGAGGCCCTGCGCGCCGAGGCCGAGGGGCTGGTCCGCGTCACCGGGCTCTGGTCCCACTTCGCCTGCGCCGACGAGCCGGGCCACCCCTCCATCGCCGCGCAGCTCGGCCTCTTCCGCGAGATGACCGCCCACGCCGAACAGCGCGGTCTGCGCCCGGAGGTGCGGCACATCGCCAACTCGCCCGCCGCGCTCACCCTCCCCGAGACCCACTTCGACCTCGTCCGCACCGGGATCGCCGTCTACGGCGTCTCGCCCAGCGCCGAGCTCGGCACCCCCGCCGACTTCGGGCTGCGCCCCGCCATGACCCTGTCCGCCTCGCTGGCCCTGGTGAAGCACGTGCCGGGCGGCCACGGCATCAGCTACGGGCACCACTACGTCACCCCCGGCGAGACCACCCTCGGCCTGGTGCCCGTCGGCTACGCGGACGGCATCCCGCGCCACGCGTCCGGCACCGGGCCGGTCCTGGTCGGCGGCAAGTGGCGTACCGTCGCGGGACGGGTCGCCATGGACCAGTTCGTGGTCGACCTGGGCGGGGACGAGCCCGAGATCGGCTCCGAGGCCGTGCTCTTCGGCCCTGGCGACCGCGGCGAGCCCACCGCCGAGGACTGGGCGCAGGCCGCCGGCACCATCGCGTACGAGATCGTCACGCGCATCGGCACGCGCGTCCCCCGCGTCTATGTGAACGAGAAGCCGGACCGAGCAGAGGGCGGGGAGAGGGCAGTACAGGACGGGTGACCCGCGCGGACACCCGGCCGGGGCACGGCACCCCGTGCGGGACGGCGACACCGTCCGCCCACGGGGACCGGTGCCGGCCACCGAGCGAACAGCAGTACGGCAAAAAGAGGAGCGGTACGTGAGCGAGAGCAGTGCGGGGGCCGTCGCGAAGGCCGCCACGGCGGCCGTCGCCTCTGCCGCGGAGGCAGCCGGCGGCTGGCGGCGGGCGACCGGCATCGCCGGCGCCGCGATAGGCGTGGTGGCGGCGGGCGCCGCCGCCGGGGTCGCCATCGAGCGGATGACCGTCGGCCGCGGCATACGCCGCAAGGCCCGGCTCGCCCTGGACTCGGTGGGCCCCTACGGAGCCCTGCGCGGCACCCCGGGCAAGGCCCTCGCCGACGACGGCACCGAGCTCTACTACGAGGTCGACGACATCGACCCCGACGCCACCGCGAACCTCGGCCCGCGCCGTCGGCGGCTCTTCGGCCGCAAGGCCCCCGCCCCCGTCACCGTCGTCTTCAGCCACGGCTACTGCCTCAGCCAGGACTCCTGGCACTTCCAGCGCGCCGCCCTGCGCGGTGTCGTCCGCACCGTGCACTGGGACCAGCGCAGCCACGGCCGGTCGGAGCGGGGCCTGGCCCAGACCCGCGACGACGTGGAACTGACCATCGACCAGCTCGGCCGCGATCTGAAGGCCGTCATCGACGCCGCCGCGCCCGAGGGACCCATTGTGCTGGTCGGGCACTCCATGGGCGGCATGACGATGATGGCGCTGGCCGACCAGTACCCCGAGCTGATCCGCGAGCGGGTCGTCGCCACCGCCTTCGTCGGCACCTCCTCCGGGCGGCTCGGCGAGGTCAACTTCGGACTGCCGGTGGCCGGCGTCAACGCGGTGCGCCGGGTACTCCCCGGCGTGCTCAAGGCGCTCGGGCAGCGCGCCGAGCTGGTGGAGAAGGGGCGGCGGGCCACCGCGGACCTGTTCGCCGGCATCATCAAGCGGTACTCGTTCGCCGGCCGCGACATCGACCCGGCGGTCGCCCGGTTCGCCGAGCGGATGATCGAGAGCACGCCGATCGACGTGGTCGCCGAGTTCTACCCGGCCTTCAGCGACCACGACAAGACCGAGGCGCTCGCCCTCTTCGCGGACATGCCGGTGCTGGTCCTCGCCGGAGTGCAGGACCTCGTCACGCCCAGCGAGCACAGCGAGGCCATCGCCGACCTGCTTCCCGAGGCGGAGCTGGTGCTGGTCCCGGACGCCGGGCACCTGGTGATCCTGGAGCATCCGGAGGTCGTCACGGACCGCCTCGCCGACCTGCTCGCCCGCGCGGGCGCGGTCCCGGCAGGCACTACCGTTGACGGTTATGGAAGCACCAGCAGCACGGCACACCCCTGACCCCGGGTCCGTCGAGATCACCGTCAACGCCCCCGAGCAGATGCGCGAGCTGGGCCGCCGTCTGGCCAAGCTGCTGCGCGCGGGCGACCTCGTGATGCTCAGCGGGGAACTCGGCGCGGGCAAGACCACGCTGACCCGCGGTCTCGGCGAGGGGCTCGACGTACGCGGCGCCGTCACCTCCCCGACCTTCGTGATCGCCCGGGGGCACCCGTCCCTGGGCGACGGCCCGCCGCTCGTCCACGTCGACGCCTACCGCCTGTCCGGCGGGCTCGACGAGATGGAGGACCTCGACCTCGACGTGTCGCTGCCGGACTCCGTGGTCGTCGTGGAGTGGGGCGAGGGCAAGGTCGAGGAGCTGACCGACGAGCGGCTCCAGGTCGTGATCCACCGGGCCGTCGGAGACACCACGGACGAGGTGCGGCACGTGACGGTGTCCGGGATCGGGGACCGTTGGGCCACCGTCGACCTGGGCGTTCTGACCGCCTGAGGGCCGCCCGGACTTTCCGACAGGACGTCGGGAAGTCCTTGCGCCGGGTGCTCCGGGCATGGTCACATGGTGTTCAGCCCGTGGTTAGGCGTGCCTAACCACGTCCGCCCCCGGCCCCCAGGAGGCGTCCATGTCGGCCATGGAGAGCAACGAGCAGCAGCAGCGGCGGCACCAGTCGAAACCGAAGCCGCGGCCGTACGCGGTGGGCGGTGTGTCCATGCGCGATCTGCTGGCCTCCTGCGCCGCCGCCGACGCGGTCTCCCGGCCGCCGCGCGCCCCGGAGCCGGCGGCCCCCCGCGCGGTGGAGGAAAGCCGTGAAGCGGCGTAGCCCTGTCGGATGACTTTCGGCCGACGCGCCCCGGTGAAGGGCATGACCTCGCGAGGGAACGCTCCGGTGGGTCGCAGCACTAGCGGATGACGACGACCTTCTGGCCGATCGTCGCGAACATCCACATCGCCTGGCCGTCCGCCCGGGACGCACGGATGCCGCCGGTCCTGATCGCCGGGTCGGGCGTCGGCCAGGAGCCGTCCAACGCCGCGCTGAAACCGATGACCACCCCGTCCGTGCTGGTGAACCGCACGACGTGCTCGACGGGGACACCGTCGGTCCCGGTGATCGCCTTCGAACGGGACACGACGGCGTAGGTCCCCGGCGCCGGGTCGACGTTGCCGGGGCCGACCCGGAAGGTGTTCTGGACCGACCCGCCCGGGCCGACCAGCCACACCCGGTCGTCGTCCAGCGAGTACACGACCCGCTCGCCGGTCCCGGAGCCGCCGGGCAGGGCGGTCGGGCGCCGTTTGTCCCGGGGCGACTTGGAGACGCTCGCCGCGGGCGTCGCCGTCGGGCCGGGCCGGCCGCTCAGGCTCCGCGGAACGGTCGCCTGCGCCTGGTGGGCGAGGAAGCCGACCGCGAGGACGGCCGCGGCGGTGAGCCCGGCCACGAACCCCGAACTGCTCCGTGCCACGGTCGTCCACCTCCGCCTCGGTCGTCACGCGCTGCCTCGCGGCGACCGTAGCAGCCGGAATCCGCCCGACCTGGGCGGCCGTGCCGGAGGCGCGGGAGCCGTAGGCTGTTTGCGTGCTCTTGCTCGCTCTGGATACCGCCACCCCCGCCGTCACCGTCGCCCTGCACGACGGAACGGCCGTCATCGCCTCCTCCAGCCAGGTGGACGCGCGCCGGCACGGGGAGCTCCTGCTGCCGGCCGTCGACCGGGTGCTCGCCGAGGCCGGGCTCAAGCTGGACGCCGTCACGGGCGTCGTCGCCGGCGTCGGGCCCGGCCCGTACACCGGCCTGCGCGTCGGCCTGATGACCGCCGACACCCTCGGGCTCGCCCTCGGCGTGCCCGTCTACGGTGTGTGCACGCTCGACGGCCTCGCCTACGCGGCCGACCTCCCCGGCCCCTTCGTCGTGGCGACGGACGCCCGCCGCAAGGAGGTCTACTGGGCCCGGTACGCCGACTCGCGCACCCGGGTCACCGACCCGGCCGTGGGCCGGCCGGCCGATATCGCCGACCAGGTCAGGGGCCTGCCCGCGGTCGGCGCGGGCGCGCTGCTGTACCCCGAGACCTTCCCGCAGGCGCACGAGCCCGAGCACGTGTCGGCCGCCGCCCTCGCCTCGCTGGCCGCCGAGAGGCTGGCCGCCGGTGAGGAGCTGCCCGCGCCCCGGCCGCTGTACCTGCGCCGGCCGGACGCCCAGGTGCCCAAGAACTACAAGGTGGTCACCCCGAAGTGACGGGACAGACGACGACCGGGTCCGCCCGGTGCGTACTGCGCGAGATGCGCTGGTGGGACATCGACCCGGTGCTGGAACTGGAGAAGGACCTGTTCCCGGAGGACGCCTGGTCCCGGGGCATGTTCTGGTCCGAGCTGGCGCACTCCAGGGGCCCGGAGGCGACCCGGCGCTACGTGGTGGCCGAGGACGGCGGCCGGATCGTCGGGTACGCCGGACTGGTCGCCTCCGGCGGGCAGAGCGACGTGCAGACCATCGCCGTCGCCCGCGACCACTGGGGCACCGGGCTCGGCGCCCGGCTGCTGACCGAGCTGCTGCGGGCCGCGAGCGCCTTCGACTGTGCCGAGGTGATGCTCGAGTGCCGCGTGGACAACGTCCGCGCGCAGAAGCTCTACGAACGCTTCGGCTTCGAGCCCATCGGCTTCCGGCGCGGCTACTACCAGCCGGGGAACGTGGACGCCGTGGTGATGCGCCTGTCCGACCCGGCAACCTCCGTCAACGGTGTACAAGGAACCGAGATCCATGACTGACTTGAGGGACGAGCCGCTCGTCCTCGGCATCGAGACCTCCTGCGACGAGACCGGCGTCGGCATCGTCCGCGGCACCACCCTGCTGGCCGACGCGGTCGCCTCCAGCGTCGACGAGCACGCGCGGTTCGGCGGGGTCGTCCCGGAGGTGGCCTCCCGGGCCCACCTGGAGGCGATGGTGCCGACCATCGAGCGCGCGCTCAAGGAGGCGGGCGTCAGCGCCAGGGACCTGGACGGCATCGCGGTCACCGCGGGACCCGGCCTGGCCGGCGCCCTGCTCGTCGGCGTCTCGGCGGCCAAGGCGTACGCCTACGCCCTGGGCAAGCCGCTGTACGGCGTCAACCACCTCGCCTCGCACATCTGCGTGGACCAGCTGGAGCACGGCCCGCTGCCGGAGCCCACGATGGCGCTGCTGGTGTCCGGCGGGCACTCCTCGCTCCTGCTGTCCACGGACATCACCGCGGACGTACGGCCCATGGGCGCGACGATCGACGACGCGGCGGGCGAGGCCTTCGACAAGATCGCGCGCGTACTGGACCTGGGCTTCCCGGGCGGGCCGGTCATCGACCGGTACGCGAAGGAGGGCGACCCGGCGGCGATCGTCTTCCCTCGCGGGCTGACGGGTCCGCGCGACCCCGCCTACGACTTCTCCTTCTCCGGCCTCAAGACGGCCGTGGCCCGCTGGATCGAGGCCAAGCGGGCGGCCGGGGAGGACGTGCCGGTGCGTGACGTGGCCGCGTCCTTCCAGGAGGCGGTGGTGGACGTGCTGACCCGCAAGGCCGTACGGGCCTGCAAGGACGCGGGCGTCGACCACCTGATGATCGGTGGCGGCGTGGCCGCGAACTCGCGGCTGCGGGTCCTGGCGCAGGAGCGGTGCGAGGCGGCCGGGATCCGGCTGCGCGTGCCCCGGCCCAAGCTGTGCACGGACAACGGCGCGATGGTGGCGGCGCTCGGCGCCGAGATGGTCTCGCGCGGTCGCGCGGCCTCCAGTTGGGACCTGTCGGCGGACTCGTCCCTGCCGGTGACGGATCCGCATGTGCCGGGCACCGGGCACACCCACGACCATGTGCACGAGGTGAGCAAGGAGAACCTGTACCCGTGACAGTGGCGTTGATGTGGGAGGCCCGTGCGGTTCCGGGCCGGGGGGAGGAACTGCTCGCCTGGGCGCGGCGGCAGGAGCTCGCCGGGCGGCCCCTGCGCCGGGAGACCTTCCGCGCCCCGCAGGACCGGGTGCTGGTCATCACCTGGTGGGACGCGGAGTTCACCGCCGAGTTGCCGGAACTTCCCGAGCCGGGGGGTGAGTTGGTCACGCGGGCCGTGCATCGGTGGCGGTTCGAGTCGGTCGGCGGGGGCCAGGACGGCTGATTGGCCCGCGGCCCTCCCGGTGGGCTATGATCATGACACGCAAGCGGCCGACGAAGGCCCGCGAGCAGTGCGTTGGTGGTCCAAGGAAAGACGTCCCGCTTCCTGCGGGGAGATGCAGGTGCAAGGCCTGCCCGGCGCTCGACGGAACCCCGTCCCCGGTTCATCCGGGGACGGGGTTCTTTGTTGCCGTTTCGGCCGGCCCCCTGGGGCGGAGCCCCAGGGGGTGCAGGGGGGGGGCAAGCCCCGCCCGCCGGGCGGGCCCAAGCCGCCCACCGGGCGGTGCTGG